>CAJFFD010000030.1 GCA_904373255.1 uncultured Clostridia bacterium | reverse complement strand
CATTATATACGAATGGAGTTATTTTTTCAATACCACATCGGCATAAGCCTATTCCTGAACCCCCGGACTATCCGGGGGTTTTCTTTATACAAAAAGCGGCTTGCCGAAGCAAACCGCTCTTTTATATCTTTCCCATATCAGCCGAGGTTGATGCTGAGCATACCCAACACGCAGCCGAGGATATAGATGACCAACGCGATCCAAAAAATGACGCGCCATACAATGCTGAGCCCCCTGCTGAAAGTATAAGCCGGGAAAGCGATCGCAACCAGAAGCGCGAGCTTCGCGATCAGATCGAGGATATTGCCTGCAACCGACCCGTTAAACAATCCGCCGAAAGTAAAAGTAAACGCCGCGACGATGAGCGCCACAAACGCGCAGAATTTTACAAGGTCGCGCTTTGCCTGCCCTTCCGTTCTCTGTTTTTTAGCCATACAAGATTATCTCCTTACTTTTTTGTTCTTATGTATTGTACCACTTTATTGTGCGTTTTTCAAGCGAACGTATGTATTTTTTTGCAACATTTCCGCAAAAATTTTGTCGGAAATCGCGGCGGCGCACGAGGTTTTATATTTGAATAATCAAAAGCGCATCCGAAAACCACGCTTTTCGGAAAGCGCACCCTATTTGCCGACACCTCGGCTTACGGAAGGGGTGAAGTTGCGGCATTACAATATTATGTGTGCCCTTAAATATGCCGCAACAAGGGGAAAGCCGCTCGGGGTTCCTCTCCAAATCACGGAAAAAAGTTTTATCAGCTTAAAACTTTTTTCGTGAACCCGATAATTTTTCGCAAGAGCAAAAACCACGCTTTTTGCTCTTGCACTCAATTTGTGCGAAAGCACCTCAGCGGGTGAAGTTGCGCGATTTTATAATATGTGTGCCACTAAATATCACGCAACGAGGGCAGCGCCCTAAAATCGCAAGATTTTGTTTTATCAGCTTAAAACAAAATCTGCGAGAATTTTACTTGTCATATATAAACACCCCGTCCTCCCCGTCCGTTTCGGTAAAGCGGACGGCAATGCCTTCCTTGGCGGAGGAGGGTACGCTCTTGCCCGTGAAATCCGCCTTGAACGGAAGTTCGCGGTGGCCGCGGTCAACGAGCGCCAAAAGCTGAATCTTCGCAGGGCGGCCGAGCGCCATCACCTCGGAGATCGCCGCGCGCACCGTTCTGCCCGTGTAGAGCACGTCGTCGCAGATGAGCACCGTCTTGCCGTCCACGGAAAAGTCGATCTCACTGCCAAAAAACTCCACTTCGGAGTTCAAATCCTCCAAATCGTCGCGATAGAGCGCGATGTCGAACACGCCCAGCGGCACATCCTCGCCCTCGATGGAATCGAGGCACGCCTTGATGCGCTCGGCGACGGTGACGCCGCGCGTGCGGATGCCGATAAGCACGAGGTTTTCCACGCCCTCGTTCTTTTCGATGATCTGATGCGCGAGGCGGCGGAAGGTATTCTTCATCCCCTCCGCATCCATCAGTTTGCCCTTGATTTTCATGCGATGCTCCTTTTGCCCGTCGGACGGTTACATACGGGCGTTTAACGCGCGCGCCCGCGCTCCTCCCGTTCCAGCTTTTCCAACACCGCGGAAAAATAGACGGGCAGCGGCGCTTCGAACGCCATGCGCTCGCCCGTCTTCGGGTGGGTGAGTTCCAGGCGGCAGAGCTGGCCGTTCAGCTTGAATTTCTGTTTTTTGCTCCCGTACACGGGGTCGCCCACGATGGGATGCCCCAGGTGCCTGCAATGCACGCGGATCTGGTGGGTTCGCCCCGTCTCCAAGCGGAAGCGGACGAGGGTATACCCCGCCGCAAAGCGCCGCACGACCTCGAAATTCGTGGCGGCATACCTCCCCTTTTCCTTGGGTACGACCGCCATCTTCGTGCGGTCGGCAGGACTGCGCCCGATGTACGTTTCCACCCTGCCCGCATCTTCCTTAAATATCCCGTCGCACAGCGCGAGGTACTCGCGGCGGCAGGTCTTTTCGGCAATCTGTTCGGATAAGGACAGGTGCGCCGCGTCGTTTTTGGCGACGACGAGAAGACCGGACGTGTCCTTATCGATGCGGTGTACGATGCCGGGGCGGATGACCCCGTTGATGGAACTGAGGCTCTTCAGGCGGTACAACAGCGCGTTGACGAGGGTGCCCGACAAATTGCCGCTGCCCGCGTGTACCGTAAGCCCCTGCGGCTTGTTGACGACGGCGATGTCGTCGTCCTCGTAGACGATGTCGATGGGGATATCCTGCGGCGTAAGATCGAGCGCCTGCGGCGCGGGGATCTCGCAGAAAATCTCCTCCCCCGCGCTCACCGCGCGCGACGCCTTGGCGGGCGCGCCTCCGACGGTGACATGCCCGTCATCGATGAGCTTTTTCGCCGCCGAACGGGTGATGTTCAGCTGTTCGGAGAGAAACACGTCCAGCCGCGCCGCCCCGCTCTCCGCCACGATACGCTCGGCGTTCATTCCGTCTTTTTGTCGTCGGGCGCGTCGGCTCCGAGGTCGTTGTCCGTTTCCGCGGCGCGCTCCTCGAGGTCGGCGACCGCTTCCAGAACCGCCTGCTCTTCCTGCTTTTTCTGTTTGCGGAAGCGGAAGAGAGCATCTTTATCCACGAACAGGAGAGCCAGCAAGAACAGCACCGCGCCGACGGTGATGGCAATATCCGCCACGTTGCAGTTGAAATTCAGAAAACCGATATTTCCCACGCTGACAAGGATAAAATCGCGCACCTGCTGTTCGACGAGCCGGTCGATGAGGTTGCCCGCCGCGCCGACCATGATGAGCACGATGCCCGTGCGCAGGCACTTGCGGCCCTTGCCGACTTTTATCAGCGCGATGAGAAATGCGACGATGGCGACGCAGGTGAGCGCAATGACTACGGGTTGCAGCCACTCCGCATCGCCGAAGCTGCCGTAGGCGATGCCGGGGTTATAGGTAAAATCCAACCCGAGAAGCCCGGGGATGAGCTGAATATTGTCAAAATTCAACCCCGCCGCGAGAGCTTTGCTCAACTGATCTGCCAAAAGCGCAAGAAAAAAGATAAATGCGTATGCCATTGAATCGCTCCTAATCGTCCATCAATCCGAGACCGCGGCACAGTTTTTCGAGATCGAGCTCACCCTTGGGGTTGAGCACGTCGTCGAGATTGAAACCCGTGTCCTCTTCCTCGCTCTCAATATACTTGCCGATGACCGCCTTCGGGTCGAACGGCTCCTCGTCGGGCGCAGAGCCGTTCTCCGCGCGGAATTTGCCCTGCTCCTTGCCCAGAAGCGCCGCCAGATCGTCGGCAAACTTGGTATATTTTTCCGCATCGTCCTTGGGAATGACGCCCGCCATCTGCGCGGCGAGCTTCTTCCACTTATCGGCAAAGAGCCGCAGGGTCTTCCACTCCGTTTCCGCGCTCATGCGGTAGAATTCCTTGATCTCCTCGCCCTTCGTTTCCGCGGCGACGAGCGCCTTGCCCACCTTGCTCTCGCGGTTTTTCATCTCCGCGAGGCTGGCGCGCAGGGTGCGGTTTTCCGAAACCAATCCCTCATTGCGGTATTCGAGGCGGCGAATTTTCGTTTCGTACGCCTCGCGGATGCCGGCAATGAGCTTTTCCACTTCCTCTTGTTTGAACTTTTTACGCATTTTCCGCCCTGATCTCCGAAATGAGTTTATTCTTTATATCGTACAGCTTCTGCGACAAGTCCACTTTATATACATGCGGATTGTCCAGCCGCTTGTACTCGTCCCAAAACGTCTCCTTCTCCCGCTCGGCGTACTCGCACACGGCGGAAAGCGGAGGCAATTCATACACGAGCTTACCGCCTTTGATCACGGGCACCGTGAGCTGCCGCACCGAATAGTCGGTGAACGTGGTGCGCTTCCAGGTGTCCTTCGGGTGGAAGACGGTGAGCGGCTTGCCCGTATCGATCTTCTCCCCGCGCACGACAATGAGGTCGGCTTCCGCCTTGCCCGTCGCGTTGTCGTAGATGCGGTACACGTCCTTGAACGCGGGGTTGGTGATTTTATCCGAATTGTCGGACAGCTTGATCTTCGGCACCTCGCCGCCCTCTTTGGGATACAGTGCGGAGAGCTTGTAGACGCCGCCGAGCGCGGGCATATCCGCACTCGTGATGAGCTTCGTTCCCACCCCCCACAGGTCGATCTTCGCGCCCTGGTTTTTGAGGGAGGTGATGAGGTATTCGTCCAGATCGCCCGACGCGCAGATGATCGCGTCGGGATAGCCTGCCTCGTCGAGCATGCGGCGGGCGCGCTTGGAGAGGTACGCCAGATCGCCGCTGTCGAGGCGGATGCCCTTCGGCTCGTGCCCCGCCGCCCGCAGTTCGTCGAATACGCGGATGGCGTTGGGAACGCCGCTCTTTAACGTGTCGTAGGTGTCCACGAGCAGCAGGCAGGCGTCGGGGAAAATTTCCGCATACGCCTTGAAAGCCTCGTATTCGGTGGGGAAATTCATCACCCAGCTGTGCGCGTGGGTGCCCGCCACGGGGATATCGAACAGCTTGCCGGCGAGCACGTTGGAGGTGGAGCGGCAGCCGCCGATGACGGACGCGCGCGCGCCGTACACGCCCGCATCCGGCCCCTGCGCGCGGCGAAGACCGAATTCCATCACCGTATCCCCCGCCGCCGCGTATGCGACCTTGGCGGACTTGGAGGCGATGAGCGTCTGATGGTTGACGATGTTCAGAAGCGCCGTTTCGAGGAACTGCGCCTCCAACAGGGGCGCCTTGACGGTGATGATCGGCTCCTCGGGGAACACGACGGTGCCCTCGGGTACGGCGTAGATGTCGCCCGTGAAGCGGAAAGTTTTTAGGTAATTCAAAAATTCTTCATCGAACAGCTTCAGCGAACGCAGGTAGGCGATGTCCTCTTCGCTGAAGCGGATATTCTGCACATATTCGATCGCCTGCTGCAACCCCGCCGCCACCGAATAGGTGATAGTGCTGTTGCGGCGGAAAAAGAGGTCGAATACCGCAATGTCCTTTTCTTTCCCGTTTTTCAGGTAACCGCTCATCATCGTGAGCTGGTATAAATCGGTCAATAAGGTCAGGTCGCGGCTCATTTGTCTGCCTCCTGCACGGATTTATCCCCGCCGCCCGTATTGAACGGAGTATGGCAGAAGGGGCATTCCGCAACATCCCCCTCCGCGACGAAGCGCGCGCCGCATGCGGGGCAGACGACGGCATTCTTTTTCGGCACGGGCGAAGGCGCATCTCCGGCGGATTCGGCTTTGAGCTGCGCCGCCTTTTCCTTGAGGAGCTTGTCTTCGTAAAACTTTTTCAACTGCTCTTTGGTGTAGTACTTGGGCAAAATCGCCAAAGGCTCCCCTTCCGCCGCGCCGAAACAGCGCCCGTATTTGCGGCGGTTGTAATACAGCAGACCGAGCGCAAGCAACGCCCCGCCCACGCACATGATGATGGAAAAGACGAAGGATACGGGGATATTGTAGCCGAGGATAAACTGCGAATCGCGCAGCGGTTCCATGATGGAACGGGTAAGCCCGTAGCAGAAGAAATATCCGCACATCGCCAGCCCGCTCGGCTTCTTTTTGAACTTCCACATAAAGGTGAACAGCAGCGCGAACACGGCGAGATTGATCAGGCTTTCATAGAAGAAAAAGGCGTAATGCCAGGTGCGGTAGCTTTCGATGTACACCGCGAACGGGAACCACTGCAAGGCAGGGTTGGTGACCTGCCCGCCGTACACTTCCTGATTGAAAAAGTTACCCCAGCGGCCGATTGCCTGGGCGAGCGCAAGCCCCGGCACGACGCAGTCGGCAATGCGGAGAAAATTGACCTTATGAATGAGGCAGAAGAGAATAACGCCGAGCGCGCCGCCGATAACGCCGCCGATGATGGACAGACCGCCGTCGCGGAATCCCGTGAACCATTCGGAAATGGATGTGGTCGGGTCGGTCACGACGGAGAAGGTGCGCGCGCCGATGATGCCGAGAGGCAGAACGCATAAAATGAGGTCGAAAATCCAGTCTGTGGGGATATTGCGGCGCTTCATCAGCAATGTCGCGACGATGACGGCGAGAATGATGCCGCAGACGATCATCACCGCATAATAATAGATGTCAAACCCGAAAATCTGAAACGACCGCGGGGGAATGAAATAATTGGGTTCTTTCATATATACGCTCCGTTGCTCCGCCGGAAGGGGCGGATTTTATTCGCCGAAACGCTCTGTGTTCCGGACGCCGCGCGGCGGGCGAACGGCTCTTTGCCCTTGCCCGACAGCGGTATACAAAGATATTATACCATACTCCTCCGAAAAATTAAAGTGTTTGGGCGAAGAAATTTTTCTGCCGTTTTCGTGCGGGATTTGCGCGGTTTTTACGGCGATTTCCGCCCGCCCGCGGCATTGCCCCGGCGGGGAAGAACGGGTAAAAAACCGACCCGCCGCTTGACAAAGCGGCGGGTCGGCACGTTCTGTTTTTTTATTTACTGCGATCAATGCGTTCCCCCGGTACAGCCGAGACTGATGAGCAGAGCGCCGTCCACCTTTTGCATGGTGGAAAGGGGCAGAGAGCCGATGCGCTCTTTCAGCCGGCGCTTATCCAGCGTGCGGATCTGTTCGAGCAGAATGACCGAATCCTTTTGCAGTCCGTAGCTGCGGCCCGCGATTTCGATGTGCGTGGGAAGTTTCGCCTTCGTCATTTTGCTCGTGACCGCCGCCGCGATGACCGTGGGGGAATATTTATTGCCGACGTCGTTCTGCACGACGAGCACGGGGCGTACGCCGCCCTGCTCGCTCCCGACAACGGGGCTTAAATCGGCATAGTACAGTTCTCCCCTCCTGATATCCATTGGCAGCAACCTCGCTTGACTTGTCTTCCGGAAAAAACCCTCCCCCTAACAGTATATGTAACGCGAAGCCCGCCCGTTCGGAGAAGTGCCTTTCCGCAATACAGTATCGACAAGTTTGCCGCGCTTTATACCTGCGCCGCGAATTACGCGGCTGCAAATTTTGCCATGGCTCGTTTTTTAACGGTCATCGAAGTTTTCCCTGCCGCTCGCCGCGATCAGCTGCGAGATCGCCGCGGGGAGTTTTGCGATGACGTCCGTTCCGCAGACGCTGTACTCGTTGCCCTGCTCCGCCGCCGCCAGCTTGCCCGCGCGGCCCATCAGCCACGAGCCGCACGCCGCCGAATCCATGGCGTTCACGCCGCGCGCCGCGAGGGAGACGATGACGCCCGAAAGCACGTCGCCGCTGCCGCCCTTGGCGAGCGCGGGCGTGCCCTCGTTGCAGAAAATCGTGAATTTTCCGTTCGTGACGAGGCTCGTATGCCCCTTCAGCAGCACCGTGACGCCGTATTCCGCCGCGAACGCCCTGGCAAGCGCCCCGCCGTTTTGCAAAACCTCCTCAAGCGGCTTTCCGCACAGGCGGGAAAATTCCTTCGCGTGCGGCGTCAGGATAACGCGGCAGCTCTTTTCGCGCAGGATGTCCGCGCCGTACTCTGCGAGCGCGGTGAGCGCATCCGCATCGATGACAAGGGTGCCGCGGTATTCGGAGAGCAGAAAAGCGAGGCTGTCGTATAACCCCTTGGAAACGCCGCACCCCATGCCGACGGCGACGGCGTTCGCGCCCGCCGCCAGCCCGCGCAAAAACTCTTCGTCATAGCGCAGGCGCCCCTCCTCGGCGGGGGCGCAGGTCAAAATCGCCTCGGGGAGTTTCCCGACGCAATAGGGAAAAATGTCGGCGGGAACGGCGAGCCGGGTATAGCCGCACCCGCATTTGAGCGCGGCGCCCGCGGAAAGGAAGGGCGCACCGGAATAGGCGGTGCTGCCCGCTAAAATGACCGCCCTGCCGAAGCTGCCCTTGTGGGTATTCGACCTGCGCGGGGGAAACACGTTTTTGAAATCCGCCGCGCCGCAAAGCCCCGCCTGCGCGGGCGAAGGGAGGGAGATGCCAATGTCCTTCCGCACGATCTTTCCGCACGCGTCTGCGCCGTCGCCGAGCAGAAGCCCGCCTTTCAGCTCGCCGATCGTGACGGTGACATCCGCCTTCACGCACAGAACAAACGCTCCCGTATCCCCGTTTAAACCGCTCGGGATGTCGGCGGAAACGATCTTCGCGCCGCTCTCGTTCATGCGGGCGATCGCCTCGGCGAATTTCCCTTCGGGGGCGCCGCGGAATCCCGTGCCGAACACCGCGTCGAGAACGACGTCGAACTTCTCTTCGGGGAAAACGGTAAACACGGCGGGATCTTCACCCGCGGCGGAGAGCGCATCCTCATACGCCGCGCGCTGAGCGGCGCAGTCGGGCGAGAGTTTGTCCGTCAGCGTGTAGACCGCCGTTTCAAAGCCGCGTTCGGCGAGGAAGCGCGCCGCGCACCAGCCGTCGCCGCCGTTGTTCCCGCCGCCGCATACGGCGAGCACTTTGCGCCCGCCGATCTCGCGGAGCAGTTTTTCCGCCTCTTCGGCGATTGCCGCGCCCGCCCGCTCCATCAGCTCCGCGGAGGGTACCCCCAGCGTTTCGATGGTGTATTTATCCGTCGCGCGCATCTGCGCGCAGGTGAGTACGTTCTGCATACTTTCCTCCCCTCGTTTGTCTTTCCTTTACCGCTATTGCTCCTCGTCCTCCGCGCCGAGCGCGGCGAGCGCGTCCTTCGCCGTGTCGTAGTCGAATCCCTTCGATAAAAGATGGCGGTACGCCTTGGTCAGGTTCTCGCGGGTGAACTCGCGGTTCTTCATGTACTTGGCGAGCACCGCCTTCGCCGCGTCCTCCTCGCCTTCGCGGTTTTCGAGCGCGGCATCGATGGCGTCCTCCGAGGCGCCCCGCTTTTTCAATTCCGCCGCAATCAGCCGCCGCCCCTTGTTCCTGCCCGCCGTGCGGACGTATTGGTCACAGTACTCTCCGTCGTCTATAAAGCTGTAGCCGCGCAGTTTTTCCAGAACGTAGTCGCAAACCGCATCGACGTACCCCTTCTTTTTCAGATAGTCGCGGATCTGCTTCTCCGTCTTCATGGAGGCGGACAGGTGCGTCATCGCCTTGTCCAGCGCCTGCGACTTTTCGTTTTCCAGTTGAATTTCGTCCAGCTTCGCAAGGTCGATCGGCTCGCCCGCCTTCAAACGGTAGCGCAGCGCCGTTTCCAATTTCAGCCCGCAATAGAACTTGCCGTCCACATAGATGTTGCACCGTTCCTTGTCCTTAACTTGCGGTGTAATGGCTGTTATGTCTGACATAGTACCTCCGAAAAGACGATTTTGTGCATTTATACGGCATTTTACAGGCATTATGCGCGACAAACGAACCTGTTCGCATTGCCCGCAAAATAGCAAAATTCCGCGCAAAAATTGCGCGGAATCGGCTGCGGATCATTCCGCTACTGCAAATCCGATCGTATTTGCGAGGCTGCTCGGGTAATGCTTGGCGAGCAGCTCGCCCACTTGCTTCAGATAGTCGTCGTTCATATGATGAAAGACAAGCCGCACAGGGTCGCGCGAGGTATCGAACCCGAAATCGTACCCGCAGGTTGTATCCAGGCAGCACATTTTCAGAGCTTTGCCGACGAGCCCCTTCATCCACAGGTAGTCCTCGCTGTCCTCGTCGCCGTCCGCCAGAATATTCGCGTACAGTTCGGCGCGGCTTTCAAATTCCTTCCAGAATTTGATGACCGCCTTTTCGTCCGCTTTCTTTTTGAATAATTTGTCGAATATGCTCACAGTTTTACGACCCAACCGAATTTATCTTCCAAACGACCCGTCTGGATACCGGTGATGGTATCGTACAGCCATTTGGTGATGTCGCCCATTTTGCCGCCGTTGACGACGTAGTCGACGCCCTTATATTCCATCATGCCGACGGGCGAAATGACCGCCGCCGTACCCGTGCCGAACGCCTCGTTCAGCGTGCCCTTCTTTTGCGCCTCGATGACCTCGTCGATGGAAACGCGGCGCTCGGTAACTTTGTAGCCGTGCGCGCGCAGAAGTTCGATGCTGCTCTTGCGGGTGATGCCGGGCAGAATCGAACCAACGAGTGCGGGCGTTACCACCTCGCCGTCGATGACGAAGAACATATTCATCGAACCGACTTCTTCGACGTACTTCTTTTCGTTTGCGTCCAGCCAAAGGACTTGGTCGAATCCCTTCTTTTCCGCCTCTTCGCCCGCCTTGAGGGAGACGGCGTAGTTGGCGATGCACTTTGCCTCGCCCGTGCCGCCGACAGTTGCGCGGGTATAATAGTCCTCGACCAACAGGCGGGTGGGCGCCAGCCCGTGCGCATAGTAACTGCCGACGGGCGAGAGGATGATGAAGAACAGGTACTCCGTTGCCGCGTGCACGCCGAGCATCGCGTTGGTCGCGATGATGGACGGGCGGATGTACAGCGCCGTACCGGGCGCGGTGGGGATCCAATCCTTCTCGATTTTCAGAAGTTCAAACAGCCCGTCGAGGACGACTTTTTCGTCGACGAGCGGGATGCACATGCGCTCGGCGGAGCGGTTCATGCGCCTGAAGTTCTCCTCGGGGCGGAACACGCGCACTTCGCCCTTTTCGTTCCTGAACGCCTTCAATCCCTCGAAGATGCCCTGCGCGTAATGAAACACCGTCGTGGCGAGATCGAAGGCGACCGGGCCGTACGGTTCGATGACGGGCTCTTCCCACTTGCCGCCCCTATACTTCATCGTCAGCATATAGTCGGTGAAGATTTTGCCGAACCCGAGTTTGCTTTGGTCGGCAGGTTTTTCTTTCAGTTTTTCCGCTTTGATGAATTTCATACAATTCCACCTCACAGTATATTTGCGCGCACGCGCGTTTTTGTTTTTCCTTATATTATTATAGCACCCGGAAATCCGTTTGTAAACAATTTGCAAAACGGATAATTCAAATTGAGGCAATCGGTTTTTTCGATTCAGTATTTGAGGAATCCGCAGAGATAATCGATCGCGTCGATCTGTGCCTTCAATTTGGCGCGCTCGACATTTCGCGTTTGCTCGGTAACGGCGCGCACTGCTTCTTTTGCGGCATTGGCGCGCTTTTCCTTGCTATACGCCCGCGCTCCGAACGCAATGCAAACAACCCCCGCGGCAATACCGACACAGAGTACGACAGTACCTACTGCGGGCTGTTCCGGCAATGCGCCGAACAGAGCGGCGCCGATTATCAGAAAGACAGCTAAAAGAATTCCCCCGACGGCGATCGCCGCAATACCCTTTCTGTTCGGCTCGCCCAGCGTCGACCGCTTGTCTTTCTGCATGATAAACTCATGCAGATCGTTCCGCTCCAACAAAGAAAGCGAATTTTTCAACGACTGCCGCTTTTCATCCAATTTGGGAACATACCGCTTGCCGAGCGAAATCCGCTCCGCCGCCGTCATTTTGTCGAACGCGGCGTCAGCATCCTTCTGTACCGCCGAAAAATTGCTCAAATCGGTCAGCTCGCGCGTGGTCGCGCGCACCAGACCGAAGTGTGCCTGCCAGCTCTCCCTTTTTTCGAGGCAATGCCGGAAAAGTTCGGAAGCATTGCCCCATGCGCCAAAGGTCAGCATTTTTTCCGCCTTGGCGTACAGCGAATCGTATGTATCTTCGGCATCCGCGCCCGCGGGGCAACCCAACGGCGATATGCCTCGCGCAGGTGTACCCGCCGCTTGATTAACGGACTTCGCGCCTGCAGCGGTCTTTTTCATTGCGGACGATGCGGCATCCGCAGCGGGGTCAACCTCCTTTCCACACACTGCCGCGGCAGGTTTTCGGACGAGCCGCTCCGCGCGCGAAAGGTCAATAAAAGACATACAGTGCGGACAGATGTCCGTACGCACGCGTTCCTCTGCCTCAAATGCCTTGCCGCATTTATCGCACCTGAACCAAACTTTCATGATTTTCCCCTATTCGCGGGAGAGGGGGAACGGAAAGAGGTATTCCTCCCCTTCCTCGGTTTCCGCCCTGCCTGCCATAAAGTCGCGCGCGGCGGATACAAAGTTTTCCGCGTCCGCCGCCTTCACGGCGGTCAGGACGCGCACTTTATCAGAATACTGCGTATCCTTGACGGCGCAGTCGCTCTGCGAAAGGTACTTTTTCAGCGCGTCGAAATTTTCGTAGCCGACGGTGAAAAACACCTCGCGGCAGGGCGTATATTCGCGGATGTCCGCCGAATCGAGCGCCTCGGCGGCGGTGCCGGAATAGGCACGCACCAGCCCGCCCGCGCCCAGCTTGATCCCTCCGAAATAGCGGGTGACGACCACAGCCGTTTCGAAGAGTTTTTTATTTTTAAGTACGTCCAGAATGGGCATGCCCGCCGTGCCCTGCGGCTCGCCGTCGTCGGAAAAGCGCATGAGATTGCCGACCTTGTCTGCCGCTTCCTCCTCGCTTTCGGCGTGGGCGCAGTTGGCGATGAAGCGCGAGCGCTCGATGACCTTTTCGTATGTTGTCGCCGAATACACGGAAAGATAGCTCTTCATGGCTCCGCTGCCTTTGTTCACGAAAATCTCGCTAGATTTTTCGTGAGATTTTGAAATTATATTTATTTTATATTTATTATAAATCACTCGCAAGAGCAAAAACCACGCTTTTTGCTCTTGCACTCAATTTGCCGACTCCTCGGCTTACAGAAGGGGTGTATGTCCGCGATTTTATAATATGTGTGCCCTTATATATCGCGGACAAAGGGGAAAACCGCTCGGGTTTCCCCTCCAATCGCAGTAAATTGTTTCGTCAGCTCGAAACAATTTACGCGAGTAGCAGCACCCTTATATGCACCTTCTTCCCCTTATGCAGGATAAATTCGCCCTTTTCCTTCGCGGAAGCGGGGATTTCGGCGTTTACGTCGTCGATTTTCTCCTCGTCGATCTTCACGCCGCCGCCCTCGATGAGCCGCCGCGCCTCGCTCTTGGACTTCGCCGCCTTCGCCGCGACCAGAACGTCTGCGACCGTCGCCGTATCCGCGGGGATCTCCGCCGTGGGCATGTTCTCCGCGTCGCCGCCGAACGCCGCTTTCGCCTGCGCCTGCGCCGCGTCCGCCTTTTCCTGCCCGTGCACCATCTTGGTCAGCTCGTAGGCGAGCGTTTCCTTCGCCGCATTGATGCGCTCATCCTTGTGTGCGCACAGCTCGGAGATCTGCTCCAGCGGCAGGAAGGTGAGAAGCTTTAAGCACTTTTCGACGTCCGCGTCGTCCACGTTTCTCCAATACTGATAAAATTCGTAAGGGCTCGTCTTGTTCTCGTCCAGCCATACGGCGCCCTTCGCCGTTTTACCCATTTTCCGGCCGTCCGAGGTAGTGAGAAGCGTGAACGTCATCGCGAACGCGGGCTGCTGTTCCTTGCGGCGGATGAGATCCGCACCCGCGAGGATGTTGCTCCACTGGTCGTCGCCGCCCAATTCGAGCTTGCAGCCGTATTTCTTATACAGTACGAGGAAATCGTACGCCTGCATGAGCATGTAGTTGAATTCGAAGAAGGATAATCCCCTCTCGTAGCGCGACTTGAAGCACTCCGCCGAAAGCATCTTGTTGACGGAGAAATGCACGCCGATGTCGCGCAGGAAATCGATGTAGTTGAGGTTCAGAAGCCAGTCGGCATTGTTGACCATGATGGCGCCGTTGGCATTCGCAGTGGTAATCGACCGTCTCGCGCGTCATCATCAGGCGCATGTCCGTCCTGCCCGAAGGGTCGCCGATCATGCCGGTGCCGCCGCCGATGAGGACGATCGGCTTGTGCCCGGCGTCCTGCATGTGCTTCATCGCGATCAGCTGCATGAAATGCCCCACATGCAGCGAATCCGCCGTCGGGTCGAACCCGATATAGAAAGGCACGCTCTCGCTGCCGAGCAGCTTGTACAGCTCCTCTTCGTAGACCGTCTGCTTGATAAAGCCTCTCTCGCGGAGAGTGTCCATTACGTTTTTAGCCATTGTTCTCAACTCCGTAAAATATTCTTGTTTACTTTGATTAAGTGCTATTTTACCACAATCGGCGGAGTTTGTAAACATATAGGCGGCCAAATAACGCGGGGGCGCCGATTTTTTTGAAAAAAAACACGTTCCCTCCCCAGAATATCCCCGCGAAAGCATTGAAAAATTTTCGGCGGTATGGTATAATTTTACACGGTAAAACCAATCAATTTAAAGTAGGTCAATATTTTTTGGAGGAAGTAAAATGCAATATTCACGCGAAGTTGAAGAGATGATTTGCGTTGCCAAGGGCCCCAACCACGGCCCCGCTCCCATCCCCGAAGAGGGCAAATGGGTTCAGGCAAAGGAAATCAAAGACATTTCCGGCCTCACGCACGGCGTCGGCTGGTGCGCACCCCAACAGGGCACCTGCAAACTTACGCTCAACATCAAGCAGGGCGTTATACAGGAAGCGCTCGTCGAGACCATCGGCTGCTCGGGCATGACCCATTCGGCGGCGATGGCGGCGGAAATTCTGCCCAAAAAGACCATCCTCGAAGCGCTCAACACCGACCTCGTGTGCGACGCGATCAACACCGCCATGCGCGAACTGTTTTTGCAGATCGTGTACGGCCGCAGCCAGAGCGCCTTCTCCGACGACGGTCTCGTGATCGGCGCGGGTCTGGAAGATCTGGGCAAGGGCAACCGCTCGCAGATCGGCACCATGTACTCCACCGCCGAAAAGGGCGTGCGCTACCTCGAGATGACG
>CAJFFD010000029.1 GCA_904373255.1 uncultured Clostridia bacterium | reverse complement strand
AGAACTCGTTTTCGTGGTGCAGACCTTTAAGGAAAAGACGGGTTCGCCCATCATCGGCCCGCCCGATACGATGCGCGCGCAGTTTTCGTCCGCCTCGCAAAAGGCGGCGAGCTCGCGCAGGGGCGTACCGTTCCTGACCCAGAAATTGCCCGGCTTTTTCGCCGCGCCGCCGCTGATTGTCATCACCCGCTCGTAGCAGGGAATGTTCAGATCGACCGCGCGGTAGACGGACAGCGCCGTGTGCACGTTGACGACCACGACGCCCGCATCGATCGGCAGTTTGCCCTCGGGCACCACCCTGCCCGTGCAGCCGCAGATGAGCTGCTTTTCCGCGCCCTGCGGGTAACGGGTGCGCAGCGCCCTGACGGAGATCCCCTCCCCGCACTTTGCGGAGAGAAGGGATATCGCTTCCGGCTTGTTCTTTTCGATGCCGATGACCGCGCTCTTTGCGCCGCGCGTATTCGAGCATGATGCGCTCGTCGCAGGTGATGTACGGCTCGCACTCCGCGCCGTTGACGACGAGGATATCCGCCCTGCCGTTCACGTTCAGCTTCGCCGCCGTGGGAAAGCCGGCGCCGCCCATGCCGACGATGCCCGCCTCCTCGATGCGCGCGAGCACGCTCTCGGGCGTGATCTCCGAAAGCGGGGGAAGCGAAACGCTCTCGTCGGTGCCGTCGCTTTCGACGAGGATATGGTCGACCTTTTTTCCGCCGCCCGCGATGTGCCCGACGACGCCTTTGACGACGCCCGCAACCGGCGAATAGACGTTGGCGGAAAGCCCTTCCGCCTTTTTCGCCAGCAGTTGACCGCGCAATACGCGCTCGCCCGCTTCCACGGCGGGAACAGCCGGCGCGCCGATGTGCTGCGAGAGCGGAACGTACGCCGCGCGCGGGGCGGGGCAGACGCCGATCGCTGCGCCCGAGGTGCGCGACTTGTTCCCTTTCGGGTGTACTCCTTTGCCGAATAATGCCAAAATATGCCTCCGATAAGAAATTCTTGCCTGCCGCGCCCGCATATCGGGCGCGGCGCACCGTATAACGCTTTTATTTTACCATATTTTGCCGCGCGTGTAAAGCGTGTTAAATTCGAGGGGACGAAGAATGTCGGAAAAAGGCGGATTAACCGCCGCCTTTTCCCTTCCTCTCCTGCGCCGCCGCCCTGATACCCGTATAAAATTGGTAAACGGAGAGCAGGCACAAAAACGCGCCGAATCCGACGCGCAGCGTTCCCGCCGCCACGCCCTGCACGAGAATACCGCCGAGGGCGGAAAGCAGCGTGGCAGGCACGATCATCCAGAGGATATTTTTCGTATCCAAAAGTCCGTTGCCCGCATGCACGCGCAGAGACACCGCCGCCATCGGCAGAAAGGACAGGAGGTTGACCGACTGCGCGAGATGCTGCGGCACGCCGCAGAACATGGTGAGGATGGGGATGAGCACGGTGCCGCCGCCCATGCCCATGCCTCCGAGAATGCCGCCCGCCAACCCCGCGAGCAAATAGAGCAAAAAGCGCATTCCCCGCCTCCTAAAACATCATCCGCACGCCCGCGGCGAACATGACGGCGGCAAATGCGACGGTCGCGGCGGCGGGCGTGATCGAACCGAGAAGTTTCGCGCCCGCGGCGCCGCCCAGAACAACGCCGATGCTGACCGCGACGAACAGCTCCGCGTCGAACCACCCGCCGACGAGGTAGACGATCGCGCTGGCGAGGCTGACGGGCAGGATGACGAGGATGGCGGTGGCGTGCGCGACAAGCGGCGGCTTCTGCCCCACCGACGTAAGGAGAGGCACGACGATCATGCCGCCGCCCCCGCCGAAAATGCCGTTGACGGCGCCTGCGGCACAGCCCGCGGCGCCCAAAGACAGTTTGCCTTTCGTTCCTTTCAAAACTCAAAACCTCCGTATATTTTTTTGTCTTTCGCATACAGTTTGCGCCGAAGTTGAAAAAATAATGAGATTTTCACCTTTTTTTTACCGTTATTGCTTGCAATTCATCGCCGTTTATATTAAAATAAGATAGTACGATTTAAAAATATTTCAATCAACGGTAAAGGTGTTTTATGGCTCACAACAGACTTTCAAGAAAAAGATTCGCTACTTTGCTTTTGGCCTGCATGATGCTGCTCTCCTTCTGTGCATTCGTTTTTGCCGCCTGCGCAACGTCGGACGAGGACGAGGACGACACGACGGAAACGCGCACGGACACGCAGACCTTTGCGAACGCGAACTTTGAATATTTCAGCGACAACGACGGGAAATATCTCATCGCCGGCGCCGACAGCTGGACAAACAGCACCGAATCTAACGGCAGCGGCACGAGCGCCAGCTCATCCGTTTCCAAATCGGGCATTGTCGATACCTCTTTCGATTGGGGAGACGCAACCAAAGGCTTTTATCAGGCCTATGCGGATTACCTCAAGTACGACAAAATGCAAGAGGATGACCCTGACAGCCCCGAACTGGAGGATGCGGAGTACTACACCGACATCGACAACTATTACGACATACCGGGCTGGGACATCGTAAAGGCGGAACTGGAAAAGGAAGACTCTTCCGTCGACCTCACCGACGCGGACACGATCGTGGAATATGCCGCAAAGATCGCCGAAAAGGCGTCCGCCCTCAACCCCGGCACCCATTGGGCGGATGAGGACAACGCGGACGAGCTCGACGAAGAAAACGGCACGCACGTTCTGATGCTGCACAACTACCGCTCGGACGGGCGCGGCACGGCGCAGAAGTACACCTCCTCTTCCATTACCCTCAGCGCGGGTACCGAGGCAATGTTCTCCGTTTGGGTGAACACCAAAAACCTTTCCTATGACGACGGCAAGGATTTTGAAGGAAACCGCGGCGCGTACATCGCCGTCACGAACACCGTCGGCGGTACGTCGCAGGATAAATTCGTCGTGCGCAACATCATCACGAACGGCGAATGGCAGCAGTATACTTTCTATGTAAAAGCATCCGATTATGCCGCCACGACCTTTGCGGTCGAACTCGGTCTGGGCAGCCAGGACAACGGCAACGACACGAACAGAGCGTCGCATGTACAGGGATACGCCTTCTTCGACGATCTGCACTATGAAATCAAGACTGCCGGTGCGTTCGACGTGAGCGACGTTCCCGACGACCAGCAGTTCACCATCGACCTCACCCACGGAAATTCCTTTACCGACAACAACGGCGCCCCCTACACCGCGATCAAGGCAGATGTGAAGGGGCTCAACGACGGAAGCGGCGTCAGGGCGTTCGTGATCAACCTGAAAGACATTACGACCTCTGACCTGTCTCTCGAACTCGATAAAACGAACGATTCCGGGCTTACCGAAGACGATTACGCCTACAACGAAAACGGCATCCGCCCGACGACGGACGACCGCGACAACACGATCGAAAAGGGAGCCACGGGGCTTTCGCAAAAAGTTCTTGATAATCTTATCCAGAGCAAATCCACGGATATGGCGCTTTCGGGTTGGAAAACAGCAGCGGAACTGACTGCAGACAGCCAGCCCGCCGCGCTGCGCGAGGCGTTTGAAAACTACGGCGACCTGCCCTTCGCGGACAGCCGGGTGCTGCTCCTCTACAGCAGCCAGGGCGCGCCCTACACCGCTTCGGCAACGGCAAACGATGCAAATCTGTTCACACTCTCCAAGGACGAATATCTGCTCATCACATTCTGGGTCAAGACGAGCGATCTGCGCGGCGGCACGGGCGCGACGGTTTCCGTCGTCGAAACGGGTACCGACGCAAAGACTTCCATCGGTGCGGTAGACACCACTACCCTCACCGCGGTCGACCTTACAGACGACTACAACGGCAAGAAAGGCAGCTACGGCGATGAAGGGATCGACGGCTCGAACGTCCGCCAGGACATCTTCGACGGATGGCAGCAGTGCTTCTTCTTCGTTTCCAACTCCACGGACAATGACATTTCCTTTACCCTTGAATTCAGCTACGGCGTAACGGGAGACTTCTCCTCCACCACGGCGGCATCGTATGTACCCGGATTCGCGGCATTCGCCGGCTTCGAGTATACGACGCTGAAAGATACGCAGTACAATTCCAAGACGACCGGTACCTACGCGGTAGACGTCGCCCTCAGCGGCAACGATACCTCCGCATCTTCCAGCTTTGACGATGTTACGGCTGCGGACAGCGAGAACATCAAGACCGGCTTCGGCGATCCCGCGAATTACGACGGCGTGTACGGCGACAGCCACTACGTCGGCGGCTCGATCATCGAAGGCGACCAGAGCAAGAAGGACGCAAACCCGACGGCAGGTCTGCTCGACAAAGAATACGCCGAAAATTATTTCAGCGAGAGCAGCAACAGCGTCTGGATGGATATTCTGAACAACTCCAACTGGTATACGGGCGCCTTTGACCAGACCAACTGGTGGACGACGCTGTTCGGCAGCAGCAGTACCCGTCCCCTGCTCATCGTCAATACGGTCGAACAGGCATACGGATACATTGCATCGTCGTCTTCGACCATTTCGACAAGCTCTTACACGGCAGTCACGGTGCGCGTCAAGCTCAGCCCCGGCGCTACGGCAAATGTTTACCTCATCGACACGACCGCGCCCGAAATTACCGACGACGACCTTTCCGATCCCGCAAACCTTTCCAAGCGCTATACGGATACCCTGAAATACAATTCGGGCATCTCCTACCGCTACGATAATTCAGGCAACGTTGTCGAGCGCGACCCCGAAGACGAAGGCTTCTCCACGATGAACGACACGCTGTTCACCTACCAGAAGGACAACGGTCTGTGGCTCCCCTACGGTTCTTCCGACACGAGCGTTTACTACGCGAACCTTGCCAACTACGACACGGACGAAGAAACGGGCGATCTGCTCGATTCGGACGGAAACGTCGTTTACTACGCTTCCGATATTGAAAGCGAGAAAGGCACCGTTTATTACCGCTACAAAGACGCCGACACCGACGAGCTTTCCGTCCCCGTAAAGGACTTTACGGAAGCCGTCAACGACAGCAATTCGGGTGTCAGCGAGGAAGAGTTGCAAAACGCAACCTTGCAGGATCTGCGCGATCCCTCGTATGAGAAATCGCTCATGCAGACGGTTACGAACGATTCGGACACGGTTTCCGACTGGATTTATGTGCGCTTCTTCATTGCCACGGGCGACGTGAGCAAAGATTACCGCCTGGAAGTCTGGTCGGGCGACCGCACGGGTACCGATAAGAACGCTGCGGGAAGTTTTGTAGCGTTCGAGATGGTCAACTACGGAACCATCGACGCCGATACCTTCAGCGGACTTGTTTCCCTGCGGGTCGACGAACTCATCGATGCCTACAACGCCAATAAACCCGCTGACGCACAAACCGTCCGCAATGAAGAAGAATTGATCGAGGCATACCGCAGCGATACCGCGAATTTCGTCAACGGTACCTACGGGGCGACCGAAGTTGTTTACTTCCTCTACTCGCTCTACGACGACAACGACTATGCTTCCTACGACGCGAACTATTCGGACAGCACGAACAGCCCGTATGCAGACTATGACGCGACCACATATACGGATACCGTTTCCTTCCTGCGCACGAATTATGACAGCGTCAACGGCCGCACCTACTATGACACATATGTGAACTTCGCGGCAAGCGACATTACCGTTGCTTCCTCTTCTTCCGACGATGATACCTCCACGGACGATTCGACCGATGAAACGCCGACCTACAACGTATGGCTGCTGATCATCTCCATCATTCTCGCCGCGGTGCTTATCTTCACGTTGATCGTTCTGCTCATCCGCAAACTCCTCTCCAACCTGAAGAAACGCCCTTCGAAGCCTGCACAGTCTTATGACAATAAGCGTAAGCGCTATATCCGCAAGCTGAAGCTGGAAGAAGCGGAGAAAGACGATACCGCAGAAGACGTTCTCCCTGAGGATGACGAGATCACCGAAGAGGACATCTACAAAGTCGAAACGGACGAAGAAAAGGCGGAAGAACCTGCGGAAAACACCGAGGAATCGGATGAAGCACAGGGCAATGCCCCCGCCGAAGAAAAAAAGGATGAATAATTTCCTCCAGACCCTGTAAAAACGGAACGGCGGCGCAATGCGCAGAGCATTGCGCCGCTTATGTTTTTATTTGCAAGGCGGCAAAAAAGGGAGTGCGCTGAATATCGCGCACTCCCTTTTCGCTTTCGTTTTCACTTCAGGGCAATCATGATTCGTTGTCTTCGTTTATGTTTATATCGATGTCTGCATCCAAACGGTTCAATATACGCATCGCTCTGCCGCCGAAACATATTTCGGGGAGTGCTTCATGCTCGAAAAAGATGTTTACGGCAAGCGCGACGCGCCCTTCGTTTTCTTTGACGATGCCCTCCGGCATTTCAATTTTGCGCTCGCCCAACGGAGCAAAAAATTTTTCCAGCACATCTTGGAGTGTCCAATTCCTTTCAAAACCGGTCGGCGAGGGATAGCAATACCACCAGGCGCCCGGTTGCTTTTCATGCGCAGCCTTTGTATATCCGGATTCGGAATAACGAATGCAATGGCACGGCTTCATTTGTAAGGCTTCCGTGATTCTGTTTACATCAAAATCGTTCTCAAACGCAACTTTTAAAAATATCTGAAATTCGGGCGTACTATAATTTGCGTCCATATTCTTGATTTTCCCCGTTATCTCCGCAGTCCCTTGGGCAGGTGGTTTTTGATGCTTTCGCCGCACTTGCCGAGACCTACGGGATACCCGTTGTACGCCACGACGCACCAGCCGCGCGCGCCCTTTGCGGGCAGTTCCGCACCGCTCATATACCGCAGGATATCCTCCTCGAAGGATACGACGGAGGCAAAATTACTCTTATCTGCGCGCATAGCGAAGGCGTGCGCAGGCTCGAAGCGTCCGTTTTTCGCCGTGCCGAGCTGCAATCCCGCGCGCAGGACGCGCAGACCGCGGATATCGAATATTTCCTCGGGCAGGAGGCACAGGGAATCGCCGAAGCACGCAAACCGCCCCTCGAGCGGCACCTTGCAGAAATCCTTTTCAAACGCGCGGTACAGCGCCATCGCCCTTTTATCCGCGGGCGGAATCCCGTCCCTACGGGCGCGGCGGGAATCGCCTTCCCCCTCGTTCTCCTTGACAAAGAGCGCGGCGAAATGACCTTCTCCCTTCTCTCGGTGGGGATAGATTTTTTTCTGTTCGCGCAGGGCAAATTCGGGGTGGGAGGAAACGAACCATTCGGCGTTGCGCTCGTCCTCTTCTTCTGCGAACGTGCAGGTGGAATACACGAGCGATCCGCCGGGGGCGAGCATCTTTGCGGCGCTGTCCAAAATCTTCTTCTGGCGGGCGGCGCACATCTCCACGTTCGCGGCGCTCCAGTTTTCGGCGGCGGCAGGCTCTTTGCGCAGCATCCCTTCCCCCGAGCAGGGCGCATCGACCAAAATCTTGTCGAAAAAGCCGCCAAGCCGCTCGGCGAGCGATTCGGGGTCGGCGCAGGTGACGAGAGCGTTCTCCACGCCCATGCGTTCGACGTTCTGCAGCAAAATCTTCGCGCGGTCGGGCATCTTTTCGTTGAGAACGAGCAGTCCTTTGCCGCGCATCGCCTGCGCGAGCTGGGTACCCTTGCCGCCGGGGGCGGAGCAAAGATCGAGCACCCGTTCGCCGGGGCGCGCGTCCAAGAGCGGCGCGGCGCACATGGCGCTCGGCTCCTGCACATAAAATAATCCCGCGTCGTGGTACGGCGTGCGGCCCGGCTTTTCCTCGGAAATAGAAAAGCCGCTTTGCGCCCAAGCGACAGGCTCGAGCGCAAACGGCGATATTTTCTGAAATTCTTCTGCGGAAATTTTCAATGTATTGACGCGCACGCCGCGGTACGGCGGAAGCGCGAGGCACGCCTCGTATTCCGCATAGTCGGGCAGCGTTTTTTTCATGCGCGCGAGATATTCTGCGATCATTCTTCCTCCGCAAAGAGCCGCCCCTGCAATTCGGACAGGGTCATGAACTCGGCGATCTTCCCCTCATCGTACATACGCCGCGCCGCGTCCGTGCGCACGCTTGCGTCGTCGTCCGCCTGTACGAACACGTTGCATCCCGTGAGTTTGAGCGAATACCGCCCGCCGCGCCTGACGATTTCCTTGACGAGCGATTTGGCGAGCGGAACATCCTCTTCGATGGAACGGGCAAAGCTGAAGCGCTTGCCGCGCAGCTCCTGCGACTGCGGTTTGACCCGGTAGCCGTACACGAAATCGTTGAATTTGGCGCGCTTTTCGCCCCGCTCGCGCTTCTCGCGCCGCTTTTCGTTCAGATATTCGCTCCTGCGGCGGGAAACGCAGTTGGAAAACTGGTAATTGCCGATCTTACCGAAGCGGATGCCGTATTTTTCCATCAATTCGGGCAAGGTGCAGCCGTCCCGCTCGCACATCGCCTGCGCGATGCGCATGGTCGCGTACGCGTCGTCGGCGGCGCAATGGGGCGTGTAGTCGATTTCGAAGATCTGCGTGAGCGATTCCAGACCCGCCTGCCGGTCGAAGGTTTCCGTCATTGCCATATACAGAACCTGCGTATCCGCAAACTGAAAGGCAAAGGACGGGAGTTTGTAGCGCTTTGTTTCCAGATTGAGGTACTTGACGTCGTTGACGGCGGCATGACCGAAAACGAGCTTGTCTTCCCCCTCCAACAGCTGTTTGATCTTCGGATAAAACGCCTTGAAATCGGGATATTTTTTAAAATCGTCGTAATCGTACGGCAGAACGATGCCGTCGCCGCCGCGATCGGTCAGGTGAAATTTTCCGTTCGGGTTGATGAGGATATCCTCTTTCCGCAAAATATTGAAGTTTTCGTCCGCCACGCAATAGCCGAAGACGCAGATCTTCGCCACATTTTTATACACGCAGGCGCACTCGATGTCGAAAAAAACGTATTCCATAAAAGCCGCTTTCGGGGGATATACCCCGCTGTTGCTGTATTCAAAAAAATTATAACATAACGGCGAAAATAAGTAAAGCGAAAGCCCCGCCCGCCGGAAAATTCGGAAAAACTTGACTCGCGCGCGGGGGTATGCTATACTTGAAAAAAATTGTTTTTGCGCCTGCTTTCCTTGCGCAAGCGACCTTTGATGCCTATGGAAAAGACGATACAGACGCGGCGGCTGACGCTGCGAAAATTTTCGGCGGAGGATGCGGAACCGCTCTTCCCCTTTTTCGCCGATGACAAGACAAATACCTTTTTGCCCTGGTTCCCCGCCCGAACGGTTGCGGGCGCGCGGGCACTCGTGCGGCGGTTTATTGAAGAGGATGCGGGCGGCGTTGCCGTGCACCGCGCCATCTGCCTTGCGGGCGAGCCGATCGGGTATATCCACGCGGACTGCGGCGAGAGTCATGACCTCGGCTACGCGCTCCGCCGCGACCTTTGGGGGCGCGGCTTTGCGACAGAGGCGGGGTTTGCTTTTATCGATGCGCTCAAACGCGTAGGCTTCCCCTTTGTGACCGCCACGCACGATGTAAACAACCCCGCGAGCGGCGCCGTGATGAAAAAACTGGGGTTTTCCTACCGCTACTCCTACCGCGAGCAGTGGCAGCCGAAGAATATTTCCGTCGTGTTCCGCATGTTTCAGCTCGATTTCGACGGGAGCGCGGAAACGTACCGCGGCTATTGGGATAAATATCCCGAGCATTGCGAGGAGAAAATCGACGGATAGCGCCTTGCGGATGAAATAACGGACAAAGCGGGCGGAGGCTGTTGCCTCCGCCCGCTTTACAATGCATGCAATAAATATTTGCGTTCTGTCAAATCTCCGCACGCCCTTTCGGCTCCTGTCCGTGTTTAAGCGCCCTTGATGCGCGCGACGTCCGCATTGACGCTCTTTTGGTCGTTCAGCGCGCGGATCGGGTGCGCCTTCTCCTCGAAGCGATAGTCCTTGCCGAACTTTTTGATCGTCTTTTCGATGACGGCGTGGCTGGCAAGGCTCTTCACGTTGCCCTGCACGGCGCGGTTGTACGAGAAAAAGCGGTAGTTGTTCGGGAGCTTGTCGACCTCCTCAAAGCCCTCCGCCTGCCCCGTAAGGCGAACGCTCTTGAGCACCTCGCGGACGTATTCCTTCTGCGGCGAGAATGCCAGAAGCTGCGGGAATTCGCCGCCCTCGGGGAAGAGTTGCTGCCACACCTTGCCGCTGTATTTTTCCATCATCCGCGCCGCAAAATGCAGATGCGACAGCTCCTCTTCGAAGTGCATCATCCACAAATCCTTGATTCGCGCGTCTGTTTCGTCGTTGTAGCACGACCAATAGAGATAGCACTCGGTGTATTCGTGCATGGTCATGCACTCGAACATATCGGTCGTCGGATCGGAAAGGCACCCGTAGCCCGTTACATGCTGTTCCTCGATCATCGCGATTTCCGAATACAGCTTTCTGCCCAGCTCCGATTCGTACAGATTGGCGATATTCAGGTAATAGTTCATCGTCTGCTGCTCCGCCGCCGTGATGATGCCGACGTTCAGCCGCGTGATCGGGTCGTTCAGATAATTGTTGATATAATAGCGCACGTCGTCGCCGGGGTGGCGCGCCTCCGCGACCGTCGGGCGGCCGGGCATGATCTCCGTATAGCGCCCCACCAGCTTTTCCGCATGGATCCCCTTTTCAAAATCGAGCAGGTCTGCGTAGCGGTAGAGATGGTCGAAGTCCTCCAGGAGAGCGAAATCGAGCTGTTTTTTGACGTAGCCGTTCTTTTCGCGCTGTGCCAGAATCGCCGTCAGATCGACCGCGAGCTGCTCGTAGCCGATGGTATGCTCGAGCATGCTCTCGTTGCGCGGCTTTAAGCTCGCAATGCGCTTTTGCTGCTGCTGTTCGCCGCGGCGCAGGAGCGCCATATCTCGCCGCACTTCGTTGTTCGCGCAGTGGCGGGTAAAGCGCGAAGTGTTCCAGATCGCCTCGAACTCGGTGCCGTTCATCAAAATGACGCGGACGCGCGTGTACGGGTCGACCGTCTCCTTGTCGTACGGTTTGACATTGATGCTTTTCCAGTTTTTGTAGGTTTTGTCTAAATCTTTTGCTTTCTCCTCGAAGGGATTCATGGGCTTACCTCCCGTGTTTTTGAAATAGTATGCCCGATTGCGCAAATTCCTATGCGGAAAATTTGCAAAAAACCGCCCGTTTGTGGTAAAATATTTGTTGAAAAAACGCGGAGGCAGAATCATGCTGTACATACTCGCCGCCATGCAGAAGGAAGCGGACGCGCTCCTCGCAAGGGCGGAAATCAGAAAGGAATTTACGCAATTCGGCAAAAAACTTTGGGAGGGAGAAGCGTGCGGAGTACCCTTCACCCTCATTGTGACGGGCGTGGGCAAGACGAACGCAGCGGCAAGCGCCATGCTCGCGCTCGCGCGCGGCGCGGACAGGCTCTTGAACATCGGCGTGGCGGGCGGAATTACGCCGCGCGCGAAGATCGGCTCGCTGTGGCAAATCGACCGCGCGGTGCAGTACGATTCGGCACCCTCGACGAATATCAGACGCCCTATTTGCCCCTGCGCACGGGCGGAAAGTTCCCGACGGCGACACTCGCCACGGCGGACTCGTTTGCGAGCGGGCAGGACGACATGGCGCTGTTGGATTCGCTCGGGGCGGACGTGCGGGACATGGAGGGTGCGGCGATCGCGCATATCGCCTACGCCGCGGGCGTGCCCTGCACTATGTTCAAGAGCATTTCCGACAACGCGCGCGAGGAAAGTGTGCGCGAATACCGCGAAAACATGCTCATCGCCCTCGGCGCGCTGTCCGATAACATGCGCAAAATTTTGGAGGAAGCGAATGGATAAGATCCCCTCTTTTCAAAAAAATCACGACGTTTTGCAGCGGCGTGGATACCTTCGATCTGCGCTTCAAGAAGCCGAACGCGGGCGACTTCATCTCGCCCAAGGCGCTGCACAGCGTCGAGCATATGCTCGCCACGGCTCTGCGCAACGGCAAGTGCAAGGATTCCGTCCTCTATTTCGGGCCGATGGGCTGCCGCACGGGGTTTTACCTGCTGACGACCGGTCTGACCTGCGAGGAGGTGTTCTCCGCCCTGAAAACGGCGCTCGTTGCGGCGCTCGCGATGGACGAAGTGCCGGGTTCCGCGCGCGTCGAGTGCGGGAACTACCTCGAACACGACCTCGCGGACGCCAAGCGGGAATGCACTGCGTACCTGACTTTGCTCGCCTCCCTCTCCGAGGAAGAGATTTCCGCGGAGGAGAAAAAACGGCGGGAGGCGCACGCGCATGGTTAAGCTGGGCGGAGGCTGGGACGAGGCGCTCGCGCCCCTGTTCGAGAGCGAGAACTACCGAAAAATCCACGACTTTCTGAAGCAGGAATATTCGCACCACGTCGTTTACCCCGATATGTACGACATCTTCAACTGCTTCAAATTTACCCC
>CAJFFD010000028.1 GCA_904373255.1 uncultured Clostridia bacterium | reverse complement strand
CGAAGAGTTCGGCATGACGGTCTATACCTGTCAGGTGTGCGGGTACGAACGCACCGAAGAAACCGGCGCGTATCCTACGGGGCATAATTATTCCAACTTTGTCGTAAAGGCGGCTACCTGTACGGAAGACGGGGAGCGCAGATATGTCTGTGACAAGTGCGGCGACGAATATACCGAAACCATTGCCGCACCGGGGCATAGCTACGCGATCACCGATTCGGCTTCCGAAAACGGCAAGACAACAAGAGTATATACTTGTACGATATGCGGCGATTCCTATACAATCGCTCATAAGAACGAGGACAAAGAGAAAGCAAGGAGAATGCTTGTGAACTATTTTATAGGACTTGTTGTGATCTTTGCAATACTCGTTGCCTGCCCGTATCTTATCCGCGGAATTGCCGCTTTGGTAACGTAAAAAAATTTTTTTTCGGGAAAATGCTCCGAACCCCTTGACAAACGGGAGAAAATGTGATATTCGTATTAACACGAAGAAAGGGACAAGGAGGTCAACAGATGAACGCACAGGAAATCATTGCAAAAGCGGACAGGGGCGAGGGGCTGACGGAAGAAGAAATCAAGGTCTATCGCGGCGCAGTCAAGCCTGTCAAGCACACCTACGGCAAGTACGGAACGCTCGCCAAGAAGTATCTGGAAGAGGAAAACGTCGGAAAGTATTGGGCTATTGAAAACCTTCCCGAATACTTACACGGCATCGACCGTCAGGCAGACGAGCTGTACGAAACCATGTACGCGAAGCTCTCCAAAGACGAACGGTATAAGCGGACGGGAAACTTTATGGAGGACTACCGCAGGCGGAAAGGGGTTGCTGAAAGCGTTGTTCATAGGGGTTGTGTTTATCGGAACCTGCGTCATGAACTTTATCGGCGCGATCATTTGCGCGATAGCGGGAAATTGAGAGGTGGAGCATGGAACGTAAACCGGATACGCCAGTTCGCAAGAGTCGCAGGAAGTACGAAGAGCGGAATAAAGACGAGCGGAAAGAAAAGAACAAGGTGTGGGGAACGAGCATCGACCGCCAATATGCGAACGAGATAGACGAGTTCCTCGCAAGGTATAACCTTACAAAGGTGGAGCTGATCGTCGCAGGGTATCAAGCTCTGCTCGATCACTATGTCCCGCAAGAACAACAGAATAAAGAGTAAAAGTGCAAGCGCAAGGACTACGGCCCTTGCGCTCGCATATATTGCATGGGGGATAAATGAAATATGCAATGTTTATTTTTTTGGAAAAAAGGCAATGATTGAATGAGGAGGATTTGCCTTTGATTGAAAAAGTAACGGTATATATGGGAAACAGAGAACTTACGAAAGAAGATATGCAAAAGTATGTTTGTGTCAGTACCGCTGTAAACGACATAGTGATAAACGTTTACAACAGGCATCAAAAACAGAAGTACCTGCCGAGTATTGAAGCATCCTGATTTATGTAGGATATATTGTTGAGGTTCTACGATGAAAGAGAAAAGCAAAGTTATCGAATTTGATTATCCGCTGTTTGATGCGATCCCTCCAGAGATGGAAGACATCACGGCTCTTTATCTCAGGGTTTCGACGGATATGCAGGCACAAGAGGGGTATGGGCTTGATACGCAGTACGAAAAAATCAGGAAGTATTGCGAGGCGTATGAAGTTCCTAACCCCGTTGTGTTTGTCGATGACGGATATACGGGAGTCAACGACCATCGTCCGGCATATCAGAAAATGCTCGAATTGATGCGTAAAGGAAGAATCAAATTCGTAATAACATACAGTTTGGATCGTATCGGCAGGAATCAGATGCTCATTCTGAAATTCCTGAAAGAAGAATGCGTAAAAGCCGGCTGTGACTTTTTGGCTGTTAAAGATAATATAGATTCAAGAAGCAAACAGACATACGGGATACTGATTTCCATTCTTTCAATATTTGCCGAATTTGACCACGATGCCATCGTAGAAAAATTGACGTTGGGCAGAAAGCAAAGGGCGCGAGATGGGTATTGGAAGGGTGGCGGGGTGCCGCCCTTCGGATATTATTATTCAAAAGAAGAAAACAATTTGGTTGTTGATCCCGTTAAAGGGCCTCTCGTCAAAAAAATATTTAATTTATACAATAGCATGCAATACTCGCCTCGGCAAATTGCAAATATCGTCGGAATGAGCAGCGATGTCATGGTGTTCGGCGTATTGAAGAACAGAACATATTTAGGTGAAATCACCTTTCGAGGCGAACAGTATCCGGGCAAGCACGAGCCGTTGATCGACGAGGAAACATTCAAACGTACGCAGGAAATTTTGAGAAAGCGCAGTGTTATCCGTGGCGATTCGCACTATCTTCTTTCATCGCTTGTCTATTGCGGCGTGTGCGGCGCAAAAATGCGCTATATGAAATGGGGGAAGGGAAAATCTCAAAAACTAAAAATACTGTGTTATAGTAAGTATGCATCTTCCAAAAGCTATTTGATAAAAGATCCTAACTGCACCAATTACACATATGATGCCGATGAGGTGGAAGAGAACGTCGTTTCCGTAATCATGGACTTTGCGTTTAAGTATCGGGAAGAACTTTCCAACAGAGTAATAACGGAAGACGAGGTGATTTCAGGATTGTTGGGGAGAATGGATACATTGAAGCAGGAATATAACCGACTGATTTATGCCTATAAAAAGATCGGGGACGACGATCTTCTTGATCAGGCTGCCGATGTGGATGCCGCCTGCAAAAAGTTAGAGCGAGAGATCGCGGAGGAACGGGAAAAGCAGACTTATACCAAGCAAATTGAAGAGAACGAGAATATGCTTCGAACATTGCCCGATACTTGGGGCGTAATGACCGCAGAGGAAAAGCAAAATGTTATACGCAGTCTGGTATCAAAGGTCGAACTCAAACACGGAGAAATCAAAGTATATCTGAATAAGACCCAATATGAGAAAATTGTATTGGGGGAAAGTTGATGTGTGATTCAAAAATCAAAACAGTCTGCCCGATGATTCATCGGGCAGACTGTTTTGATTGGAGGCAATTTTCTATGCCAAGCGCACAGCGCGATGTTAAATGGATTTTTCAATCATCAAAACAATTAAGAAAACATATAAGTATTGACGGCGTTAAAAAATTGTGCTATAATAGAAATAAGAAAGATTTTGAGGTCGCGTATGGATAAATATGTTCCGCCCTACGATATTACCGAAGAGATGCTGGAACTGACATCGGAAATCACCGAAGATTTGGGCAGACTCAGCAACGTAGACGATTTGGAAAGATTGCCTCGTTTGCGCAGGGTGAATCGTATTAAATCCATTCAGTCATCGCTCGCCATTGAGAACAATACTCTTTCTTTGGAACAAGTGACGGATGTTATTAACGGAAAGCGCGTTTTAGGGCCGCAGGACGATATCCTTGCTGTAAAAAATGCTTTCGCCGTCTATAAAATGCTGCCGGAACTCGATCCGTTTTCTTTGGAAGATTTGAAGAAGGCACACGGCGTCATGATGCAGGGACTTGTTGAGGGAGCGGGTGAACTGCGAACAAGTTCTGTCGGGGTTATCAACGAACAGGGGAAAGTCATCCATGTTGCTCCGCCGCATGATATGGTGAAAGGGCTGACGGAACAGCTGTTTGATTGGCTGAAAACAAGCAAGACGCAAATGCTCATTCGTTCAAGTATCTTTCATTATGAATTTGAATTTATCCATCCATTTGCGGATGGGAACGGCAGAACGGGCAGGCTGTGGCAGACGGCATTGCTTGCAAGTTGGAAGCCGATATTTGAGTGGATCCCTATCGAGAGTATCATCAAAGACAATCAGGAAGATTATTATCGTGCGATCGGACTTTCGACTGCGGAAGGTAAGTCAAACAGGTTTATCCTGTTTATGCTTGGCATTATCAAAAAGGCAGTCGCTGAACTTGCAAGGGATACGCGCAGCCATCAGAGCCATATCAGCAATCAGATTAAATCGTTGATGTCCGTCATTGAAACGTATCCGATGTCAGCGGTAGAATTGATGGAAAAGCTCGGTTTGAAATCGCGAGTAACGTTCCGCAAAAATTATATACAGCCGGCGTTGGAGGCGGGACTCATCGCCATGACCGATCCCGATACTCCGACAAGCCGCAATCAGAGATACTTTAAGATTTGAATATAAAGTTGCAAAATTTGTCGGAATGTGCTATAATGTGACTATCCGTAAGGGAAACTGAACGGAAATATTATAATGGGTTTTCGACGTTCAAGAGTTATTCCGATGATCCTCGGCGAGATCAAGCGGTACCTGCGCGACGGCAACTCCCTGCGCGTTTCCCGCAGCATCCGCGATACGGCGTACAAGGTGCTCAAAACGCGCGAGAAGCTGGAGGAAGAGGACAAGGAAGCGACCATCGAAAAGATCGCCGAGGCGATGCAGGTGCAGCAAAAGGAGGTCGTCTACGCGCTGGACGCGATCTCCGACCCCGTATCGCTGTTCGACCCCGTGTACAACAAGGCGGGGGATACCCTCATGCTCATGGATCAGATCTACGACGAAAAGAACAACGACGAAGTGTGGACGGAGCACGCCGCCCTCTCCGAGGCGATGGGGCATCTCGGCGAGCGGGAACGAAAGATATTGTTCCTGCGCTACTACGAGGGCAAAACGCAGACGGAGATCTCCGAGGAGGTCGGCATCTCGCAGGCGCAGGTCTCGCGGCTGGAAAAGAACGCCATCAGCGCCATCCGCAGCGACATCGCTTACGATTCGTAAAAATTTCATCGCCGGAAAAAAGGGAAGCGCCTGTCCGCGAAAATTGCGGACGGGCGCTTTTCAGGTTTTTTAAATCGGCTCATTTCCCGCGGCGGTAGCTGCGCGGGGTCATGCCGTACCGCTCGCGGAAGGTGCGGTAAAAGTGGCTGCAATTTTCGTACCCGACCGCCTCCACGATCTGCGCCGCGCTCAAATTTGTTTCCTTGAGGAGCCGCGCCGCTTCATCCAGTCTTTCATCGGAAAGCAGCTCGCGGAAGGTCTTGCCGAACAATCCGGCAATTCTGCGCGAAAGGTACTCCGCGCTGTACCCGAGTATCTCCGCAAGCTCGGTCAGCGTCGCGCTCGGGTAGCGCTCGGATATGTAGGCGGAAACCGCCTGTTTGAGCCGCGTATCGGGGGAGGTAACGCGCAGTCCGCTCCTGAGCGTTTCGCGGTAATAGGAGAGGTAGGAAAAGAGAAGGGATACGATCTGCGTGAGGATCGCGCTGTCGTCGGGGGTGTGCTTGGCGAGCGCATAGATAAGGTTGTCCGTCAGGTTGCGCACGGGGAAGCAGTCCGCCGTGGAAAAATACAGGTATTCCCCCTCGCCGTCCTGTTCGAAATTCCGCATGAGAAAGCCGCTCATGATGGGGTCGTTGCGCACATTGCGGAACACCTGCTTCAAAAAATCGTTCGACACGATAAAATTGATGCCTATGTCCTCCTGCCCCGCCTTGAGCACGCTGTGGCGGATGTGGCGGTTCAGAAAGAGGATGTCGCCGCAGGCGAGCGGTATCCTTTTTCCGTCGATGACGTGCGTCACGCTCCCCGCGTAAACATACATGAATTCCATATAGTCGTGGCCGTGCTCGGGGAAGTCGACGAACCGCGTGTGCAGCCGCAAGTCCAGCTGTTTGCCTTCGCCGAGCAGCTTCTTTTCGTTCACGATGAATTTGTCCGACAGGGTATAGTCGCCCCGCCGCAGCGCCTGCCCCGCCAGAATTTCCTGCTCCTCCTCCGTCAGGCGGGTGAGCCGCTCGATGATCGATTTATCCATACCGACAGTATAACCGATTTTGCCGAAAATGTCAAATAAAGATAGTTTTTTGCGCAAATTATGTCCTTGTTTGACGGAAATAATTTTGTTATAATAGTATCAAAACGGGCAGGCGGAAGGTCTGCCGCAGAGGAGAAAACATGAAACAATATCTCGCCATCGACATCGGCGCGAGCAGCGGCCGCCACATCGTGGGCAGGCAGGAGGGGGGCAAGCTCGTCACCGAGGAGGTCTACCGCTTCCCCAACGGGGTGAAGACGGAGAACGGGCATCTCGTATGGGATACGCAGCGCCTTTTGGAGGAAGTCAAGCGCGGCATGCGCGCGGCGGTGGAAAAATGCGGAAAGATCGACAGTTTTTCCATCGATACCTGGGCGGTCGACTACGTCCTGTTGGGCAAGGAAGGGGAAATTTTCCCTTGCTACGCCTACCGCGACGGGCGCACCGCGGAAGCAATCGAAAAAGTTCACGGCATCCTGCCTTTTGCCGAGCTGTATGCGCGCACGGGCATTCAGTTCCAGCCCTTCAATACGATCTACCAGCTGTACGCGGATAAAATGGCGGGCAGGCTGGACGGCGCGGAAGAATTTCTGATGCTGCCCGAGTACCTTCTGTACAAGCTCACGGGCAAAAAGGTCAGCGAATATACCAACGCTACCTCGACGGGTCTGGTCAGCGCAAAGACGCACGCCTTTGACGCGGATATCGTTGCGGCGCTCGGCTTGCCCGCGCGCCTGTTTGAAAAGGAGTTGGCGCAGCCGGGTTCGGATGTGGGCGGGCTTCTGCCCGAGGTCGCGGCGGAGGTCGGCGGCGATATGCGCGCGGTTCTGTGCGCTACGCACGATACGGCGAGCGCCGTCATTGCCGCGCCCGTCGCCTGCGATTTCGATTCGCCGTACATATCGAGCGGAACGTGGTCGCTGCTCGGCATCGAGCAGAAGCAGGCGCATACGGATGAATACAGCCGCAAGGAGAATTTTTCCAACGAGGGCGGCGCGAATTTCACCTTCCGCTGGCAGAAGAACATCATGGGGCTTTGGATGCTGCAATCGGCGCGCAAGGAATTGGGGCTGAACTTTGCCGAGGCGGAAAAGCTGGCGCGCGCAAACGTGTGCGGCGCGCTCGTCGACTGCAACGACGAAATCTTCCTCGCGCCGGAAAGCATGTGCGCGGCGGTGCGCGAGAAGGCGGGAGATCTTACGGACGGGCAGCTTTTGTACTGCATCTATGCCAGCCTTGCGCACTGTTACAAAGACGCGCTCGCGGCGATGGGGGAGCAGCTGGGCAAAAAATTTGCAACGCTCAACGTCATCGGCGGCGGCAGCAACGATTCGTTTTTAAATGAATTGACCGCAAAAACGGCAGACGTATCCGTCATTGCAGGCCCGTCGGAGGCGACGGCGCTGGGCAATCTGCTCGTGCAGATGATCGCGGGCGGGGAAATCGGCGGCATTGGCGAGGGCAGGGAACTTGTGAAAAATTCCTTCCCCCTGCGTGTTTTCCAATAAATGTATTTCAAAAAATTCAAATAAAAAACAGAAAAATTTCGGAGGAAAAGAACATGAACAGATACGAACAGGCGAAGGAGATGTTCGCGAAATACGGCGTCGATACCGAAAAGGCGCTTACAACGCTTGCGGGGATCCCCGTATCCGTACACTGCTGGCAGGGCGACGACGTCGTCGGGTTCGACGGCGCGGGTGCCGCGAGCGGCGGCATTCAGACGACGGGCAACTATCCCGGGCGCGCGCGCACTCCCGAAGAGCTGATGGCGGATATCGAGCTTGCATTCTCCCTGATGGCGGGCAAAAAGCGGCTCAATCTGCACGCGAGCTATGCCCTGTTGGGCAAAGACCAGGGCAAGGTCGACCGCGACGCTTACCGCCCCGAGCATTTCGAGCCGTGGGTAAAGTTTGCGAAAAAAATCGGGCTGGACGGCATCGACTTCAATCCCACCTGCTTCTCGCACCCGATGGTCAAGGACGGGCTGACGCTTTCGCACCCCGACGAATCGGTGCGCAAATTCTGGATCCGCCATTGCCAGGCGTGCCTGAAAATCGCCGAATATTTTGCGGACGAGTTCAAGAACCAGTGCCTTGTGAACATCTGGATCCCCGACGGTCTGAAGGACGTTCCCGCCGACAGGCTTACGCCCCGCCTGCGCCTGAAGGACTCGCTGGACGAAATCCTTTCCGTTCCGTATGACAAAAAGAAGGTCGTCGTTGCGGTGGAGAGCAAGGTGTTCGGCATCGGCGTGGAGAGCTACACCGTGGGCAACAACGAATTTTACCAGAACTACGCGGCGACGCGCGGTATCTGCTGCCTTTTGGACAACGGGCATTATCACCCGACGGAAGTCGTTTCCGACAAGATTCCTTCGCTTCTGGCGTTCTATGACAAAGTGGCTCTGCACGTCACGCGCGGCGTGCGGTGGGACAGCGACCACGTCGTTCTCCTGGAGGACGAACTGAAGGAGATCTGCAAGGAGATCGTGCGCAACAATGCGACGGACAAGGTGATGATCGGTCTGGATTATTTCGACGCGAGCATCAACCGTATCTCCGCGTGGGTCGTCGGCGAGCGCAACGTGCAGAAGGCGCTCCTGTTCGCGCTCTTGCAGCCGGGCGACGAGCTGAAGAAGATGCAGGACGCGGCAAACTTTACCGAACAGATGGTCTTGCAGGAGGAGATGAAGACTCTCCCGTACGGCGATATTTGGGAAGAGTATCTGCGCCGCGGCGGTTTTGCGGGAGCCGATTGGTTCAAAAAGGTTCGCGAGTACGAAACCAAGGTTTTGTCTGCCAGAAAGTAAAATATCGAAATCGGATCGGTAAAAAAACGGGTGCGGAATTTGTCGGAATTCCGCACCTTTTTTCCGTCTGCCGCATAGTATGATAGCATAGCGGTATAAAGCCGCCCGCGCCATGTTTAATTTGCGCACGGCGCGGGGGGCGCCGCGGGAGGCGCAAGCTATGGATACATCGTACAGAGAACTGAAGTGTAAGGACGTGGTGAACGTAACAGACGGCCGCAATTTGGGCAGAACCTGCGATATAGTGTTTTCCTTCCCCGAAGGGAAGGTGTTCGGCATCGTCGTTCCGGGCAAGCGCGGGCTGCGGTTTTTTAAAAACAACGACCTGTTTATCTCGCTCAAAAACGTGGTAAAAATCGGAGCGGACGTCGTCCTCGTCGACTTAAAGGCGATGCGTCCCGACCGCCCCGGCGGCGGGAAACGCCCGGGCGGTTTCTGTCCTCCGGGCGAAGAGCGGCGGGATTTCGGCGAATACGAATAAGGGGGCGCAAGGCACGGCTCCGCCGCACAGGCGGCTGCCGGTATTCCGCCTGCCCGACGATCCCGGTCGCTTTCGGGCGTGCGCGGCGGTCTGTCGGGAAATCGTGCCGTGCCCGCATTTTATTCCGCCCCGAGGCTTTGCGCGATTGACTTTTCCCCTTGTTTGTGCTACGATAAAAATAGTTTAGCAACAACAACGGAGGGGACAAAGAATGATCATTGAAACGATCGACCTGTATGAGTATTTTCATCTTCCGCGCGGCGGGGCAAAGGGCGGGTATCTCACCGCTTACCGCCATGGGCAGTCGGCGGAGGTGTATAAAAAAATCCGCCCGGCAATGCTTGTAATTGCGGGCGGAGGATATGCAATGGTATCCGACCGCGAAAAGGAGCCTGTCGCGCTGCGTTTCTATGCCGCAGGGTACGACGCCTTTGCGCTCGGTTACAGCGTTTCACCCGAACATTACCCGGTGCAGCTCCTGCAGGCGGGCATGGCGATGCTGTACCTGCGCAGAGAGGCGGCGCGGCTCGAGTTGGACGGCGAACACATTGCCGCCGTCGGATTTTCCGCGGGGGCGCACCTGTGCGGCTGCATCTCCGTGCTGTGGGACGATGCTGCCCTCGTTTCTGCCTTCGGAAAGGAAGAGTGCGAGAGGATACGCCCCGACGCGGCGCTCTTTTCTTACCCCGTGATCACGGGCGACGCCCGGTATTGGCACGAGGGTTCCTTCGTCAATTTCAGCGGCGGTACGGTCAAGGCGGAGGACTATTCGCTGGAAAAGAAAGTCCGCCCCTCCGTGCCTCCCTGTTTTATCTGGGCGACATCGGAAGATACGGCAGTTCCGGCGGAAAATTCGCTGCTGCTTTACGGAGCGCTGCACAGGGCGGGGGTTCCCGCCGAGCTGCACATCTTCGAAAAGGGTGCGCACGGACTCTCCCTTTGCAGTGCCGAAACGGCGTGGGGCTGCGGAAAAGGCGAAGGGGTCAGCGAGCATGCCGCGCATTGGGTGGAGCTTGCGCTGGAGTTTTTGGCGGAACACGGTTTCGCCATGCGCAAGGCGGAGAAATAATTCGCTCGCGAGCGGACAGAAATACGCAAAAAAGCGGATACGTTGTCGCAAAAATGCGGCACGCGCCCGCTTTTTTTATTTTGTATCGCCCTGTTTTTCGGGCATAAATTTCCAATACCGCACGGGCATATAACCCTTCATCTGTTTTTCGTGCGGGCGCTGGGCGATGTTCACGGAGCGGTAGTACTCTTTCCATAAATTTTGAAACCCCTGCTCGTATTCGGAGAGCGCCACGCTCACCCGTTCGTCCGTATCCGCAATCACGCAGTCGCGCGTATTGTACAGCGCCGCCTTGCGGCGTGCGACGTCGTGGATGACGAAGGGCTGGGTCGCGAGCCGCCGCAAAAAGTGGGGGAGGATGAGTTCGAGTATGTCGTTGTCGGGCGAAAAGGGGGCGTAAAATACCCCGTTTTCCCCCTCCATAAAGCGCAGAAAACCGGTAAAATTGTGCGCTTCGCCCGTCACCTTTTTGATCGCGTCGCGCGCCTCGAGCACGGCGGGGTGGGAGAGCATGTCGCGCACGGGCGCCTTTCTTTCGACGAGCAGGCGGATATACTCCAACGCCGTCATTTCCCTTTCTGCGCAGCCGCGGCGCAAAATCAGCGAAATTTCGCGGATGGCTCCGCCGTCGATCGCGCGCAGCTTTTTCTGCACGCGCGCACTCTTTTCCGTATCCGCCACGACCTCGATGAGCGCCGCTCCGAGCGGGATCTGAAAATCCCGGGCGGGGGTCACGATGCAGTCTTTATCCGTGCAGGCGGAAAACACGGCGGTATAAAAGCACGCGGGCGTGCCGTCGGTGAGATATACGTTCATAACTGACCCGTCCTCGCACTCTCGGCATTCGCGGCGGTGGAGAGGAGGGAATACCGCTCGTTCGCGCCGTTCCCGCGCTCCGCCGCAGAAGGCGAGGGGATGGAAAGCGCATTCTCTTCCGAAAACAGGGAGAGCTGCTCATACCGTTCCCCGCGCGCTTCGAGGGCGAGCAGCGTCTTTACCGCCGTTTCGTTCTCCGCGCCGTAAAACTTCCCGCCGCAGGTGATAAAGTGCTTGGCTCGCTTCAGAACGACGCGCATTTTGGCGAGGTCGCCGAACCCTAGCGCCGCGAATTTGCGCGCTTTGATGATTTTATATGCCCCGACGGTGCCGATGCCCGGCACGCGCAGCAGCATTTCGAGCGGCGCGCGGTTTATCTCCACGGGGAAAAGCTCCATGTGCCTGAGCGCCCAGGCGCACTTCGGGTCGTATTCCTCGGGCAGGTTTTCCCCCTCGCCCGCGATCTCTTCGGCGGAAAACCCGTAAAAGCGCATCAGCCAGTCCGCCTGGTACAGTCTGTGCTCGCGCAGCAGCCCCGCCGTCTTATCGGGCAGGAGGGAATGCTTCACCACGGGAATATAGGCGGAAAAATACACACGCTTGAGGGAAAATTTGCGGTACATCGCCTGGCTTAAACGCAAGATCTGCCCGTCCGCCTCGGGGGAGGCTCCCACGATCATCTGCGTCGTCTGCCCCGCGGGCAGAAAGCGCGGCTTCTTTTTGGATTTTTCCTCGGCGAGTGCCCGCTTGCCCGCCGCCAGCTCCCGCATGGGCAAAAGCACGCTCTCCTTGCTCTTCTGCGGTGCGAGCAGCTTTAAGCTGTGCTCGGAGGGCAGTTCCACGTTGTAGCTCATGCGGTCTGCGGTTAAAGTTGTACACCTTGCGCAGTTTGATGACCGTTTCGAGCATGCGCTCCATCGTGGAATCGGGCGAGCCGTCCACGGCGGAGGAGAGGAACAGCCCTTCGATGTAATTGCGCTTGTAAAAGGCGATGGTCAGCTCGCAGATCTCGTCGGGCGTGGCGCAGGCGCGCGGCACGTCTGCCTCCGCGCGGTTGGGGCAGTACAGGCAGTTGTACACGCACTTGTTGCTCATGAGGATCTTCAAAAGCGAAATGCACCGCCCGTCCGGCGTGAACGAATGGCAGATCCCCGCCGGCGCGGCGTTGCCGATGCCGCCCTTGCGGTTGGCGCGCGCCGAGCCGGAAGAGGAGCACGAAACGTCGTACTTCGCGCTCTCCGTCAATATCTTCAATCTCTCCGCATCGATCATCCTTCGCGCCTCCGCAAATTTAATGCACTGTAAGTATATCCCTTTTTTCAGCAAAAGTCAAACATTTGTTCGTATTTTTTGCCGTGTGCTGTAAAATTCCTCGCGGAAGGGGCGGGGCATTCATCGTTTTCCGGCGGGGCGAAAAAACGGCTCCCGAAAGTTCGGGAGCCGCGCGTGCAGAGCATTTTTTGGTCAGCTTTCGAGGTTGACGGTGTCGCCGTTGACGGTATAGTCGAAATCGTAGGCGTTCAGCTCGTTCAAGTCGGAAAAATCTGCGTTGTTTGCCGCCAGCACGAGGCTGAAGCTGCCGCTTTCGCCCGCAAACAACTCGGCGGGCAGGGTAATTTCCACGGCTTTTTGCGGGAAGCTGCAGGAATAGGCGAACATACCCGGCAGAAATTCCTCCTTGTTTACGCTCTTGGCGTTGTAACTTTCGCTCGTGGAAAATTCCAGGGGCAGGGAATATACAGATTTTACTTCATAACTGCTGCCCGAACCTACATAGCTATAAATCGCATAGGGGGTTTCCGCATCGAACACCTTTTCGTGCGCGAAGTTGACCTCCACCTTCACCCCTTCGGAAAAGAGCATGCTCCCTTCCTCGCCGCGGGGAACCTGCCCCTCCACTTCGTAGCCGCACCCGACGAACGCAAACATCAGCGCGCCGCACAGCAGGGCGGCTCCGATTATCTGCAAAAGTTTTTTCATATCCTTCACCTCCTTCTTGTTATCATTATAGCATCGGAGACAACAAAATGCAAGGGACTTGCGGAATTTCTTACAAACGGCCGGTTTTTTCGTTTACGTATTCGAAAAAGATTGCAAACAGGGGAGATGTGCGGATCTCAAAGACGCATTAAAAACAATCCGGACGGATAGGGGGATGACGCGGCGCGGCGTCTGTACGTTATTAAAGGTTTACCCGAACGTCTATGCAGGTCGGGGCAAGGCAGAACGGAACCGGATATTGCTTCGATTAAAAAGTTATGCAAAATTTTCAGCGTTGGCGCCGACTATCTTACGCTTTGTTGAGCGAACGGAACGCCTTTTCGACGACGTTGTCGGCGGTGAAGCCGAACATCTCGAACAGCTTGTTCGCGGGGCCGGAGGCGCCGAAGGTCGTCATGCCGATGATCTCGCCGCAGTCGCCCGCGTACTTGTACCAGGAATAGGGCGAACCCGCTTCCACGCACACGCGCGCCTTCACCTCGGGCGGAATCACGCTCTCGCGGTAGGCGATGGGCTGCTTTTCGAACTCCTCCATGCACGGCATGGAAATTACGCGCGCGTCCACGCCCTTCGTCTTCAGAATTTCCTTCGCCTGCATGCACTGCTCGACCTCCGAGCCGCTCGCGATCAGCAGAACGTCGGGAACTTTCTTGTCGCTGTCGGCGAGGATATAGCCGCCCTTGAGTGCTTCCAGTCCCGAATTTTCGTACTGCGGCAGGTTCTGACGGGTGAGTACCAGGCAGGTGGGGGAGTTGCCCGTCAGCGCGGAGATCCACGCCGCCGTCGTTTCCTTGCCGTCCGCCGGGCGGTACACCTTCATGTTCGGGATGGAGCGCAGCGCGATGAGCTGCTCCACGGGTTCATGCGTCGGGCCGTCCTCGCCCACGCCGATCGAGTCGTGCGTGAGGATATAGGTGACGGGTTGGTGCATGAGCGCGGAGAGGCGCATGGCGTGC
>CAJFFD010000027.1 GCA_904373255.1 uncultured Clostridia bacterium | reverse complement strand
ACCGCCATCCCCGAAAACCAGCCGTACATCGGCATGAACGCCTTCGCGCACAAGGCGGGCATGCACGCGGACGGGGTGCTGAAATACTCCTCCTCCTTCGAACACATCGACCCCGAGCGCATCGGGAACAAGCGCAAGTTCCTCCTCTCCGAAATTTCGGGCAAGAGCGCCATTTACGACAAGCTGAAAAGCTACTTCCCCCACCTCGACAAGAACGGCAAAGAGATGGGCGAAATCGTGGCGGAGCTGAAAGAGCGCGCGCTCGCAGGCTACCAATACGAGGCGGCGGAGGCGAGCTTTGTGCTGCTCGTGGAAAAGATCCTCGGCAAGTACAAGACCTCCTTCGACCTCATCAACTACAAGGTCATCAACGAACTGCCCGCCATCGAGGGCAAGGTCGCCTCGGCGATCATCAAGATCCGCGTGAACGGCGTGACGAAGATCGCCGCTTCCGACGGCGAAGGCCCCGTACACGCGATGGACTTGGCGCTGCGCGCCGCCCTTTCCGAGTTTTACCCCGAAACGTGCTCGATTCGGACAAGGCGACCGCCGCGAAGGTGCGCGTGCTCATCACCTCCGCCGACAGCGCGGACAGCTGGACGACCGTCGGCGTTTCGGAGGACATCATCGAGGCGAGCTGGATCGCCCTGACCGATTCCATCGACTATGCGCTCATGCGCAGAAAGTAACGCTTTTATAAACGTATCCCATTTTTCGGGACACCCTCCCGCTAAAATTATTCTATACGGAGATTTTATGATTCTGGTACCCCTGCAATTTCAGACCGACATTGAAGGAACGCAATCCTTGTTCTTCCGCGGAAACGCTTCCGTTAACGAACAGGGCGCGCTCGTCATTGAGGCGGGCGGTCTTGCCTCCTTCGACACCTATTTCAACCTTTTTTCGCACGAAAAATATGCCAAATACTGCGGCATTTCTTCTGCGCGGCTCTGTCTGACCGGGCGCGGGAGGTTCCGCGTATGTATATACCGCAAAACGGAGAAAGGTGATGAACTTCTGAAAAGCGCCGCCTTCCGCGATCGGCTCGAACTCGTTTTCGACCTTCCTCAAGGGGGCGGATTTGTATGGTTTTCATTGGAAGCGCCCGACGGAGGTGAATTGCTTGCAGGTGCGTTCGAAGCTGATATTCCATCGCCGAACGAGGTTAAACTCGGCATCGTGATTTGCACCTACAAACGCGAAGAGTTTGTCAAGCGGAACATGGATCGGGTACAGAAAGCAATGAACGACGCCCCCGAATGGAAGGAGAGGATGCACTTTTTCATCGCGGACAACGCAAAGAGCCTGAAATTGCCCGAAAACGCATTGTATACGGTTTTGCCGAACAGGAACCTTGGCGGCTCGGGCGGATTTACGCGCGGAATCATCGAAGTATGCAAGGACAGCTCTTACACGCATTTTCTTTTGATGGACGACGACATATCCTTTGAATTTGCGACTCTGGCGCGGACATACCACCTGCTTTGCGCCCTAACGCCCGAGCATAGAAACGCCGCCGTGGGCGGAGCGATGCTGGTGCTGGAAAATCCCGCCATGCAATACGAATTCGGCGGCATATTCAACGGAACGCGCATGCTGCCCTGCAATCGGAAATTTCTGCTCGATCGACCCGCCGATCTTTTGAAAAATGAGGCCCCGATCCCCGCCAATTACAACGCCTGGTGGTATTGTTGCATGCCCGTTTCCTGCGTTGCCGAACACGGTCTTCCTCTTCCCTTTTTCATCAAAGGGGACGATGTGGAATACGGTCTCCGGTGCATCCGTGAACTGATTCTGCTCAATGGCATCGGAATCTGGCATCAGGACTTTTCCAAAAAATACAACAGCGCTTTGGAATATTACCTGAAACGCAACCAGCTCGTTATCAACGCACTGCATTTTTCCGCCGCCAAATCCCACCCTGCTCTTGTTTTTTTGTATTCTGTACTCAAACAGCTCTCCCTGAAAAACTATGAGGCGGCAGAAGTGATTCTGCGGGCTTATGAAGACTTTTTCAAGGGGCCGCAATTTTTTATTGAAACCGACCCCGAACGGCTGAACGCAGAGATCTTGCGTTTTCGCCCGAAGGAACTGACACGCGAAGAACTTGCCGCGAACTGCGGCAGTGAAATTCTGCAGCTACTGGATTCTCCCGAGAAAAAAAAGACGTCCTCCATATACAAAAGGGCGCTGGCTATGCTCGAAAATTTTGTACCCGGGTTCTTCTTCCGCAACAAACCCCGCGTATTTGATACCGTAAATATCCAACCGAACCAAACTTTCCTCGTTCGCCGCTGTATTTATTTCAAACCCGATACAGAAAGCGGAATCCTATGCGAACTGGACACGAAGCGGCGCAGGACAATCCGCCGCAGAACGTACCGCATCTTCTTCAAACTGTTGTTCCGCTATAAAAAGATGCGCAGAAACTATTGCCGCCGGGCAGCCGAACTGTACAGCACAGCCGAATGGAAGAAAAAATTTGAACAGTAACATCAATGCGACCTTATACGAAGGCGGGGCGGACGCAGAAATCATCTGCGTCCGCCCCGCCCTTGCTCTCCATGCCGAATAGAATTAGCGGATAAGTTTACGCGGCAGCCATGTTACCGCTCTGCCGATGGTATAATGAATCCCATAGCATTTTTTTCCGTACAATATCCGCTTTATAAGCGCACGCGTTCCGTATTTTTTACGGTAATTCTTCAAACGCTTCACTGACCGGGGCAGAAAGCAAACGGCGCGGCGGAAAAAGTTCTCCTTTGCTGCCGGCGGCAGACGGAGCGGAAAAAGCTCGTAGCGCATACCGAATACGCCAAAGTCATATTTTTTGAACTGGCGTATCCCCTGCCGGATGGCAGAGATTTTTTCCTTCCGCAGAGGGTCGCGTGAAAGACGAAGGCGGCGGCAGTCCCCACGGAATGCGTGCAAACGAGAGGCGAGCGCCGTTTGCCCGGCATAAGCAGATGTATAAATGAGAGTATTTCGTACCATATAGGCAAACATACCCACCCGCCGCGGCTGCTCCTCGTTAAAGATTGTCAGATTTTTTGCATTTGCACGCGCATGTACCGCATTGCTCCCGCCTACCAGATACGCCGAACCGCAGACGCGGCGCACGCGCATGGTATATTCGGTATCGTCGCCCCAGATAAAGAAATCCGAGCAAGGAAGACCGCTGAGCCCCACAGCTTCACGAGGGAACAGGACGGAAACAAAAGTGGCCGAATCCAAGCGGACAAGTCCGTTTTCCAGATGTTCGTACCAAAACGCATACCCGTTTTCTCCCGCCCGATCAATACCCGGTGTGTTCATCGGTTCGCCCGAAGGCCCATATACGCACCCGGCAAAAAAACCTGCCCTCTCGCCGCGCGAACGGAGCAGTTCCTCCGCCGCAACGAGCCGCTCCAGCGCATCAGGCTGCGGAAGAACGTCGTCGTCCATTACCCAAAGGCGCTCGGCACCGGCGTTATAAGCCTCTTTCATCCCGTAATGAAATCCTCCCGCCCCGCCCAGGTTTTTGCCTGTGTTGCAGTAGTGTACCCGCACATCCTCTGCCGAGAGAGCTTCGCCCAAAGCGCGGGTTCCGTCTGTACTCGCGTTGTCGACAATAAAAATTTCCAATCCGGGATATGTTTGCGCAAGAAGAGCCGCGATACACTCTTTGAGCATTTCCTTACGGTTATAAGTTACGACGACTGCCGCGACGGGAATTTTCCTCTGCGGGCGTAACTCTTTATACATTTGCGCAATCTGCTCGGCGTTGTGCCGTGCGGTAAAATGCGCGAGGGCATAATCGCGGCCGCGGGCCGCAACCGCTGCCGCGGCGTCTCTGTTTTGCACTGCTTTTTGGATAACAGAACAAAGGCTCTCTGCATCGCCCTGCCGGTACAAATATCCCGTTTTTCCATCCTGCAAAATCTCGGCGGTGCCGCCCGTATCCGCGCCGATGACCAGGGCGCCCGAAAGCATACCCTCCACCGTGACGCGCCCGAACGCTTCGAATTGGGAGCACATAAATACAATATCGGCACATTCAAACAGCTTATCCACATCCGAACGCTTGCCGAGTAATTCATATTTATCCCGGATTCCGTATTCCTCTGCAATCGCCTCCAATCGTGCGCGGTCGCTTTCGTGGTATGTTCCGGCAAAACGCAGCCTGAAATCGGAAAATCCGCCGCGGTAAAGTTTACCGCACGCCCGTAGCAGCTCTTCCTGCCCTTTTTTACTGTTGATTGCGCCTGCACAGACAAATTCGAGCGTTCTGCCCCGAAATATTTTTTTCTCCGGCTTCCAAAACACCTTTTCGTCAATCCCGTTATAAATAACGCGCATTTTCTCTTTCGGAAGAATGCCTTCATATTTTTTATATAACGCCTGCGAAATAGCAACGATACGATCCGATGCAGAAATCAGGGCATATCCGCCGAGGCGGTCATAAATCCGCTTCCCCTGATCCTCCTCCAGAAACTCGCGCAAATGCCAGACAATCGGCTTATTTGCAATATGCGCAGCAAGCGCCGCCACATAACTGTACGATGTATTGATGTGTACAATGTCGATTTTTTCCTCTTCGATCAAACGAAGAAAAAGGCGTACCGCCTCCGAATTAAGTTTTTTCTGCTCGCTGATGCACATACGCAAAGCGGGAGAAACGGGGGCATCCGCAATCACCCAGCCGAACGACCTGATTACCGTATACCGAACGCCCGCCTGCTCGAGCAACGGCGCGCCGTCCCCCTCCTCGGGAAGAACGACGAGTGTTTCCACGCCGAATTCTGTATTCAGAATTTTATTCAGAGCAACCATGCTCCGGAACGCACCCGAAGACGAATTGTTATCGGATGCGGCAAATAAAACTTTCATAACCATCTTTCCTCTTTCTTACTCATTCATCGCCGTGAGCAGCGATTCGGCGAGCGCGTTGCCGCGCTTGTACGCGCAATAACTCGTGATCTCCGGCACGGAAAAATCCAACAGGCGGATCACCTCCAGCTTGCCCGCGGAAACTTCCTTTTCCGCCATCTTATACGGCAGAAAACTGTACCCGAGCCCGTCCAAAAGGTATTGCGCGACCTTGCCGCTGTTGTCGATTTCAAAGCGGAAGGCGTGCCGCGGCGGGAACAGTCCGCGCACAAATTCTCCCGCCTCGCCGAAGGCAAAATTGCACATAATGTATTCGCTCGCCGCCAGCTCCGCCTTGCGGATGCCCGATTTGTATTCGTTGCGCGCGGGCGATGCCAGAAGCACAAGCCTGTCCGACGAAAACTTTTTGCTCTCGTACCCGGTCTTTTTCAGCGGCAGGTAGGAAAACGCGACGTCGATCAACCCGTCCTGCAGCATCTGCAGCTGATCCGCCGAATGCCCGAGCGTTACCTTGACGGCGACATCCTTCCGCAAGCGGAAAAACCGGGAAATGAGCGGATACAGGCTGCTCTCGTATACGGCGTTGATGGCGCCGATGCGCAGCGTCCGCTCGTACCGCGCCGCCGCGTTGACCTCCTGCACGAAGCTCTCCTCCAGCTCGTTGATGCGCAGGGCATAGCTCAGAAACAACTGCCCCTCTTCGGTCAGTTCCACGCCGCCCTGACGCCGAACAAACAATTTTTGCCCCGTTTCGCTCTCCAGCTCCGCGATGCGGTTGGTTACCGTGGACTGCGCAACATACATACGCTCCGCCGTCCTCGTGAAATTTTTCAGCTTCGACAGCATAATAAACGTTTTGATGCCTTCGCTGTTCATAATTCCGCTCCTATTATAATATATCTGTGTGAAAAAAGCAAAAAAAACGGACGATAATTCAGCAATCTTACCAAATTGCCCGATTTCGCCCCGCGCCTCCGCCCGGACGCGTCATACAATTCGATTTTTCGATAAAAGCAATTAAAATTATCTATTTTATAAATTGTTTACAAATTATAGCACATATGATATAATGCTGTCAAACAAAAAACGAAGTTACAAGGAGATACAGACGCTATGGGAATGACAATGTCGCAAAAGATCCTCGCGGCGCACGCGGGACTTGCAAGCGTAAAGGCGGGTCAGCTGATCAATGCGGAGCTGGACATGGTGCTGGGCAACGACATCACTTCGCCCGTCGCCGTTAAAGAATTTGAAAAGGCGGGTTTTTCCTGCATCAAATGCCCCGAGCGGGTGAGCATGGTGATGGATCACTTTACCCCGAACAAGGACATCAAGGCAGCCGAACAGGTGAAAACGGTGCGCACCTTCGCCAATAAATACGGCGTGGAAAACTTCTTCGACGTGGGCCGCATGGGCATCGAGCACGCGCTTCTGCCCGAGCAGGGCTTGGTCGGCGCGGGCGATCTGGTGATCGGCGCGGACAGCCACACCTGCACCTACGGCGCGCTGGGCGCCTTTTCGACGGGCGTCGGCTCGACGGACATGGCAGCCGGCATGATGAGCGGGCAATGCTGGTTCAAAGTCCCCTCCGCCATCAAATTCGTGCTGAAAAACAAACCCGCAAAGTACATCTGCGGCAAGGACATCATCCTGCACATCATCGGGCTCATCGGCGTGGACGGCGCGCTGTATAAATCGATGGAATTCGTCGGCGACGGAATCCGATACCTGTCCATCGACGACCGCTTCACCATCTGCAACATGGCGATCGAGGCGGGCGCGAAGAACGGCATCTTCCCCGTCGACGACGTGACGCGCGAATACCTCAACGGCCGCTTCAAGCGGGAGATCCGCGTGTTCGAGGCGGATGCGGACGCCGAATACGAGCGCACCATCGAGGTCGACCTCTCCAAACTGGAGCCGACGGTCGCTTTCCCCCACCTGCCCGAGAACACCCGCACCCCCGAAGCGTGGGGCGACGTGAAGATCGACCAGGTCGTCATCGGTTCCTGCACGAACGGGCATATCACCGACCTTCGCATCGCGGCGGACATTTTGCGCGGCAAAAAGGTCGCCAAGGGCGTGCGCTGCATCATCATCCCCGCGACCAACACCATCTGGAAGCAGGCGATGCACGAGGGGCTGTTCGACGTGTTCATCGACGCGGGCGCGGTGGTTTCCACCCCGACCTGCGGGCCCTGCCTGGGCGGGCACATGGGCATTTTGGCGGCGGGCGAGCGCGCTGTCGCCACGACCAACCGCAACTTCGTCGGGCGCATGGGGCATGTGGACAGCGAAGTGTACCTCGCTTCCCCCTACGTTGCGGCGGCGAGCGCAATCGCCGGCAAAATCGCAACGCCTAACCAGATCAAATAATTCGACAGAGGTGACTTAAAAATGCAAGTACATGGAACTGTTTTCAGATACAAGAGCGACGTGGATACGGACGTAATCATCCCCGCGCGCTACCTCAACACCACCTCCGAAGCGGAGCTCGCCTCCCACTGCATGGAGGACATCGACAAAGATTTCGTCAAAAAGGTGAAAAAGGGCGACATCATCGTGGCGGAGGACAACTTCGGCTGCGGCTCGTCGCGCGAGCACGCACCCATCGCCATCAAGGCGAGCGGCATTTCGCTCGTCATCGCCAACTCGTTCGCGCGCATCTTCTACCGCAATTCCATCAACATCGGGCTGCCCATTTTGGAGTGCCCCGAGGCGGTGAAGAACATCAAGGCGGGCGACGTCGTGTCCTGCGACCTCGCCAAGGGCGAAATCGTGAACGAAACGACGGGACAGAAATTCCGGGCGGAACCCTTCCCCGAATTTATTCAGAACATCATCGACAAGGGCGGACTCATCGCCTCCATCAAGGCGGGGAAATAGTTTAGTGCAAATATTCGGACGCAGACCGCGGCAAAAGAGGGGGAGCCGCTGTTTCGTTCTGCTTCTCCCCCTGTTGCTTGTATTTGCCGTTTTGCTCGTACTGACAATTGTGCGCTTCCCAAGCTTCGATACGGGCATGAAAATCACAAACGTCTGTATTACCGGATTTTTCGGCATTGTCTACATCCTTGCCGCCCTGTGGCTGTATCGCCGCACCCGCCGCTTTTACGCGCTGGGAAAAGCGGAAGCATATCCTTGCGTCGCCATTCAGGAAACGCCGTCGCGCGATGGACGGAGTATCGGCATTGAATTTTTTTCCGCTGACGCGGACAGAGTGCGAATGTATTTGGTCGCTGACGATGCAGGAGAAATTTTTTCGGATAAACTTCCACTGAACGAGGCGCAAAAAAATACGCTTATTGATGCCTATTTTGATTTACTCACCGATTTGGGAAAGTTCTATTCCTATCAAGAGTTTATCCCGTTTGATTTGACTTTTCTGCGAAATAAAAAAATATTTTGCAAAAAACAGCTTTTTACTCAAATTTTCGGCGCGGTTGCCGATAGTGCCTCCGCTATGAACGGCAACGAATTTTGCCTGTACGAGCCGAGCGCGGAATGGCAGCCGATCAAAGAAGAATGGCTGACGAAAGATTCGACAAAGGGGATTTGATATGAAAAAGCTCAAAAAACATACCCTCCGCGCGGAGCGGAACATGGTCTGCGCGCTGTGCGCGGCCGTCTTTTTGGTGTTCGCGGGCGCGGCGCTCGCGGGCTGGCTTGCGGCGCCCTTCCCCGTCGGCGCGGTTCTGACGGGCGTTGCGGCGTTTGTGCTCGTGTTCACGGGGATTTTGTCGGGCAGTTGGATAAAATATGCCAAGCGCTTCTACGCCTTAGCGACCTCCCCCGATTACCCCACGGCAATCATCGGCGAGGGGTTGACCGTGACCTTTTGCGCCGTATCACCCGAAAAGGCGGCGGCGTACCTGCGCGAGGGCGCCGCGCTCGCGCCCCTGCCCGAGCGATACACGCGCGAGCAGTGGTCAGAGCGGAGCGATACCGCCAAGGACATCAAGGCGCGCACGCTCGGGGATGCGCAGACTGTTTCCTACCCCGCCGTTTGCCCTGCCGACCTTGCGGCGCTGCAAAACAAAAAATGCGTGCTTTTGCGCAAGACGTATGCGGAAAACCGCGCCGTTTTCGACTATTGCGGAGTATTTGCCGCACAGCAGCCGCTCATCGCGGACGAATAAAATTCGTAATCATACTATGCCCGTTACAGGGCAATTGTCAGAGAGGTAAATACAATGAAAAAACATATCGCAGTACTCGCGGGCGACGGAATCGGCCCCGAGATCACGGACGGCGCGATCGCCGTTCTCAACAAAGTGGGCGAAAAATTCGGGCACGAGTTTGAATTCGAGCACCTTTTGATGGGCGTTTGCGCCATCGAAGAGACGGGCGAGCCCCTGCCCCAATACACCATCGACCGCTGCCTCGCTTCCGACAGCGTTCTGCTCGGCGCGGTGGGCGGCGCCGTCGGCGACAAGCGCATCGAAAAGCTGCCCGGGCACCTGCGCCCCGAGGCGGGCCTTTTGAAGATCCGCTCGGCTTTGGGGCTCTATTCCAACCTGCGCCCCGCAAAGCTGTTCCCCGCCCTGGCGGGCGCCTGCCCCCTCCGCAAGGACATCGCGGAGAAGGGCATCGACCTCGTAGTCGTGCGCGAACTCATCGGCGGCATCTACTTCGGCGAGCGCGGCAGAGGAACCGAAGAGGGCGGCGAATACGCCTACGACACCGAAAAGTACAACGTTTCGGAAGTGACGCGCATCGCGAAGATCGCCTTCGAGCTTGCGAGAAAGCGCAGAAAACACGTTACGTCTATCGATAAGGCGAACGTTCTGGAATCCTCCCGCCTGTGGAGGGAAGTCGTACACGAGGTCGCCAAGGACTACCCCGACGTGGAGCTGACCGACATGCTCGTGGACAACACGGCGATGCAGCTGGTGAAAAACCCCGCGCAGTTCGACGTGGTGCTCACCTCGAACATCTTCGGCGACATCCTCTCCGACGAGGCGGCGCAGATTACGGGCAGCATCGGCATGCTCGCCTCCTCCTCCCTCGGCGCGACCAAGCGCGGGCTGTATGAACCGATTCACGGCTCCGCGCCCGACATCGCGGGCAAAGACCTCGCCAACCCGATTGCGACGATCCTCTCCGCGGCGATGATGCTGCGCGACTCCTTCGACCTGACCGAAGAGGCGAAGGCGGTCGAGGATGCGGTGAACAAGGTGCTCGACGAGGGCTACCGCACCGCGGACATCATGAGCGAGGGCATGAAGCAGGTCAAGGGCAGCGAGATGACCAAACTCATCGTCGAAAGAATTTAATTGCAGAAAAATTGCGGCGGCGGAGCTTCGGCTCCGCCGTTTTTCTTAGACGGATAAAGCGCCGCCCGACAAATTCCTTTTAAATGTTGACAAAACACCGCGCAGGTATTATAATAGAGATTGAACGAAAGCGGCGCGGGAGGTGAACGGCATTGATCGCGGAAAATGTTAAAAAGGCGCTCGCGGAGATCGCGGGCGGGAATAATTTGGGCGAAAAAATCACGCTCGTCGCCGCGACAAAGACGCGCACGGCGGACGAAATCAACGAGGCGATCGAGGCGGGCATCACCGACATCGGCGAGAACAAGGTGCAGGAGTTCACCGAAAAATTTGACCTCGTGCGCGGTGCGAACCGCCATTTCATCGGGCACTTGCAGACGAATAAGGTCAAATACCTCATCGGCAAAACCTGCCTTATCCACTCGCTCGACCGCTTCGAACTTGCGGACGAGATACAAAAACGAGCCGAAAAGGCGGGTTGGGTTGCCGACTGCCTGTTGGAGGTGAACATCGGCAGCGAGCTTTCCAAGAGCGGATTTTCGCGCGAGGAAGCGCTTTCCGCCTACGAAAAGATGCGCGCCTACCCCAACATCCGCATGCGCGGGCTGATGGCGATGCTACCTCTTTCGGGCGATGCGCAATATTTGCGCGAATTATGCTTGTCTATGCGGCAAATTTATGATACAATAAGAATAAGCGATGCAAACGCGGCATATTTATCCATGGGGATGAGCGGAGACTGGCGGCTGTGCGTTTCGTGCGGCAGCAACATGATCCGCCTGGGCACGAGCCTGTTCGGGCCGCGCAATTACCCCGCGAAGGAATAGTTCCGCAAAAAAACGATACGGGAGGGAGCGCATGGGGCTGTTCGACAACTTCAGAGAAAAGAACGGCGGAAAGCGGCGCTCTTCCTCCGGCGAATTGCCCGAGCGGCGCTCTTACACGGGCGCGGACGGCAAGCCGATGCAGATACGGCACCCCCGTTCCTTTGCCGACGTGGAGGAGATTATCGACCGCCTGAAGGACAACCTGACGGTGATCGTATACCTGAACGAACTTTCGGCAAGCACCGCGGCACGGGTAACGGACATTTTAAGCGGCGCGATCTACGCTTTGGGCGGCGGTATGGCGCAGTTGCAGAAGGATATGTTCATCTTTACGCCCGACGGCGTGAACGCGCAATAAACACCCTTTTGCGCAGGGTTTGCCCTCTGAATGCGCGGCGGCGCGAAGCGGCAAACAAAGAAACCCGCCAAACGATGCCGCGGCTTTGCGGCAGCTGAATTTGAATTTCATTTTACAGAGCGTTCCTATGGGAACGCCGTCAAGATAATAAGCTAAACCGGGAAAAGCGGGCTGATTTTCAGCCCGCTTTTCTCCGCCCCTTTATTCACGAAAATCTCACTCCGTTGCGATTTTCCGTGAATTTTTGGTTTTATATTTATTATAATCAAATGCGCTTTTTCAAAGGCGCGCCTTTGAAAATTTGCCAATACTTAAGTCTATTTGCCAATACTTAAGTCTATATTTATTATATACGGCGCGTTCCAAAATCGCAATTTTGGATTAGCGCACTCAATTTGCCGCACACTTACGGCTTTTGCAGGAAAGGTGAATGCGGCGCGCGTAATATGGTGTGCTATTAAAGAGCGCGCCGCAGAGGAAAACTCCGAACGTAAAAAGGCGTACCGATTTGGCACGCCTTTTTCGTTGGGGTTGCCCTCAATCTCACGAAATTTTCTTTTGTCAACTCAAAAGAAAATTTGTGAACCAACCTATTTCTCGTATACGCTCCTCTTCAAAACGCCTATGTACGGAAGATTGCGGTAGCGCTCGGCGTAGTCCAATCCGAACCCGACGACGAACTCGTCGGCGCAATCGAACCCCTTGTAGTCTGCCTCGATGGGCACCACGCGG
>CAJFFD010000026.1 GCA_904373255.1 uncultured Clostridia bacterium | reverse complement strand
GCAACGCTGTCGGTATTGTGCTTCGTTTTAAAGACGTCGCTCAAGCTCCTGCATCCGTTCGTTCCCTTCATCACCGAGGAAATTTATCAGAATATCCCCGGCGCGGAGGGGAGCATCATGGTCTCCGAATTCCCGCGCTACAATTCCAAGTACGCCTATAAGAAGGAAGCCAAGGCGTTCGAAACGGTCATGGACGTCATCAAGGCGGTGCGCAACATCAAAACGCAGCTCAACTGCCCGCCCGCCAAAAAGGTCAAGCTCTTCCTCGCAACGCCCAACAAGCGGCTCATCTCCGCCAACGCGAACTCCATTTTAAAGCTCGCGGGCGCGAGCGAGATCGCCTTCGTCGAAAGCGGCGCGGAGGTAGGGGAAAAGACCCTTTCGCAGGTCACGGAGGGCTGCACGGTGTTTGTGCCGCTCGGGGAACTGGTCGACATTGAAAAGGAGCGCGAGCGCCTCTCCAAGGAGCTGGAACGCGTCATCGGCGAAATCCGCCGCGCAGACGGCAAGCTGCAGAACCGCGGCTTTATCGACAAGGCACCCAAAAACCTCGTCGAGGCGGAGCGCGCGAAGCTGGATAAATTCATCGAAATGAAGGAAAAGATCGAGCGCCAGATTGCGGAGCTCGACGCATAATTTCACATATTCGCAAGTGTACAGGAAAGTCCGCGCAAGCGGACTTTTTTGTCGCTGAAAAGTTATTTTTTTTGATTGACGAAACGTTCACCTTGTGATAAAATATTAAAAAAATCAATCAGGGGGAGAAATGAAAAAGCAACTGGAACAGTTTGCGGCGGAGCATACGCTTTCGCGCAACGGCAACGACATGTACGGCAGCTATAACGGCTACCAGGTGAGCATACGGTGGGGAGGCTGGTCGTCGGCGTCGTTTTACGTCGGGTTCCACGTCAACCTGGGCAACAAGATGAACGAGGTCGTCAACTGGCTGAACGTTGCACAGAAAAAGCAGCTGCGCATCGCGAACGTTACCATCGACGGCAGCGGGTTCTATTGCATTTTCACCAATATGACGCTCGGCAGTTCTCTGAAAAAGGCGCACGAAGTGCTGTACGCCGTCACCGAATATCTGAAAATGCAGGGGATTCCCGGAGACGTATGCCCTTATTGCGGGCAGCCGCTGGAAGAAAAGAAGCTCGTGGAGGACAATTATTGCCTCTTCTATGCGCATGAAGCGTGTTTCAATTCCAAACTTTCGCAGGTGGAAGGGGTTGAATCGGCGGAGGCGAGTATGCCGAATAATTACCTGCGCGGCTTTCTCGGCGCATTGATCGGCGGCATCGTGGGTATGCTCATCTTCTGGGGGCTTTTCCAGCTCGGATTCCTCGCGTCCATATCGTCGCTGATCGGGGCGGTGGTCGGCTCGCTGCTGTATACAAAATTCGGCGGCAAGAACAATAAAATGAAGATCGTTATTATTGCGATCGTCGTGTTTGTTCTGACGGCTGCGGCGTTCTTCCTCTGCTATCTGCAGGTAGTGAGCGACGCGATGGCGCAGGCAGGAGTGTACGGCAGCGCACTGGAAATGCTCGGGTATCTGCTGGAAACGGATCAGGAGATAAGGGCGGCATTTTGGGGCGACTTTGCCATGTCGATCATCTTTACCGTCGTCGGAATCGTTGTCGTGGCGATGTCGATGGTGCGCCAGCAGAAAAAGGTTTCCTCGGGCATGAAAAAGCATTCTTAACGGAACATACCGGGCGCCGGACGGAATACGTCCGGCGCTTTTTTTGCTCGCTGTTCCCGCGCCATTCCGCGCGGGAACAGAGCGAACGGAGCAGAACGCCCGCCCGCATTTGCGGCGCGGCGGCAGGTGCCGCCCGGAAAGGCACGGCGTTCTGGCAGAAGGGGAAGGGGTAAACGGGCATAAAAAAGCGGCGCGGAAATTTCCGCGCCGCACCGTTTTTTGCAAAACGTATTCGATTATTTGAACAATTTTGCGATGGTTCCTTTGAAGAAGCACGCGACCGCGCCGATGATGGAGAAGATTGCGCCGAGGATAGCGCCGATGCCCATGCCTTTCGTGCTGTCGATCGCTTTATACAGTTCGTCAAGGACAGCGTTCACAGCTTCGTTGATGATATTGCCTTCTTCCAACGAAACCCTGCCGATGCCGCTCAAGCCGACGATGCTGAACAGCAGCACCGCGCCGACCACGAAGCAAGCCGTGGTAACGATCTTCGTGATAAGACCGTTTTTGAAGAGGAGCGCGAGTACGCCGCCGACCAAGGGCAGCAGGAAGGCAAGGAATACGAGGAAGTTAAAATTCAAAACAGTAATTTCCTGCCCGAGAAAGCTCTCCTTATACCCGAAAGCGATCTGCGCGCCCGTCCAGCCGTCGGAAGAACTGTCTCCGGCATTGAAAGTAATGGCGGGCAGGAACATCATGCAGAACGCGACGATGCCCAGTACCAACGCGATTGCCCCCGGAATAAAGTATTTCAGATTCTTTTTTGCCATAAAAGCCTCCTGAATTTCCGTTCCAAAGGAACGGTTAACGTTACTCTAATTTTAACACACAATAATCAAAAAATCAATACTTGTTCCGCTTTTTTTATAAGTTCGACTGTTTGCACGATTTCGTTGATTATTTCGGAAAGACGGTGTATAATGGCAGAAAGGAGTGCAAACGTATGGAAAAACCGATCGGAAAGGAAGAGTTGCTGCGCATGGCGGACGGGTTCGGCTGCGCCCTGTGCGATCACCCGTTTGAAAGCGACCCGGACATAGCGGTGCTGCGCCGCAAGGACAACCGCAAGTGGTTCGGCATCTGTTTTTGCGTTCCGCTCCGCACGTTCGGCGGGGGAGACGGGAGCGAATTGGCTCTGAACGTAAAGTGCGACCCGGCGCTGTCGCATATGCTGTGCGAAACGTATGCGGGCGTAGCGCCGGGATACCACATGAACAAGCGGTACTGGATCAGCGTTCGGCTGGACGGAAGCGTGCCGCGGGCGGAGGTTGCGCAGCTTCTGCGCCTTTCCTGCGACATTGTTGCCCCGAAGCCGCGCGCGCATGTGAAAAACAAGTGACGAATTTGCGGAATATTTTCAATTTCGTTTGCTTTTCGCCGGCTGTTATAGTACAATAATAAGGACAGTGTTCCCGCGTCAGTCGGCGGCGGGAAAAATGCGGCAATGTTCCGCGGCATTCCGGCGGATACAAATATATTTATAAGGGGTTTTTACCAATGAACCTGATTTACGGAGTAAAAGACAGACCCAAAGCCGGGCAGCTGATCCTGTTCGCGCTGCAGCAGCTGCTCGCAATCCTCGCCGCGACGATCGCGGTGCCGATGCAGGTCAACGCCACAACGGGCAGCGATATGTCCATTTCGGCGGCGCTGTTCGGCGCGGGCGCCGGAACGCTCATCTATCTTCTCTTTACAAAATTCCGCAGCCCTGTATTCCTCGGCAGTTCGTTCGCGTTTATCGGTTCGATGTGCGCGGCATTCGCGGGCGGGGTCTCCATGGCGATGGGGTACCTCGGCTTGCTGATCGGCGCCGTGTTTGCGGGGCTCGTGTATGTCATCATTGCGGTCGTCGTCAAACTTGTGGGCGTCAAGTGGATCGATAAAGTCATGCCCGCGGCGGTCATCGGGCCGACGGTCGCGCTCATCGGTCTTTCTCTGGCGGGCAGCGCTATCCAGAATTCCCTCGGCGGCATTGCCATAGGCGATGCGGGCAGTTACGTTATGGATCTCAATTCCATTCTCTGCCTGATCTGCGCCCTGTTCACTCTCGCGGTCACCATCGTCTGCTCCGTGTACGGCAAAAAGATGATGAAGATGATCCCGTTCATCATCGGCATCCTCTCCGGTTATGCGCTGGCGGCGATCTTTACGGCGTTCAGCTACATCCCCGGCGCAGAGGCAATGCGCATCATCGATTTCACGATTTTCCAGACGATGGACTGGGTACCCGCGTTTACCTTTGTGGAGATTTTTACGGAAGGAGCATTGACGGCGGAAGGCGGCGTCGGCGCGTATATCGGCACCATTGCCGTGGCGTATATCCCCGTGGCGTTCGTCGTCTTTGCGGAACATATCGCCGATCATAAGAATATCTCTTCCATCATTGAAAAAGACCTTCTCACCGACCCCGGTCTCTCGAGGACGCTCCTCGGCGACGGCGTCGGCTCGATGGTGGGCGCCTTTTTCGGCGGCTGCCCCAACACGACCTACGGCGAATCGATCGGATGCGTGGCTATTTCGGGCAATGCCTCCGTCGTTACCATTCTCCTGACGGCGGCGCTCGCAATGGTTTCCGCGTTCATCGCGCCCTTCGTCACCTTCCTGTCCAGCATCCCCGGCTGCGTCATGGGCGGCGTGTGCATCGCTTTGTATGGTTTTATCGCCGTCAGCGGTCTGAAAATGGTGCAGAAGGTCGACCTCAACGACAATGCCAACCTGTTCACCGTTTCCTCGATCCTGGTTGCGGGCGTGGGCAGCCTGGCTCTTACCTTCGGGCAGATCACGATCACCAATATCGCCTGCGCGCTCATCCTCGGCATCCTTGTCAACGTACTTGTCAACATCCGCTCGAAAAAGAAGGAAGCGGAGCAGGGCGAAACTCCCGAAGAAATCCGCGAAGGCGCATCTGCCGACGTGTGGAAGGGGATGGAAAAACTGCAGGAACTCTGCGAGGCGGGCATTCTTACGGAAGAAGAGCTGGCAACGTTCAGGCGCCGCGCGGAAGAGAACGCGCAGGGCGGCGGGGAATCTTCCGGCACCGTTCCGCCCGAGGATAAAGAATAAAAGATCTGCCGCGCCTGTCGGAAGGCGCGGCGCAAATACAGGCAAAGCCCCACCCCCGCGCTGCGGGGGTGGGGCTTTGCTCTGCGGCATTTTTCAGCTGTGCAAAAGTCCGTCGGCGAGATCGAGTATCTCCTTCGCGTACTTGTGCCTGCGCGACTTCAGAATGGCGCGGTAGATAAAATAGTTTGCCGTTACCATCGCAATGCCGACGACGCCGACGGCGATGCCGAGCGGCATCATGCCGGTGATCACTTCCATCGCGAAGCACATGCCCACGCCCAGCACCAACGCGCCGAGAATCCCGAACGCATAGGCGAAAATTTCGGCGGGGCGGCGCACGGCCGAATCCAGTTTGCGCAGCTTTTCCAGCTTTGTTTCGCTTTCGCTTTTGTCCGCATAGGCGCGGCGGATTTCCTCCGCGTACTTTCTTTCTGTTTCCTGCATGGTTTTATCCTCCTTCCGGAAAATCTTTATACATGCAGTATACCGTCCCGCTGTTTCCGAAATGCGAATTTTTTGTAAAGGAAATGTAAAAAAGCGCGCGGCGGATTCCGTTCAGGAACTTTCTCCGCGGTTTTGCGCCGTATCGGCAGGGGTGCCGGTTTTGCCGAGCAGTTCTTCGGAGAGACGCAGGATTTCGGGGCCGTACTTCCGGCGGAGCCGGCACAGCACGCGGTTGTATACGGGGATTGCGGCGAGCATGGGCAGAATCCCGCAGGCCGAGAGGATAATCCCGCCGACCCAGTTGCCGCCGGCGAGCGTCATGCTCATGCCCCCGCCGAACAGCAGACAGCCTGCGATGCCGAGCGCGCACGCCGTACCCGTCGCCGCGTGCCGCACCCGCGCGTTCAGCCGCCGCAGCCGCGAAAATTTTTCGGCGCGTTCGTCCGTGCGGTATGCCGCGCGGATGCGCTCGATCTCCTCGCGCTCCCGCTCGTCCGGCGCGGAATAAGAGTATCGGAACCGATTCCCGTTCATACGATTTCCCTCCTTTTTTTCAGTTGCACAGATCGTGCGATCATCCAGATCCCCAACCCGAGCGTCAGCGCGCACACGCAAAAACCCACGGCGGCGTTCAGGGACAGCATCCGCTCCGCATCTCCGTCCGAAAATACGCTCACGAGCGTCGTTTGCAGGGCGAACAGGGAGACCGCCGCATCCGTCAGCCCGATGCTGCGCACCGCCTGTAATGCGGGGTCGTCGAGCTTGCGCACTTTCAGTTGGTTGACGATGGCGAGAGTGATTTTATAGAACGCGTACGCCGCCGAGGCGATCGCCGCGATCTCCGAATGCGGAATCGGATCCTGCCGGCAGACCATCAGCGTCACCGCCGCACCGAGCGCGACGTCGAGGGGCAAAAGGGCAATCCCGCAGCCGCGGTATATTTTCAGTTTTGCGCCGTACAGCGCATTCCCGTCGTCCGCAAATTTCTTTTTGGCACTCCGCCCCGCCGCGAGAACGCCCAGCCGCATCCCGCTCAGAAGCAGATAGTAGAGCGCGAACACCGCAAACCAGACCGACCGCCCCGCAATCGCCATGGCTCCGTTGAACAGCGCATAGGCTACGTTCACGGCAAAACCGAGCGCCGTAAACGCGGCGGTGCGGAATCCGTAACTCGAAATAAGGTTTTCGGTGAAAGCATGCCTGTGCGCCCGTGCGAGGACGCCCGCCTTCATTTTCGGGGCAAGGCGCACGGCGAGGTAGGCGGAATACCCCAGCGCAACGGCGGCGAGCGCGTACAGGCAGAAGGGGAGAACGCCCGTCAGCTCCAGCGCCATGCAGGCGATTGCCCCGCCGACCGCGGCGAACATGAGCGCCCATACGGCGGCGGCGAAAAAGAGGGGCGGCTCCTTTAAAAAACCGAAAAAACTGCGGCGGTTCATGGTTCGCTCCGCAGCCGCACGGTGAATGTGCTGCCTTTGCCCAATTCGCTCTCCACCGAAATTTCCGCGCCGAGCAGACCGATCACGCGCTTCACGAGCGCAAGCCCCAGTCCGTTCCCTTCCTGCGCATGCGATGTGTCGCCCTGGTAGAATTTATCGAATATCCGCCTTCCCGTCTCTTCGGAGATCCCGCAGCCCGTGTCGGATATACGCACGAGAAAATCTCCGCCCTCCCGGAGGAGGGAAAGGAAAATTTTTCCGCCCGGCTCGGTAAATTTGACGGCGTTGGAGAGCAGGTTGTTCCACACGATCTCCAGGCAGTCGGCGTCCGAATAGATTTCCGCGCGGCAGAGGTCGCAGTCAAAATGCAGGTTTTTTTCTTCGATCTTGTCCTCAAAGGCAAGAGCGCACTGCTCCAGCTGTTCATCCAGACGGATGCGCTCACGCGCGGGGTTCAGCCCGCTGTTTTCCAGTTTGTTCAGCTTTAAAATATTCGACACGAGCGCCGTCAGTTTTTTTGTTTCTCCGATCAGTACGTCCGCATACTGCCGCCGCTCTTCTTCGCCCGAAGCGGAGCGCAGCGCCGCCGCGTAGTTCTGGATTACGGCGAGCGGCGTTTTGAATTCGTGCGAAACGTTTGCGATAAAGTCGGAACGCAGAACCTCCGTTTTGGCAAGTTCCGCCGCCATGCTGTTCAGGTTTTCCATAATCCGCCCGTAATCGTTGTGCTTGTCGCCGGGGCGGGGCAGGGTAAGCCGCACGGAAAAGTCGCCCCGCGCGATGCGTTCGGTCGCATCGAGGATCTGCCCGACAGGCCCTTCGGTCGTGATTTTGCGCCGGAGTGCGTCGATCGCCGCGCCCGCGATGGAAAGGAATATGACGACGGTAAGCATAACTGCCGCTATCGCGCCGCGGTTCCCGGCAAACCGCCGTTCCGCCGCGCCGTATACGAGCAATGCTGCCGTGATGATTGCGGCGACAGTCAGGAATATGATGACGGTGCCGAGCGGCGAAAGCAACCTTCCGCGCCCGCCGTTTCTGCCTTTTTTCCCGTTCATCGCAGCACCGCCTTATATCCCAAGCCGTGTACGGTCAGGATTTCGAACCCGTCGCAAGCAGCCGTCTTTTCGCGCAGCTTCGACATATAAACGTCGACCGTCCGCGAGGTCGCGGAGGAGTCGTAGTCCCAAAACTCATCCATGAGCTGCGCGCGCGTGAACGTGCGCTTCGGAAAGGAGAGCAGCTTGAACAGCAGGTCGAACTCCCTCACGGTGAGCGGAAGCTCCTCGCCGTTCAGGTAGGCGGTGTGTTCGTCCTTGTTCATACGCAGATTCCCCGCCGTCAGTTCGCGGCTCCGCTCGATGTTCGCGCGGCGCAACAGCGCCTCCACGCGCAGCAGCAGGATGTCTGCGTCGAAGGGTTTGGTAACGTAGTCGTCCGCGCCCGAGCGAAACCCCCGCTGCTGCGAAATTTTGTCGTCGAGCGCGGTCATGAACAGGATAGGGATATGCCTGTCCTGCCGCCGCACCTCCTGCGCAAGTTCGTATCCGTCCGCCTTCGGCATCATCACGTCGGTTATCACCATGTCGACCGGCTGGTTTTCATAGGCGCTGATCGCCTGCGCGCCGTCGAAGCAGGGGAGCGGTTCATACCCCTTCTCCGCCAGCATCGAGCAGATAAGTTTGTTCATTGCGGTATCGTCTTCCGCCACGAGAATGCGGATCATCGAATTCCCTCCAGTTTTTTTCTGCACGGCAACAGTATACCGCGCTCCTGTTTTTAATTTGCTAAAAAAATGTTAAAGAATTGTAAACGCCGCGTTTCCGCCGACCCGACTGGGGCGGGGCTTTCTTAATAGTATAACCTCCGCCGCCCGTTTTTGCAACCCGTTTTCCGAAATTCCGGAAAAATCCGCCCGCCTCTTGACGGCCGCGCGCCCGTGTGGTACAATTGGAAGCGACGAGGTGATGGGAATGGGAGAGGAAATGTGTGCGGAACTTCCGCGGAAAAGGGCGAATATCTACGGCATCGTCGGGTTTTTGCTCGCCGTCGGCGGGGTGGCTGTATTTATTGTGTTGTTTATGTTGGCTATTATGGCGGTGAGGGACGGGCAGTGGCCGTATCTCGTCATCGCACTCGTGTTCGTTCTGCCGCTCTGTTCGACGGTATCCTTTGCGGGCGCGATCGTCGCAGGCGTCGGGCTCGGTCGTATGGAGGGCAAGCGCCTCAACGGGCTCGCCGTGGCGGGGTTTATCGTTGGCGTCCTGTTCGGTCTGCCCGCCCTATTGTTTTGGGTTCTGATGATTTTCGGACTGATCTGATTCTTTAATAAAAACAGTTGACAGTACCCGCCCCCGTATAGTATAATTATACTATCATATCGAAGGGGAATCAAAATGGCTGGCGACGGCGGCGACAGTAGCGCCGATAACCCATATTGTTTTTCATATTTTGAATGCGAGGCATAACCGTATAGGCTATGTCTTTTTGCGTTATATTAAATTTGCAGGGAGGATCACACAAAACAGTCTATGGAAACGCAACCACATAAGCCATGGCACTCATTGAGCTGCAGGGAAACGGAAGAGTTTCTGCATACGAGCGAGGAGGGCCTGAGCGACGCCGAGGCTGCCAAACGATTGGAACAGTACGGCAAAAACAACCTGCGGCAGAAAAAGCCCAAGAGCATCGCAAAGATGATCTGGGAGCAGATCACCGACGTGATGGTGCTCATTCTCATCGCCGCCGCGATCTTTTCGTTCGTTATGTCCTTTTTTGAGGACGGGGAAGGGCTTGCCGAATGTATCGTCATTCTCGTCGTCATCGTGCTGAACGCGACGATCGGCGTCGTGCAGGAAAAGAAGGCTGCAAACGCGCTGGAAGCGCTGAAAAATATGACCGCCCCGACGGCGCGCGTTCTGCGCGAAGGGGAGGAGAGCGTCGTGCCGGCAAGCGAGCTGGTACCCGGCGACATCGTCTATCTGGAGGACGGCTGCATCGTCCCCGCCGATATACGGATCATTCAGGATTCGAACTTAAAGGTGCAGGAAGCGGCGCTTACGGGCGAAAGCGTTCCCTCCGAAAAGGACGGCCCGACCGTCCTGCCCGAGGACGCCCCCTTGGGCGACCGTATCAACATGGCATACAGTTCGTCCGTCGTCATGTACGGCAATGCGACGGGCATCGTCGTCGGCACGGGCATGAACACCGAGGTCGGCAAGATCGCGAACCTTCTGGACGAACAGGACGAAACGGATACCCCCATGAAGCGCAAGCTCAATTCGGTGGGCAAAACGCTCAGCCTGGTCGGTCTCATCGTCTGCGTCGTCATCTTCGCCATCGGGCTCATCCGCGACGGATGGGCTGCATGGGTCAACTATGTGTTTATAGCCATCTCGCTGGCGATTTCCATCATCCCCGAGGGGCTGCCTGCAACGTCCACCATCATCATGGCTTTAGGCGTGCAGCGCATGGCAAAGAAAAACGCGCTCGTCAAAAGCCTGCCCGCCGTGGAAACGCTGGGCAGCGCCACCGTCGTCTGCTGCGATAAAACGGGTACGCTCACCCTCAATAAAATGACGGTCACGCACCTCGCCGTCGGCGACGACTTTTTGCAGGGCGTAACCACAAAAGTTGAGGACGTATCGAAAAAATACGACCGTTCCGTGTATCAGGATCTCCTTTCGGGCGCGGCGCTGTGCATCAATGCGAAAAAGGATCCCGACAATCCCGGCAACATCCTGGGCGACCCCACGGAGGGCGCGCTCGTGTACCTCGCCGAAAAATTCGGCATCGACTGCGAAGAATATGAGGACGCGCACCCGCGCGCATTCGAGCAGCCCTTCGATTCCGACCGTAAGCGCATGAGCGTACTCAACCGCATGGAAGGGGAACTCACCGTTTATACCAAGGGCGCGGTGGACGAAATGCTGCCGCTGTGTACGAAGTACCGCACAAAGGACGGCGTGCGCGAAATGACGGAAGCCGACCGCGAGCAGATCCTCAAAGTCTGCAACAAGATGAGCGCGGAGGCGCTGCGCGTGCTCGGTTTTGCGGTTCGTTCCGTTTCCGAAGTGCCCGAGGACGAAAGCTGCGACCTCGAAAGCGATCTGACCTTTGTCGGCGTCGTCGGCATGATCGACCCGCCCCGCAAGGAAGTCATTCAGGCGGTGGAAACCTGCCACACGGCGGGTATCCGCGTCGTCATGATTACGGGCGACCACAAAGTCACCGCGATGGCGATCGCCAAACAGCTGCACATTTTCCGCGATGGGAATACCGTCATCTCCGGGCAGGAACTGGACGAAATGACGGACGAACAGCTGGACGAAGCGGTGAAAACGTGCGTCGTGTTTGCGCGCGTGTCGCCCTCGGATAAGCTGCGCATCATTCAGTCGCTGAAGCGCACGGGCGAAGTCGCCGCCATGACGGGCGACGGAGTCAACGATTCCCCCGCGCTGAAAGAAGCGGACATCGGCGTCGCCATGGGCATCACGGGTACCGACGTCGCCAAGGACGCGGCGGACGTGATTCTTTTGGACGACAACTTCACCACCATCGAATATGCCATCCGCGAGGGGCGGCGGGTGTACCGCAATATCCAAAAGGTCATCCAATTTCTTGTGGCTGGCAACATCGCGGAAATTCTGATCCTTTTGCTTGCCGTCGTGTTCGGCTGGCAGATGCCGATCCTCGCGGTGCATATCCTGCTCATCAACCTCGCGACCGACTCGCTGCCCGCCGTGGCTCTGGGCGTCGATCCCGCGAGCGCGAATATTATGAAGCATAAACCCATCAAGAGCGGCACGCTGTTCGAAAAGGGCATGATCTACCGCATCGTCCTGCACGGGCTGTTTATCTCGGCGGCGGCGCTCGCGGCGTACTGGATCGGCATGCTTGTCTATGAGAATCATGACGAGTCAATGACGATGACGTTTATCGTGTTGTCCGTTTCCCAGCTTTCGCACGCGCTCAACCAGCGCTCGAATACCGATTCCATCTTCAAGCGCGGGCAGGGTCACAACAAATTCCTGCTCATTGCGCTGCTTGCGTCGGCGGCGATCGTCGCGCTCGTGGTGTTCGTGCCGCCGTTGATGAGTCTGTTCGATCTGGTATATATCGGTTGGACGGAATGGCTCATCTGTATCGGGCTTTCGCTTTTCCCGCTCGTCGCGGTGGAGATTTCCAAGATCTTTATCCGTTTGTATCAAAAGAAGCATCACGTCGGTATCACATACTGATGCGGCAGAGTGCGTAAACCCATTTCCGGGGATCCGCAGGGGCAGCCCGTCCGGGCTGCCCTTTTTGTATCCTAAACCCCGCGGATAGTCCGCGGGTTTTAGGAGCGGCGAAGCCGCGACGGAACAGCGGTTGCTGCCCGAAGCGCACTCTGCCGATTCCCGTAAACGGGAGCCTTCGGCAGAGTGCTGTTTTGCTTGCGCGCGGCACGTTATTTCGGAAGCCCATTTTTGCAGCAAAAAACCCGTTGCCTTTTTGGGCAACGGGTTCGTGGCGCAGAAGGCGGGATTTGAACCCGCGCTACGGTTTCCCGTACTACTCCCTTAGCAGGGGAATTTTATAATTGTCTATATATACTATATATTGAAAATATAGTATATGATAATCATATATATTGTATAAATAATTACGATATAAAT
>CAJFFD010000025.1 GCA_904373255.1 uncultured Clostridia bacterium | reverse complement strand
CGGTGGATTGCGGCTACTGGCAGCTGTACCGCTACAACCCGACTCTCAAAGAGGAAGGCAAGAATCCGTTCACGCTCGACAGCAAGGAGCCGACGGGCGACTATCAGGAATTCATCCTCGGCGAGACCCGTTACTCTTCTTTGAAGAAGACCCAGCCCGAAGCGGCGGAGAAGCTCTTCAAGGAGAACGAGGAAGAGAGTAAGGAGCGCTACGAGGGCTACAAGAAGCTCGCGAACCAGCAGGAGTAATTCCTCTATATAAGAAGAAACGACAAGGGAGCAGGCGTTCGCCTGCTCCCTTTTTTGTAATATTAGCATTTGCTTTGCGCTGTTCCGCCGCCGGGTTTCGTTTACACACGGGTACGAATCTCAATGTTTTTTCTCGCCTCGCCGAACTTTTTCGCCCGCGCTCAATCCATTAAACTACCCCAAAGAGGCGCGTCTTCCGGCTGTCTGCCGAAAGACGCGCCTTGCCGAACTTCAACGCTTTTTTAACGAAAAATCCACTATTTCCAGCGTTTTGCCGTCGATTGCGACAATATCGCCATTCGCATAGCAAAAAAGCTCAAAATCATCGCCGGCGCGGCGCATGCCTCCGTCTTTTATCCGATCGGAAGATACAATCAAATTTTGAAAAAATTCTGTTACGCTTTCCCCGCAGGCGCCTTTGCTCTTTTTGATGACCTTCTTTTCCAGCTTCGGGGAAATATGCAGTTTATCGGCATTTTCCAAAAGATACTGCCGCCACTTTTCCGTTTCCGTATCGGCAGCCTCCCGCAGATACGCTTTTGCCTGCTCCAAAGAACGCCACGGCACATACAGCCTGCTGTTCTCCAACGGCAGCGCCATCGCCGTATTCAGCCCGCTGCCCGACGGCATCGTGACGCATTCGATTCCGTTTCCCCGCAGAACGTCCGCGAGCATTTCGCCTTCCATAGCCCGCATTTCCGTCAAAAAACAGTAATCGTCCTCTTTGATTTCGCGGAGCTTTTTGCCCCCGCAGAGCGGGCAGCGCGGCGAATCGGCTGCGATATGGCAATTTTCGCAATATTTCATATTCTCCCCCTACAATCTATTGATTCCATTGTAACACCGCGCCGGCGTTCTGTCAATCCTTCGCCGCAAATTCTGATTTTACCACCGCCGCCTTGAATCCTTTCGCTTGACAGGCATGCCGCGTTATGCTACAATGGTAAAAAATCATTCGAGGGAGCCATGTATATCTTCTGCGCATAAAACTCAAACCGCCCTTCCTTCGGCACCATGTTGCCGCGGGTTCGGCGCGCCTTGCCGCAGAAGATTTTTTTATCATCGCCTATTTTCTATTTTTGAAAGAGCCGCATCTTCTGTGCGGCTCTCATTGTATTTTGCGGCTCGGAAAGGAGGTTTATATGTCAGCCATTCTCCTGCAAAACGTGACCTTCGGCTACCCCGGAGCCGCGCAGAATATCTTTGAAAACTTTTCCGCCGTGCTCGACAGCGACTGGAAGCTCGCGCTGACGGGCCGCAACGGGCGGGGCAAAACCACCCTGCTGCGCCTTTTGTGCGGCGAATACGAGTACAAGGGCAAAATATCCGTGGGAGCGCAAGCGGAATACTTCCCCTACGCCGTCGACGGATCGCTCGACGCGCTTTCCGCCCTGTACGTCGCCCTGCCCGACATCGAGTTATGGCGTTTAAAGGCGGAGCTGAATAAACTCGGCGTCGGCGAGGAATCGCTCGAACGACCGCTTTGCACCCTTTCGGGCGGCGAGCGCACAAAGGTTTTGCTCGCCGCGCTGTTCGCAAAGGAAAATGCCTTTCCGCTCATCGACGAGCCGACCAACCACCTCGACGAAGCGGGGCGGAAAAAGCTCAGCGACTACCTCGCCGCAAAGCGCGGCTTTATCCTCGTTTCGCACGACCGCGACTTTTTGGACGGCTGCTGCGACCATGTTCTGGCGCTGAACGCGGAGGGGTACGAGCTGCGCAAGGGGAACTTTTCCGACTGGTGGAGGGATAAAACCGCCGCCGACGCCGCCGAAGCGGAAAAGAGCGCGCGCCTGCAAAAGCAAATATCCGCATTGGAAGCCTCGGCGGCGCGCACGTCGGCGTGGGCGGACAAGGTGGAGGCGAGCAAGAACCAAAAAGTGGCGGGTCTGCACCCCGACAAGGGGCATATCGGCGCGATGGCGGCGAAGATGGCAAAGCGCGCCAAGGTGACCGAGCGCCGCCGCGAACAGGCGACGAAAGAAAAGCGTTCCCTGCTCAAAAATGCGGAGTTCTACGGAAATTTTAAGCTGACGCCCCTGCCCTTCCGCGCGCAGGAACTCTGCTCGTTCACCCATGTCGATTTTGCCTTCGGTAAAAGGCCCGCCGTGCGCGACCTTTCGCTGACCGTGGAGCGGGGCGAGCGAATCGCACTCAAGGGGGAAAACGGCTGCGGCAAGTCCACCGTTTTGAAGCTGTTGACGGGCGAGCTGACCGCGCAGAGCGGCATCGTGCGGGTACCGAATGATCTGCGCATATCCTATCTTCCGCAGAACGTAAGCGGCATTTGCGGCACCGTTGCCGAATATGCCGCCGCGCGCGGGGCGGAACCCTCGCTCGTAATGGCGATTCTAAACAAATTCAATTTGCGCAGCGAACTTTTTTCCCGCGACATTTCCGAATACAGCGACGGGCAAAAGAAAAAAGTTGCACTTGCCGTTTCGCTCGCAACGCCTGCACATTTGTACATCTGGGACGAGCCGCTCAATTTTATCGACCTCGTTTCGCGCATACAACTGGAAGAGTTGCTCCTCGAATACCGCCCCACCCTGCTGTTCGTCGAACACGACGCGGCGTTTCGGCGGAACATCGCCACGCGCACCGTCGAACTCTCCCGCCCGCGATAAAGGGATACGTCACCTTAAAAACCTATCGCAATAAATATCCTCCGGCAAAGCCGGAGGTATTTCATTTTCGGGCAGTTAGCCCTAATACTACCAGTAGCGCGCAAGCCGCGCTTATGACGACCTGGCAGTCATGCGATTGTTACTTGCCGCCCGTGAACGGGTCGTCCAACTCATCTATACTCATTTGACTCATTTCTTTATCCTTCTTTAGCTGGGGGCTATGTACTCTTTTATCGCTTTGGTATTTTTCCCTACCGTGTCCACATAGTATCCCTTACACCAAAATTCGCGGTTGCGGTATGCAAATTTCATGTTTCCCCATTTTTGGTATATCATCAGACTGCTTTTTTCTTTCAGAAACCCCATGAATCCTGACACACTCATCTTCGGCGGTATCATTACCAACATATGGATATGATCGGGGCATACTTCGGCTTCTATGATCTCTACCCCTTTCCACCGACACAACTCCCGAAGTATTGCCCCGATCTCAATTCGTTTTTCCTCATAAAATACTTTCCTTCTGTATTTTGGGGCAAACACACATGATACTTGCAATTCCACTTCGTATGTGTTAAACTTTTTACGTCATCCATTCGGATGTCCTCCTTTTGATTTTTAGTTTGCAACTGCCAGGTCGCACCCTAATTATATCAAAAGGAGTTTTGTTTTCAACTCTCATCGCTAAAGCTTCTCGTTACCCGCGGACTATCCGCGGGTTTTAGGATACAAAAAAACAGCGCCCGAAGCGCTGTTTGCGGATGCATTCGGCAGCCGAATCCTTTCTTATTCCTTCGGCAGCTTCATTTTGTCCTTTTCGGAGATCGGGCGGATGACGCGGCAGGGATTGCCCGCTGCAAACACGCCCGCGGGAATATCCTTCGTGACGACGCTTCCCGCGCCGATGACCGTATCATGCCCGATGGTGACTCCGCCGCACACCGTTACGTTCGAAGCGAGCCACACATTGTCTTCAATGGTGATCGGGCGGGCGTATTCATAGTCGAAGGTACCGCCCTTGCCGTCGGGGCGCATATTCCGGTCGCACGCGAGGAGCGGATGCACGGGCGTGACGATGGAAACGTTCGGCCCGATAAAACACTGCCTGCCGATCTTTACCGGCGCAACATCCAGAACAGTGAGGTTGAAATTGGAAAAAAAGTCTTCCCCCACCATCGTATTGATGCCGTAATCGAAGCGGATAGGCGGCTCGCAGTACAGCCGCTCGCCATGCCCGCCGAAAATGCGGCGAAGGAGCGCCGCGCGCTTTTCCTGCTCGTCCTCTTCCGAGTTGTTGTACTGATAGAACAGCCTGCGCACGCGGCGGCGCATGGCGGTAAGCTCTTCATCCGCAGGGTTGTACAGCTCGCCGCGGATCATTTTGTCGTATTCTCGCATACTGTTTCCTCAATAGCGGCCGTACTTATGCGCCGCGTTATACATGGCGATGAGATTTTCGACGGGGGTATTATCCTGAATCTGATGCGTGGGCGCGAAGTGATAACCTCGCACAGGCATCATCACCTCCAGCGTGTCCTTGCAGACGGCGTCGACCTCCTCGGGCGTGCCGTAGGCGAGCGGGCCAGCCGTGGAGATGCAGCCGCGGAAGTTCAGCCTGCCGCCGAAATGTTCGGCAAGGTAGCGAGGGCTCATGTTTACAGCCTCGGGCTGCAGCGTATCGACGCCGCGGACGCCCATTCCGATAAAATCTTCGTACGCCCAACTGCTGCTGCCGCAGGTGTGTATGAGCGTCGGAAGGTTGTACGACTTGGCGAGGTCTACAAACATTTTATGGATAGGCTTGATGCGTTCGCGGTACAGGTCGAGGCTGATCATCGGGCCGATCTGCGTGCCGAGATCTTCGCCCAGCCAGACAAAATCGATGTACCCCTTGCATTTGCAGAGAAGTTTTTCCATCATCCCCAGCTGAAACTCCGCGCGGCGGCGCATAAAGCGGAGCGCAGCCTCGTCGCCCAGGGCGAGGTGGCAGAGCACGTCTTCCACCCCCATAATCCTGCCGTTGGAATTGAGCACGTCGGGCGTACCTGCTCCGCCGATAAACAATGCGTACTCGCCGCCGTAGCTCTTCGCCTGCGCGAGCGCCGCGTCGTAGTCGAAATCGTTCGGATCGGGGACGGGGAATTTATCGAACATTTCGTCCGTCGCGTCCTTCAGCGGAAAGTCGCAGAAGTCCCAATAGTAGCCGCTCTCGTTTTCCACCTTGCGCATGATGCAGCCCTCGAGCGGGTCGACCCTGCGGTCGGGCGGGCAGGCGTAGAGCTGTTTTCCGGTATACGGCGCGCCGATAAAACGGTAGTCGACGCCGAGCGCGCGGTACATCGTTTCCAAGTCGTCGTCCGGAAGCCCGAGCGCGCGGCAGAATTTTGTGTGGATTGTGGGATTTGTATCGTACCCGATCGTTACGCGGTCGGTTTTTTCAAATTCGAAGGTGCGGCGAACCCGCTCCCTCGAGGTCATGCTCTCTTTGCTCTTTTCGATCAACATTTTCCGTTCCCCGCTCTGCGCACTCCGTGCGCTTTTGAAACTTATTATAGCATGCGCCCGCGCAAAAAGCAAGCGCGGCGCAAAAAAATGCCGCAAAAGATTGATCTGCTGCGCGGAACTGCTTTTCTGCCGCTGCAAAAACACGGAGCCGCAGATGCCGGCACGCATCTCCCGTGCGGAGGGAACGGGTCTGCCGCAAATACAATGTATTTGCGGCAGACCCGCCCTTCTATATAACATCATTTGTTTTCTGACATTGCGGTACGCCGCGTTTTATGCGGTATTCCGCCGACGCGGAATCGTAGACGATTTCGCTGCCGCACACCTCGTTGAAATATCCGCGCAAAAAGGAGATATAGCGGCGGAATGTGGCTACGGAAATTTCATACCTTCCGCAGCATTCGGCGAGGCGGATCCCCGCGCCGCCGCGAAGCTCGTCGTACATCTGCAATAAGATATAGCATTTACCCATGCGATTTTGACTGATAAAGCGCTTTATATTCCCTCCGAAATTTTAGGCTTTCGCCCCGTTGCAACGATTGTATTGTATCATATTTTGCGACACTTGTGTTGAGCCGCGTTTTCCGAAACAGTGGAAAATTCCGCTGAATTTTCGGAAAAAAGCGCTGAATCGGCAATTTTTACCCAAAAAACAGCCGCGTTCCGTTGTTTCGGAACGCGGCTGTTTTCAATTTGCAAGCGGTATTGTTTATACGGATTCGACGCGTATTTTTACGCGGTAAATGCAGCGGTTGATATGCCCGCCCGTGCCGTCGGCAAGCAAATACAGAGGTTCTCCGCCGAACGTGTAGCTGACCCCGCTGTAATAAGCGGTATTCTCCGCATTATAGGCACTCAGAAAATGAACGTTGTCTGGGCAGCAGACAGCGCTGTAAGTATACACGAGGCGGTACCGCTCCCCCGCCGCTACATCGGGCTTGAAATAAAACTTTTCGTTGGAAAATACGATAAACTCGTATTCCTTTCCGCTCTCCAGAAGGGCGGGAGTGTACTCACTGCGGCCGTCGCTCTCCGTCTGTTTTTCAAACACGGCCTCCAAAACGACGCCCTCGCGCGTGGGGATATAGTTGGCGCTGACATAATCGGTTGCGGCGTCGTACCAGCCTAAAAAGGTATGCCCCTCCCTTTGCAGAAGCGGGAGGGCGAACGCCTGCCCCGCGAGCCATTTCTCCTGTTCGCCGCAGCGCAGCGTGATGCCCGAAACCTCCCGCTCCAAGTAGGTTATTTCGGCGTTTTCGTCCCAGCCTTCGATAAAGCGGGCGATCTGCTCCTCGGATAGAGCTGTATACACGCGCACGAACGCACCTTCCTCCCCGAACGCGCGCGCCTCGACCTCGCGCACGGAGGAAGGCAGATACAGCTGCGGGTGTTGATTGGAACCCCCTGCACTGATAAACAGCGCATACCCGCCGATATATTGCAATGTATCGGGCAGAATGATTCCGCCTTGCTTTGCCCATGCGTCATAAAACGCATACGATTCCAGCCGCTCCAGGCCGTGCGGCAGGACGGGGATATTCTCGATATAACTGCCCGCAAACGCATACTCGCCGATCGTCTTCAGGGAACTGTTTTCGGCAAAACTCAGGGAAAATTCGGTGGTGCGGAAACACTCCCGCCCGATCTCCTTGACGCTCGCAGGGATGACGACGGGCTCGGTTATGGCCATATGATTGAATGCGTTCGCGCCCAGCCGCTCCACCGTTTCGGGGATGACGAGGCTGTGCAGGTAAAAGGCCTGCGGGTGGCTTTCGGTGTAGCGGTCGAACCGCCCCTCCACCGCGACGACGGGTTTGCCGCCGATGTACGAAGGAATAACGAGGTCGACATTTTCGCCGAACGCGCCCGTATAGCCGGTGACCGTGACGCTCTCCCGCCCCATTTCGTAGGTAAAATCGTCCGCGCTGCCGCTGACGGTGATCTCCTGCCAGATCGCGTACAGAAGAAGGTCGCTCTCCCGGCCTTCGGGCGTCGCGTCGTAATAATTGCCCGAACCGTCGGCGCGGTCGTTCCAGCCGAGGAACAGATACCCCTCGCGCGAAGGCGCGTACAGCGGAACAGCCTGCCCCCACGCGACTTCGGCGGGGTTCTCCGCCGACTGCACGCCCCCGTTCAGCTCATAGATGACGGCATAGGTAAGACCCGCTTTGCGGTACTTTGCGGTGAGGGTCATATCGCCGATGTTTTCGGACGTGATCGCCCCGACAAGCGTACCGTTCTCGTCAAACCAACCCAGAAAGTCGTACCCCGCAAGGGTGCAGGCGGGCAACTCCAGCTCTTCGCCGTAGCGCAGTGTGTACGAAAATTGCGCATACGTTTTGCCGTTTACGGTAAATTCTCCGCCCGCGCCGTCCAGCGCGACCGTATATTCGTTCGCGGAAAAGCGGGCGTACAGGGTGCGCAGGCGGAGGATATTCGACGCGTCGATGCGCTCCACGCGCTCCCCGCCCGCGGGGGAATCGTACCAGCCCGCAAAGGAATGCCCTGCCTTCGCGACCGGACACAGAAGAACCTTCTCCCCGAATTCCACTTCGTTCGGGTTGACGCCCTTGTAGTAGGTGCCGCCGTTCAGCTCGTAGACGACCGTGTACGTTTTCGGCGCATACACGGCATACAGCTTCAGATTTTCGCGGATGCCGAGCAGGGTGGCATACCAGCTGCCGCTACCGTCGGGCGCGGTGTTCCAGCCGACGAAGTCGTACCCCGTTTTCTGCGCGCCGTACAGGTCATGCACCTCGCCCGACCCGACGGAAACGGGATTTTCGCCCAAAGGCTCGCCGCCGCACGCGTCATACAGAACCGTGTACAGGGCTCCGCTCTCCTGCCAAAGGGCATAGAGCGTCAAATTTGACGCGTTTTCCCCGCCGACCGACTCGTACCGTTTGCCGCCCCGCGGCGCATCGTACCAACCAATAAAATTATAGCCGCGGCGGACAGGTTCGGACAGGGAAACCGACTGCGACGATGTTATTTCGGACGGATTCGAATGCACGAGCGAACCGCCGTTCAGTTCGTAGCGGACGGTGTAAACGGCATCGCTCCACTTCGCGTACAGCTTTACGTCCGAACCCGTGCACGCGATGCTCACGACGGGGCTGCCCGCATAGTCGGGCGAAAGGTACCAACCCTCGAAGGAAGCGCCCGGCTTTTGCGGGACGGGAAGCTGAACGGAACCGCTCTCCACCGTGACCGAATACTCCGCATCGGATACAAACATACCGCCGTTCAGCCAATAGTCGATTTTATATTCGCGCGGGGAAAAGACGGCGGTAAACTCTTCATCCGTGGTGATCTTGCACGGAAAAGCGATAAGGTCGCCGGCACCGTCCGCAAATCCGACAAAATCGTAACCTTCGCGCGACGGGGTTTGCGGCGTGAACCAATCTTCCGCGGACACCTCGTATTGCTCCCCGTCCACGGTGACGGTGTACACCGCAGCGCCGCGCGGCAAGAACACGGCGACGCAGACGGACGCCGCAAGGAACAGGGCGCACAACCCCAGCCACGCGAAAGAAAACCGCCTGCGCCGCTTTGCCTGTACGGGCGTTTCGGTGCGGTCGTTCTCCGCGATGGCGAAATACAGCCCGGAAAGAGACTCGCCGAAATGTTCCGCGAGGAGGAGCAACTGGTCTGCGCTCGGGCAGACGATGCCGCGCTCCCATTTGGAAACGATGTCCGGCGTCGATCCTCCGGCGCGGGCAACGGCATCCTGCCCCTCGCCCCTGCTCTTGCGCAGCGCGGCGAGTTTTTTGCCCAAACGCGCGGCGTCGAAAACGCCCGTAAAAGTCTGCCCGGATACCGGTGCGCCGGCAAGCCGCTCCAACGGCACGTTCAGCGCCGCAGCCATTTCGCCCAACAGCGCAACGTCCGGCTCGGAAACGCCGCGTTCCCACTTGGAAACCGTCTGCAAATGCACGTTCAGCTTCTCCGCAAACTGCGACTGGGTATACCCCGCCGCCCTGCGCAGTTCTTTCAGCCTTTCCCCGAAGCCGTTCATCCGTAAAACCTCCCCTGTTGTTCCTCGTTCCGCGCCGAAGCGATCACACCCCGAAATACAGCAGCAGCGCCGCCAGGGCAGCCTGCCAGGCGATCCCGAACAAATTCACCGCCCAGAAATACCAATGCCTTGTTTTGTGGCGGAAGACGAGCATGCCCAAAACACCGCCGACCGCGCCGCCGAAAAAGGAGAAACCGAGCAGCACCTTTTCCGGAATACGCCACGCGCCCCGCCTTGCGCGGGATTTATCCGCCCCGTACAAAATAAAGGCGATAACGGATACCGCCGCCAATGCGATGCCGTAAATCAGCATTTTACCCTCCTCCCGTTCGCCCGAAGCAATAACGTATCGTAAACTCCGCACCGCGCGGGGCATTGCCTGCGCAGTGCATTTTTGCAAAAAAGCCCCGCCGAAAATGCGGGGCAACGCCTGTCAGGCGATAAATTTTATAGGATTATGGGCGTACAGCGCGCCGAGGAAAGTATCGTCGATTTCGGCGACAAAATCGATAACGCCCTGCGTTTCCCCGAAAATAGCGACGATCGCAAACGCGAGCAAGACCAGCAGCAGCACGGCTGCGACCATAAGCGCCGCGCCGAGGACGCGGTTGATGATCCGGACGGGCAAGACATCCGCCGAAAACAACCCCGCGATCACCTTGACGACGAGGATTCGCACCAGCTGCACCGCAAAAAACAGCACGACGTAGTAGATGACCGTAGCCAGACGGATCGTGCCGAGAAAGCTCCATGCTTCGCCCAGCTGCGCATTCAGTCCTCTGATCCACCCGGCGACGGCGGGAATGCCCGCAATCATGCCGCCGAACGACGCGCAGATAAAAATGGACAGAATAAATCCGAAAATTCCTTTCGTGAAAAATTTAAGCGTTCTGCCAAAGCCGAGTACAAGCCCCAACCCTGCCAGAATGATCGCCACGATAAGCGTTACCGAATCGATTGCGTTCATTGTACCTCTGAAATGATGGATTTACACCGTAAAAGCGCATACGTCTGCGCGGTTTTTCGCCGCGCCTTATAATGTATTGCCCGCCCGGCGCAGGCGCATACCCGCGCGCCGAAATTAAAATCCGTATAAATCTTTGCTGCCGAACTCCGGTTCGCAGGTAATGTTCACGCCCAATTTGCGCATGACGGAGAGATCCTTTTCGGGCAGGATGCAGGAGCCGTGCGCCTCGCACCCGCTCAACCGCACGAGCATGCTCATCGCCTTTTCCGCAATGGGATTGGTCGCCGCGCAGATGGAGAGCGCCGTCAAAACGTCGTTCAGGTCGAGCTTGACCTTATCTTCGCGCAAGACCTCCTTTTTCAGCTGAATGATCGGCGCGAGGACGACGGGCGAAAGCAGGAGCATATCGTCGTCGATCTTCGACAGCGATTTGACCGCATTGAGCGCGGCGGAAGCGCAGGCGCTCATCAGCTTATTCGACTTGCCCGTGACGAACGTACCGTTTTCCAACTCGATGGCGACGGCGGCGCTGCCCGAAATTTCCGCCTTTTCCAGGGCGGGTGCAACCACTTTGCGCTCGGCGAGGTCGATTTTGTTTTCGTTGATGAGCAGGCGTATGCGCTCGAGCGCGTCGGCGGTGGTGTTGCCCGTCTTATAATCGCAGGCTGTTTTGTAGTAGCGGCGGACGATCTCCTGCCGCGCCGCGGCGCGGCAAACCTCGTCGTCCACGATGCCGTAGCCCGCCATGTTCACCCCCATATCCGTGGGAGAATTGTATATCCCCTCCTCCCCCGTTATCTTCGTAAGGATCGATTTGACGATGGGGAAGCACTCGATGTCGCGGTTGTAGTTGACGGTGGTGACGCCGTACGTTTCAAGGTGGTACGGGTCGATCATATTGATGTCGCCGAGGTCGGCTGTGGCAGCTTCGTACGCGACGTTGACGGGGTGGCGCAGCGGCAGGTTCCAGATGGGGAAAGTTTCGAACTTCGCGTAACCCGCGCGCACGCCGCGCTTGTATTCGTGGTAAAGCTGGCTAAGGCAGGTGGCGAGCTTGCCGCTGCCCGGCCCCGGCGCCGTTACCACGACGAGCGGCTTCGTCGTTTCGATATACGGGTTGGCGCCGTAGCCTTCGTCGGATACGATGACGTCAACCTCGGTGGGATACCCCTTCGTTTTGTGGTGTATGTATGTTTTTAACCCGTGGTTGTTGAGTTTGCTGATGAATTTATCCGCGGCTGGCTGACCGAGGTATTGGGTGACGACCACGCTGTTCATGTTCAGTCCGAGGGAGCGCAGCTTATCGATCTGCCGCAGAACGTCGGTTCCGTAGGGAATGCCGAAATCGGCGCGGATTTTATTGCGTTCCAAGTCTGCCGCGCTGATGACGAAGATGATCTCCGACTGATCTTTCAGCGTACACAGAATTTTGCACTTCGCGTCGCTGACAAATCCGGGAAGCACGCGGCAGGCGTGCATATCGTCAAAAAGTTTCCCTCCGAATTCAAGGTACAGCTTATTGTCGAATTTTTTAATGCGTTCCAAAATCTTTTCGCTCTGCAATTTGACGTAAAGATCGTTATCGAAACCCTTCTTCATGCGTATTCCTCTCTCAATATCCTGTATTCAAAATCCTGTCTATTATACCATATAGCAAAAAAGAATGCAACGGCGCGGAGAAAAAAAGAGGCGGATTTTTCAGCGGAATTTTCGTTTTGACGGCGGAGCGCAGAAATGCCGCGGTCATATCGACCGCGGCATTTCTGTTCTGCTTATCGTCTGAAAACCGTTCACGCCGCCGCGACCTGCGACAATATCCAAGCCAGCTCGGAGTCGCCATAGTCGCCGAATGTTTCTGCCCTCTCGGTAGGTATTGCCCCGTCGGCGGTGGTAATGCCGCGGCCGTGAATACAGGTGCTTTCCTCGTCCGGCCAGTGGATGGTGGCGGTGGTCAGCTTGATCGCTTCCCCGGTAAGCGGGTTCCGGAAGGTCGTCTGCATGATGCCCTTGCCGTAGGTGCGCGCCGGTTTTGTGCTGTTCGGCAACTCGGTAATAAAAATATTTCCGTATCCGATGGTATCGTAGGAGAGCATGACGCCGATGAGCGCCTCGGAAGCGGAGGCGGTGTTGCGGTTCGCCGCCACATAAATTTCGCTGCCCGCGAAATACTCGTCGTAGTAGTCGCCGCCCGCGAGGTAAATTTCCTCCCTGCCGTTGCCGTACACCGCGCGCATAACGGGTTCGGTATCGGACTGCGCTTCCTTCATCAGATAGGCGGCGATGCCCTGCATGACGGAAACGGAGCCGCCGCCGTCGTTGCGCAGATCGAAGAGCAGCTTGGTTTTGCCGTCCTCCTTATACGGCGGCGTTGCCGTAAAAGCTCGACAGGCGGATATACGCGGCATCCCCCGAAACCTTTTCGTCGACGGAAACGTACTCGCTCACGTTCTTCCATTCGCCCGCGCCGTCCGTATACGCATAGATATACGCCTCGCCGTCGGCGGCGTACAGAACGTAGCTCTCGGTGTAGCGGGCGAGGGTGACGGGAACGATTTCACACTCCTCCGTTTCGTGCCCCGACACGGTCGAAACGCGCAGATACACGGTATCCCCCACCGAATACCCGCTCAAAGCGGTGCTCAATGCGCTGTAACTGTATACGGCGGTATCGCCCGTGCCGCCGACGAGCGCGAAGGTATCCTCGATTTCCCCGGCGGAAGCCCCCGCGCCCGTGACGTACATGCCCGTTTCCAGCCCCGTGCTCCACGCCGCATCCTCGCCCTGCGGCTGCGCGTAGAAGGCGGGCGAATTGTACGCCGCCTCGGCGATCATGTTCGAGCCGCTGAAAAAGGACAGACCCAGCCCCTGCGAAATGCCGCGCGAGGAATCGACGACCACGTCGTACTCGTCCGCGGTGTAGTAGGCGGAATATTGGTCGAGCACGGAGACGGCTCCGTCGAGCACGGCGTCCCAGAACTCATCGTCGCTGACATCTTCATAGTATTCCGACTGAATTTTGTCCTTGATCCACAAAAGGGAGCGAACCTCGGACGGAAGGGTGAGGTAGTAGACGAAAAAGCCGGCAAAAAACAGCGCGGCTGCCGCCAGAACAGCGACGGCCGCCCACAATATTTTCATGCCTCTGCTCATTTTTTTGGTCTGCGGGTTGTTATTTTGCATAAAACCTCCGTTTTTGCCGCATCCGCCGCGGACGGCAGCCTGCCGCTGTTTTCAGAGTTTCTGCCAGGGCGAAGGGAGCAGTTCGGAGAGCTTGACCGTCCACAGCGGTTCCTCGCACAGCAAAAATTCCGTGTTTTCTTTTTCGGGCGAAAGCTGGCGGATAAATTCGCGGCAGCTGCCGCAGGGCGGCATCGGCTTCCCGTCCTGCCCCACGCACGCGACCCGTTTTATGACCGTTTCGCCGTCGGTGATCATCGCGGCAGCCGCGCTCCGCTCGGCGCAGAATCCCAGACCGCACGCGAGATCGATGTTCACGCCCGTATAATACTTTCCGTTGGCGCCCTCCAGCACCGCCGCCACGAACCCCGCCGAAAAAAATTCGCCGTATTCCTTCGGATTCAGGAGCGAGCGCGCCAGCGCAGCCATTTCCCGATACGTCATACAGTATTCCCCCTTTTCCGCCGATTATGATTGCGGAGATTTCCGCGCGGATTGCGCGCCGCGCATCCCGCCGCGTTGTAAATCATGCGGGCAACGCGGCAAAAATTACCGCGCCAGCCCCTCTTTTTTCGCCTGCTCGGCGACCGCCTTCGCGACCGCGGGAGCGACGCGCTTGTCGAACGCGGAGGGGATGATGTTGTCCCGCGCAAGGTCGTCCCCCACGAGCGCCGCGAGAGCCTTTGCCGCCGCGACCTTCATGCCCTCGGAGATGTCCTTCGCGCGCACGTCGAGCGCGCCGCGGAACACGCCCGGGAAAGCCAGCACGTTGTTGATTTGGTTGGGGAAATCGCTCCGCCCCGTGCCGACGACGAACGCGCCCGCGTCCAGCGCGTCCTGCGGGTAAATTTCCGGTTCGGGGTTCGCCATGGCAAAGACGATGCTCTTTTCCGCCATGCTCTGCACCATCTCTTTGGTGAGCTGTTTGGGCGCGGAAACGCCGATGAACACGTCCGCCCCCTGCACCGCGTCGGCGAGCGCGCCGCGCAGCTTTTTACGATTCGTAAGTTTTGCGATCTCCGCCTGTGCGGAGGTCAGCCACGGCCCCCCTTCGCACACCAGCCCGTTTCGGTCTGCCATGACGCCGCACTCCAGAAGCAGGCGGCAGATGGCGATGCCCGCGCTGCCCGCGCCGCAGATGACGATGTTCGCCGCCGAAAGCTGCTTGCCCGCGAGTTTGAGCGCGTTCATAAGCGCCGCCGCCACGACAATGGCGGTGCCGTGCTGGTCGTCGTGAAAGACGGGAATATCCAACTTTTCTTTGAGCCTGCGCTCCACCTCGAAGCACTTGGGGGCGCAGATGTCCTCCAGGTTGATGCCGCCGAAGGAGGGCGCGATCATCTCCACCGCCTTGACGATGTCGTCCGCATCCTGCCCGGAGAGGACGATGGGGATGCTGTCGATGCCCGCGAACTCGCGGAACAAGATCGCCTTGCCCTCCATGACGGGCAAACCCGCCAGACCGCCGATGTTGCCCAGCCCGAGCACGGCGCTGCCGTCCGAAACGACGGCGACGGTGTTCCATTTGCGCGTATATGTATACGCTTTTTCGGGGTCTTTGGCGATCTCGCGGCAGGGCTGGGCGACGCCCGGGGTATATGCGAGGGAGAGGGATTCCTTGTCCTTGACCTCGACGAGCGAGCGCACCTCGAACTTGCCGCGAAGGTTCGCATGAAGCTGTAAAGATTTTTCGTAAACGTCCATAGTAAATACCCTGTTATCCTTTTGCCGCATTGTTCACGGAAAATCTCGCTCCGCCGCGATTTTCCGTGAGAACACGGTTTTATTTTTTTATAATAATTGCTTGAAAACGGCAAAACCACGCTTTTGCCGTTTTCCCTCCATTTGCCGAAAGGCTTATGGGAAGAGAGTGAAGCCGCCCGATTCTGAAATATGTGTGCCCTTAAAAATCGGGCGGCGAGAGAGAAAACACCGTCAGGCGCAACAGCACCGCGCGGCGGTGTCTTTCTCAAAATCTCGAAAAATAATTTTGTCAGCTCAAAATTATTTTTGAGAATTACCTCACACCAATTTATTCAGTATCGTAATCAGCCGGAAGGTGACCGCATCGGAAAATTTGCGCAGGTTCAGACCCGTGACCCGCTCGATTTTGTCCAGCCGGTACATGAGCGTGTTGCGATGCATGTAAAGTTTACGCGAAGTTTCGCTCACGTTCAGGCTGTTTTCGAGAAATTCCTCGGCGGTGTTGACCATATCGGTATCCTTTAAAAGTTCGCGCGCCTCCCCTTCGAGCAGGACGGAAAGATGCTCGGCGAGTTTGCCTTCGGGGATGTCCTCAAGCATCCGTACAAGCATAAATTCGCGGTAGGTATGCACTGCGCCCTTGGAATCGAACATGGCGCTCATGCGCAGCGCCTCGCTCGCCTGGCGATAAGAAGCGCTTACGTCCTCAAATTTTTTGAACGTTCCGCCCACGCCGATACGCGCGCTCATACCCAGCTCCTCCAACAGCGAGCGGGCGATAAAGGAGGCGAAATCCGCCGAAGACTGGTACTCTGAATCTTCGGACACGAACTTGATGAAGGCGCAATCTTTGCCCGAAATGACGACGGCGCAATCTGCCTCGTTTTCCGCGTATTGGGACAGGAGGGAGATCGCGTCGGACGTTTTGCCTTCGGCAGACACGGCGAGTACGAAGCAGGGCGAATCGGGAACGGGATAGCGGGCGCGGTATTTCTGTATGTCCGCCGCGCCGCATTCGCCAAGCAAAATCCGGCGGAGAAACTCGGCTTTGGGCAGGTTTGCCGCCCTGCCGGCGGCGTTTTCGAGAATATCGGCGAGCAGATAGGCATAATTTTTCTGCACGACGCCCGTGCCTTCCAGGGAACAGATGTACTGCACCGAGCGGTACAGAATTTTAAACAGGGTCAGGTTTGTCCGCTCGTCCTGAAAAATTCCGCTGAACTCGGGCGATACAGACCTGCCCGTACCGGCGAGCGGTTTTCCGTCCGCCGAGTAGATGGACACGGAAATGCCCGTGCCGTCGCTTATGTTCTGCACGATTTTCCGAAGTTCGGATATCATGGCTCCTCCCTTTTGCGCGCAGCGGCGCGCGGCGTTTTCTGCTCTATTATAGCGCAAAAAGGTGCAAATATCAATAATTTTTTTACGGATGGCGGAAGTTGCGCAAATTTTCCCTTTTTTTACACATTCTAAACCGCGTAAACCGCTCTGCACGGGAGGGAGCGCGGGGAGCAAAACGCGCGCCCGCACCGCCCGCCGGCAGCGAAATCCCTTCCCGAAATTTCCTTCATATACTTGACACCTTTCCGCAATTATAGTACAATAATAAATGTGATAATGTCCCTTATTTTCGGGGCAATTTCCTCGTTCCGAACGGCGAAAGCAAGGCTCTGCGGCGGTTTTTCCCGCCCCGCAGCCGCGGTCGCGTTTTCGAAAAATACATATCAGGGGTGCAATTTTTATGGCTGAAAACGAAACTGTGAAATCGGGAAGCGGCTACGGCGGCAGAGTTTTCCAGATCGTAATATCTTTAATCCTCTTTGCCGGCTTTGTGGTCTTCCTCTTCGTGCCGGACGCCTTCGGCGATACTTCCCTTTGGGCGATGGTTCTCAACGTTTTCAAAGGCGAGTATGCGGACACCGAATGGCTGCGCTTTTCGCTCTACGGCGTCGTCGGATTCTACGCCGTTCTGCTCGTTTGCACGGTGATCTCCCTGTTTACCAAGGCAGGAAGCGCCCTTGCCTGCAACTTCGTAAAAGCTTTTGTTGCGCTCGCAGCCTTTGCGTTTTTTGCTTTTGCACTCAACAAAGACCTCGGCGCAAGTTTTTCCGACATTCTCCTCGACGAAAAAACGTTCGTCGCCATCAATGCCGTTACCTGCTCCGCCGCGCTCGCGCTTTTAGGCACGATCGTTCTCAACTTTGCCGCCTATAAGGGCATGGGCGCAGTTAAATTCCTTTTTGCCCTCTTTGCCGCAGGATTCTTTGTGTTCGCCAAAGGATATACCTTCCTCGCGGATACGACGTTCGTCGAACTGCTCGGCGGGTTAAACCTGGGAGAAGGCATTGTCTCCATGATCACCGGCTATGCCTTCACCGTTCTCGCCTGGGCGGTGCTGGTCAATATGGCTCTTGCCGTCCTCACCATGATGCTCCCCCACACGAGCGTACTCGACCTGATCCGTTCCGTCATCGTGTTCGTCCTCGCGGCACTCGCGCTCGTTATGGGCGGCGTTCACGGCTCTTTCTCCACCCTGTTCGACAACATCGGCATCGTCGGCATGACGGGCATTGCACTCGCGCAGCTGATTTATGCCATTATCGTGGTTGCGGTGCTGCACGCGAAAAACAAGAAGAAGGAAGCCGCCGAAGACGCCGCGGAAGACAATATGTTTGTGGTCGGCGCCAACAACCAGATGGCGTTCAGAGGTCTGGAAGCCCCTGCGGCGGCGCCTGCCGCTCCCGCGAGCGCAGCACAGGAAGCGCCCGCAGCCGAACCCATCCGTCCCGAGCCGCAGTTCACGCAGGATGCGGCGGCTGCAAACAGCGCCTTCGAGGATGCGGCGCAGATCTCCATTGAAGAGATCGCCGAAGAAACGGCGAAGGAAGAAGCGGAGGAACTCGCCGCCGATTCCGCAAAGGAAGAAAAGGACTTCGATTTCGAACAGGCAAAATTCGACGGGAAGTTCAACCGTGCCTACGCCGAATTTGCGGAGCAGGAAGAACAGAAAAAACGTCAGGAAGAACAGGCGCAGCAGCAGCAACGACAACAGCAACAGCAGCAGGCGCAGCAACAGCCCTTCTACGGGTACGGCGGCTACAACTACCAGCAGTATCAGCAGACGCCTCCCCCCTACTACGGAGGATATGCCCAGCCGCAGCAGCAACAGCAGCCTTACCAGCAGGCGCAGGGGTATTATAATGCGGGATTCGTCCCCGATATGTTCATCAGCAGCCTGACCCCCGCCGAGCGCGACGAGTTCGACCGCCTGTTCATCTCCCGCATCTACGGCGAAAACAAGCGCCTGCCCGCCTACCAGATCGGCGGCGACAACCGCGAATTCTTTACCAAGATCTTCGTGTTCATGGGCAGATACCGCAACGTCATCTCCGAGGGTCTGCTCGAAAAGATCTACAACTACAGCAACTCGATCAAGTAAAAAATATATCATATGAAAGGTGGGTCTGCGCCGTTTGGCGCAGACCCACCTTTTTTATCCCGCACCGGGGCGCAGAATTTTTTCTTTCCGCCCCTTTCTCCATGCGGCTTCGATTGTGTTTGCTTTTATCCTATTTTCAACGCGCAGGCGATCGACGTTACATCCAACGCATCCATAACAACGAACAGATAAATCTGCGCGGGCATAGACGCGTCTCCTACTCCTCGCCGCTCCTCCATACCGAACAGAATGAAAAGTTCTTCCCCTTCTTTTTCTACCCGTTTTATCTCAACCGGACGGGAATACATGCACGCTTGCGTATACACGACGAGCATCTGCGTTTGAAAGTCCGCCTTTAACTCCTGCGGCGGCAGAACAAATACCCCGTTAAACTCCTCCTCGCTCCGAATACAAAAAATCCGCTCCCTCGGGCAGGACTCGTCCGTCAGCTGCTCATAGTCCGCCGTTCCGTCCTCGGCTTCCCCGATCGGATAAAAGGCTCCGAACACGCGGTTTTCTTCGAGAAATTCTTCGCGGATATATCCGTTCAGATCCACAGAGCGCTTCAAAAGCGCCAATTCGGCATGATATGCGTTCCCCGAACATCCCGCCGACACCGCCGCGCACAATACGATACCGAGTAAAACGGCAATCTGCCTCCGAACCTTTTTCATCCCCCCCCTCCGCCCTTATTCTATCATATAAACAAACAATTTGCAATACCAAAAAAATTCCGTCAATAAAAAATTTATTCGCAAAAACGCTTGACAAACAATACTATGCAATGTATAGTATAACGTATAAAACAGTATTGCGGAGGAAGAAATGGACGCGCAGCTGAAAAAGGGTCTGCTCGACGTGTGCGTGCTCGCCGTATTGCGGCGGGGCGAGTCGTACGGGTACAAGATCATCGCGGACGTGGCGCCGTACATCGAAATTTCCGAATCGACGCTGTACCCCATCTTAAAGCGGCTGGAAAGCTCGGGCGCGGTGACCGCGCACAGCCGCGAATACAACGGGCGATTGCGGAAATACTATGCGATAACGGAAAAAGGGCAGCGGCGCATCCTCGAATTTATCGAGGATGTAAAGGAATTTGAGCGGATCTACGAATTTATTTTGCAAGGAGGCAACGTATGACATACAGGCAATGGGAAAAGGCATTCAGAAAGCGGCTCTCCCGCCTGCCCGGGGAGGAGCGGGAGCGCGCGCTCGGCTATTACGCCGAACTGTACGGCGACAAGCTGGATGCGGGCGTATCGGAAAGCGAGATATTCGGCGACCCGAAGGCAGCGGCGGATAAGATTATTGAGGAATCGGCGGAAACCGCTTCCGCGCAGGGCAAAACTGTTCGGGCGCGGACGGCGGGCGACACGGCGGCGCGCGCCGCGGCGGTACTGCTGTTTCTGTTCGTGGGGCTGCCCCTGCTCGCCGTCCTATTCAGCCTCGCGGTGGCGGGCGCGGCGCTGTTTTTGAGCGGTTTCGCCGTCATCCTCGCGGGTGTGGCGCACGTCGTCTATTTTCTCGCGCAATTGTATATGTACGGCGGCGCGGGATATGTGGCGCAAATCGGCATCGGACTTGCGGCGGCGGGCGTGGGAGCCCTGCTCGTACCCCTGTTCCTCTGCTGCACCAAATGGCTGTTCATCGCCTGCGGTAAGATATTCGTGCTGACGGGCAGAGTCGTCCGCGGCAAAAGGGAGGCGAACTGA
>CAJFFD010000024.1 GCA_904373255.1 uncultured Clostridia bacterium | reverse complement strand
GGGGAATAGGCGGGCGCGATGATGCCGTCGGACACCTCGCGGGAGATGATCTTCGCCGTCACCTCGTCGCACTCGTCGGAGAGGGCGATCCAGTCGCCGAAGGATGACATCCTGTCCGTACCGCGGGCGCGCGCATACGCGCAGGCGAGGGGCGAATCGTCCAACCCTTCGATGTCATCGACGAAGCAGGACTTTTTCAGCCGGTCGGACAGTTTTTTGCCGACCGCCGCGCTCGTCGGGCTGACGTGCTTGAAGGAGGTAGCGGCGACCATGCCCGTATTCTCCTTGATCTCCTTGACGAGCTGCCAGCTGTTGAACGCGTCCAGAAAGTTGATATAGCCCGGCCTGCCGTTCAGGATTTCGATGGGGAGGTCAGAGCCGTCCGCCATGAAAATTTTCGCGGGTTTCTGGTTGGGGTTGCAGCCGTATTTGAGTTCGAATTCTTTCATCGCCGTATCTCCTTAACTTTTATCTTACTTATTTTTATTGAACAGAACTTTTTCGTACTTGCCCGTTGCAAGGTCGGTGTAGCGGACGTACAGCGAAATTTTGTTGCTCTCGTTGAGATTGTTCCACAGCGTATCCGCAAAGGCATGGACATCGCTCGGGATTTTCACACGCTCGGGCTCGCCCGTGAAGGTCGGGATGGGGTTGCCGTCGCAGTTGTAGGTGTGGATGAAGTGTCCCAAGCCGTTCAGCGGCTGATAGGAGAAGGTGTAGCGGTTGCACGCAGTCCCCTCCTCGTCGGCGCTTTTCAGAATGCTGAGTTTATAAGTGAAGTCTTTGTCGGCAAAGTTCAGGATACCGCTGATGCGCGGGGTGAAGTTGGGCGCGTCCGGCTCGAAGCAGCGCGTTTCCAGCGCTTCCTCGAAGGTCTTGCCCTCTTTGAGATAGTCGTACACCGTATCCGTCTGATCGCCGTTGGTGACGATGACGCTGCCGCCCGCCTTGCGCACGGGCGAATAGATGATGAGGGACGGGTCTTCGACCTTGCTCGCATCGAAGGGATAAATCGTCAGGTCGTCCCCTTCCTCCTTGAAAATACGGTTGCGGCTGTTTTCGCTCCGACCCATGATGAAGTAGGCGAACACCGCCTTTTTGCCGTCCTCGCTCTTGCCGATGACGATGCCGCGGCCGACGTAGCTGTTATCCCTGATAAGTTCTCCGATATCCGATACGGAATAGATGTTCATTGGTTTGACCCCGCTATTTATAATTTCTGCCGCGCGCGAACGGCGCGGTTTGTACCCCTTGCATGGCATTCAAGAGGTTACTTTATAATTTTGACCTTTCTGCCTTCCTTGACGATTTTGCCCGTCGTCAAAAGCCGCACCGCCTCAGGGAGCGCTTTGTGCTCCTCCTCTAAAATGCGCGCCTGCAAACTTTCGGGGGTATCGTCCTCCTTCACTTCGACGGCGCGCTGCAGGATGATGGCGCCGCTGTCGTAATGCTCGTCCACAAAGTGCACCGTCAGCCCCGAAATTTTTACGCCGTACTCGATGGCGGCGCGGTGGACGTTCAGCCCGTAGAAACCCTTGCCGCAAAAACTCGGAATGAGGGACGGGTGAATGTTGATGATGCGGTCGGAAAAGGCGCGCACGAAATTTTCGCCGAGCATGGAAAGATAGCCCGCCAGAACGACGTAATCGACGCCGCGGCGGGTCAGTTCCCCGATGATGTCCTCATACATCGCTTCGACGGAGGGGAAATCCTTTTTATTGCGCACGATATACCCGATACCGTGCTTTTTGGCGCGCTCGATGGCGTAAATGCCCTCTTTGGACGCGACGAGCAGGGATATTTCGCAGAACTGCTCCCGCTCGTTCGCGTCGATGATAGACTGAAAATCGCTGCCCGAGCCGCTGGCAAAGACCGCTATTTTTTTCACTTGAGCGAAACCCCTTTGCCGTTGACCGTTTTGCCGATGAGGTATGCCTTTTCGCCCGACGCTTCCAGCGCGGCGATCGTCTTTTCCGCATCCGCCTTGTCCACGCAGACGACCATGCCGATGCCCATGTTGAAGGTGTTGTAGATCTGCTCGTCCGTAAGCTCCGATTTCTCGCGCATGATCCTGAATATTTCGGGGAGCGGGTAGGAATCCTTCTCGATCTCGCAGCCGATGCCTTCGGGGAAGATGCGCGGGATATTTTCGATGAAGCCGCCGCCCGTGATGTGCGCGATGCCCTTCACCTTTACCTTCGCGATGAGCTCGAGAATGCTCTTGACGTAGATTTTCGTCGGCGTCAGAAGGACGTTGAGAACCTTGTCCTTCAAACGGTCGTCGTAGCGGTCAAGATCGTGCGAATGAACGTTATCGCCGAACAGCCTGCGCACGAGCGAATAGCCGTTGGAATGGATGCCGCTGGACGCGATGCCGACGAGCGCGTCGCCCGCTTTGATCTCCTTGCCGTTGATGATCTTCTTTTTATCGACGATGCCGACCGCGAACCCCGCAATGTCGTACTCGCCGTCGGGGTAAAACCCGGGCATCTCCGCCGTTTCCCCGCCGATGAGCGCGCAGCCCGCCTGACGGCAGCCTTCCGCCACACCCGACACGACGGTTGCGACTGTTTCGGGGGAAAGTTTGCCCGTTGCGAAATAATCGAGGAAAAAGAGGGGTTTTGCGCCCTGGCACACGATGTCGTTCACGCACATGGCGACCGCATCGATGCCGATCGTATCGTGCTTGTTTGCGAGGAAGGCGTATTTGAGCTTGGTACCCACGCCGTCGGTACCCGCGACCAGCACCGGCTCCTCCATCTTTTCGCCGGCGATGGAATAGAAACCGCCGAATGAGCCGATGTCTCCCAGCACGTTTTCGTTGAAAGTCGTCTTGACGTGCTTTTTCATCAGTTCGACCGCTTTATATCCTCTTTCGACGTCTACGCCGCTGTCCTTATAGGATATGGCCATTTTTCTTCTCTCCTTATTTTCATTCGAATTTGTGTTTGTCCGCCTGATAATCGTCCATCGGATACGGATAATTTCCGTCGAAACAGCCGGTGCAGAACTGCAGCTTCGCACCCTTGCAGGTCTCTTTGAGCTGTTCCACCGTAAGGTAATGCAGGGAATCGGCTCCGACATATGCGCAGATCTCCTCCACCGAACGGGTCGCGCCCGCGAGCTGTGAATGCGTCTGCATATCGATCCCCAAATGGCAGGGATGTTTGACGACGGGCGAACAGATCATCATATGCACTTCTTTTGCGCCCGCGTCGCGCAGCATCCTGACGATCTTGCGGCTGGTCGTGCCGCGGACGATGGAATCGTCGACGATGATCAGCCTTTTGCCGCGGATGTTCGAGCGCAGCGCGTTCATCTTGACGCTGACCGAATTTTCGCGCATGTTCTGGTCGGGCTGGATGAACGTTCTGCCGACGTAGCGGTTCTTTGCGAGCGCTTCCACATAGGGAATGCCCGAAACTTCCGAATACCCGCGCGCCGCGACCACCGCCGAATCGGGTACGCCGCTGACGATGTCCGCATCGACGGGGCAGTACTTTGCGAGGATCCTGCCCGCCTCTTTGCGCGATTCGTAGACGCTGCAGCCGTCGATGATGCTGTCCGGCCGCGCAAAATAGACGTATTCAAAGATGCAGGACGCCGTCTTTTTTTCCTTCGGCAGAAAATAGGAATGCTCCCCTTCCGCATCGATGACGACGACCTCGCCCGGCTTCACGTCTCGCTCGACGGTGCCGCCGATGGAATCGATGGCGCACGTTTCGCTCGCGACGACGGTGTCGTCGAGGCTCTTGCCCAAAACGAGCGGGCGGATGCCGAACGGGTCGCGCACGGCGATGAGCTTATCCGCCGTCATCACCACGAGCGCGAAGGAACCCTGAAAGCGGGCGCAGGCTTTGATGACGCCCTGCACGATGTCGCCGTCGCTGTAGCGGTTGATGAGCAGCGCCATCACTTCCGAATCGATGCTCGTCTGAAAGACGGCGTTGCCCGCGATAAGCTCTTCGCGCAGCTGTTTGGTGTTCGTCAGATTCCCGTTGTGCGCAAGCGCCATTTTTCCGCACTTGCCCGTAAAGACGATGGGCTGTGCGTTCACGAGCAGGCTCGCGCCCGTCGTCGAATAGCGGACATGCCCGATGGCGATGTCCCCTTCGGGCAGGGAGTCCAGGTGTCCGTTCGCGAACACCTCGGGAACAAGTCCCATGCCCTTATAATACTGAATTTTGTCCGCGTATGCCACGGCGATGCCTGCACTTTCCTGCCCTCTGTGCTGGAGGGCGTACAGACCGTAATAGACGGTATGCGCGACGTCGCGCGTTTCGCCGCTGTATACACCGAACACGCCGCACTCCTCGTGCATTCCGTCAAACGGAAGTTTTCCGTCTCGCAGATACATGGATCGCCTCTTACTTTGTATGCGTCAGGCGCGCAAAGACTTCTTTGTACGCATCCTCGACGCCGCCCATGTCGCGGCGGAAGCGGTCTTTATCCAGCTTCTCGCCCGTCGTCATATCCCAGAAGCGGCAGGTGTCGGGAGAAATTTCGTCCGCGAGGATGATCTGCCCCTTGAAGCGGCCGAACTCGAGCTTGAAGTCGATGAGGTCGATGTTGAGGGATTTGAAGAATTCCTTCATCACCTCGTTGACCTTGAACGCCATCTTTTTGATGGTCTCGATCTCCTCGGGGGTAGCAAGCTCCATAGCCAAAGCATGGTAGTCGTTGATGAGCGGATCGCCCAGATCGTCGTTCTTATAGCTGAACTCCAGAACGGTCACGGGGAGTTTTTTGCCCTCGGGTACGCCGTAGCGCTTGGAGAAGCTGCCCGCCGCCGTGTTGCGGATGATGACTTCCAGCGGCACGATCTGCACCTTTTTCACCGCCGTTTCGCGGTCGGAAAGTTCCTCGACGAAGTGGGTCGGGATTCCGTGCTGCTCCATGAGCCTGAACATCATGTTGCTCATGCGGTTGTTGATGACGCCCTTGCCCGCGATCGTGCCTTTTTTCAGACCGTTGAACGCCGTCGCGTCGTCCTTGTAGTCCACGATGACGATGTCTGGATCGTCCGTCGCGAACACCTTTTTCGCCTTGCCTTCGTACAGCTGACCGAGTTTCTTCATGGTATATATCCCTCCGAAAAATTTAACGAATTTTGAAATTTGTGCCGCGCGGAACATGAATGCCGCGCGAAGCAAAAGTTACAGGTTTTTCAGTTCTTCCTGCAGAGCCGCGTCGTCCGCGTTGATCTTCTGCGCCATCTGCTTTTTGAATTCTTTGAGCTTATGCGCGATTTCGGGATAGCGGATGCCGAGGATCTGGAGCGCCAAAAGCCCCGCGTTTTCGCCGCCGTTCACGCCGACCGTCGCCACGGGAATGCCCGAGGGCATCTGCACGATGGAAAGAAGGCTGTCCAATCCCCCCATCATATCCGTTTTGACGGGAAGACCGATGACGGGAAGGGTCGTATACGCGGCGATGACGCCGCCGAGGTGCGCCGCCTTGCCCGCGGCGCAGATAATGACTTCAACCCCGTTTTTCTCCGCATCCTTTGCGAACGCGTGCGCTTCGTCGGGCGTGCGGTGCGCGGAGATGACGCGGACTTCCGTTTCGACCCCGAACTTTTTCAGCGCTTCCAGCGCGGGCTTTACTACGGGGAAATCGGATTTACTGCCCATTAAAATCGCAACTTTTGCCATGGAAACGTTCTCCTTTCTGAATTATTGCCGCGGTTAAAACCTTCCTTATCCGCACATACTGCATCCGAGGGAGGAACGCGATGTATCTTTTGCACATACTGCTCGCCATTTATCTGGCGGCGATCAATGTCTATTCGTTCATGCTCGTGCGCACCCTCAAAAAGCGGGAAGAAACGCGCGAAACAGATAAAAAGTCGGGCAACGCAAAGCTGTTCGTTGCAGGCTTTTTAGGGGGTGCGCTCGCGGGATATGTGGCACTGTTCGTACTGAAATACCGCACGGACAATCTGCTTTTGATGATCGTCCTGCCAATCCTGGCGGCGCTCAATATTTACATTCTCATCGCCCTTTTGCGGAGCGGAATGCTCGTGATCGGTTAAAAAAAAGAAAAACAGGTCACCTGCGGATACACTTCCGCCGCGAACCTGCTCTGCGAATGGCTACGAATAAAATTCCCCCGTTTGCGGGAAAAAGGGTGCAATACGCCGTTCGAATTTCCGCCGTGCGGAAAAAGGTTCGTACAACAAACGATTTGCGGCCTTTTTTCCATGAACGTTTTCCTCTTTCGCCGAAAAGACCGCTGCCTCGCTTTCTTTCCGTTCGGACGCGCCGAAGCAAAAACAAAGAGTTCGGCGGATGTCCTTAAACAGTATATCACAAAAGTGCGTTTTGCAAAACTGTTTGAACGCACTTTTCCGAAATTTTTTGCTCCGAAATTTTTTTGCGATACGGAAAAACGCTTGACAGAACCGTCAAGCGTTTTGTTTGCATCTTATTCCTTGTCTTTTTCCTGCGGCGCGGCTTCGCTTTCCTTCTGCGCCTTAAGAAGATCCCGGATCTCCGCAAGGAGCTGCTCCACGGAAGGCGCGGGCTGCGGCTCGGGCGCAGGTTCCGCCGCGGCTTCGGCAATTTCCGCCGCCTGTTCGGCATTCTCTTCGGCATCTTCCGCTTTCATCAATTTTTCTTTGAGCTTGACGCTTTCCTCTTTGAGGCGGTTTTTCGCCTTCGTGACAATGCGCAGAACCGTAAAGATGACGAACGCGTCGATAAGGAAGGTCAAAATCGCCATGATGAGATTGCCGTAGTTGAGCGTTATGGCTTCCTGCAATACGGTAACGCCGTCGGTATCGTACACCGCTTCGCGCAGGACGACGACGAGTTCGCTGAAATCGCCGTCAACGAGCAGCGCGATGAGCGGCTTGATGATGTCGTTGACGAGGCTGTTGACGATCGCCGTGAACGCGGCGCCTACGACGAGACCGACCGCAAGGTCGACGATGTTGCCGCGCGATATGAAGGCTTTAAAATCTTTCCAGAACGTGCTTTTCTTTCTCTCTTTTTTGTGCATTGTATTGTAACCTCAATGATATTTTTCCAAATTGTCGCGGATGAATTTTGACACGGAATCCTCCTCGCTGTAGCCGATCACCGCCGTGGCAGCCTTTTTCAGTTCCTCGTCCGCATTTTCCACCGCATACGCCTCGTCGGCGGCGCGGAACAGCTCGCGGTCGTTGAGCGCGTCGCCGAACGCGACGAGTTTTTCCGCCCCCAAGCGCTCCTTCAGAACCGTTGCCGCAGCGCCTTTCGATGTACCCGCGGGCATGATCTCCAACCAGTAATCGGACTGATACGTTTCCTGCTGATAAATGCAGCGGAAGCGCGCGTCCTTTTCAAATACAGCGTGCAGAACATCCGTTCTTTCCTTCGCATCGATATATGTATAGTAAAAAATTTCGTCGTCTTTCAGCTCGTCGGGGCTGTCGACGGGGTTGAGCCGCGGATCGCCCGCCCGGCGGGAAAGGTACCGCTTCATCCCCTCCGTTTCCCTTCCGCGCAGCCAGGAAACCCGCTCCTTGTTGCCCAAAAAGGAATAGACGAGCGGCCATACATCGTATTCATGCAAAATGCGGCGAATATCCGCGCGCACCGTACCCGTGAAATGGCTGTTGTATAACTTATTCCCGTTCCACGGTTCCATGACGATCGCACCGTTGTACAGGATTACCGGAAGGTTCTGCCGCAATCCCCACACAGCCTTTGCCGCGGAATTGAGGGAGCGAGGCATGCTGTATTCGGATACCGTTTCCTTTGCCGTAAGTAAAGTGCCGTCCAGGTCGGAAACAAACAGAGTTTTCATAAAGCACCCCGCATCTGTTTCATTCAGTATACCATATTAAACAGAATTTGGCAAGGCTATCGCCGTCCGCTTTCAAAAAAAGCGAAATGCCGCCCCGCGGAGGGGCGGCATGGCTCTTTGTCAGCGCATAAGTGCGTCCAGAATTTTCTGCCTGAATAAAGACGCTTCCCCGTACGGGCGAGGAAGTTCCCCTTCCGCCGCGATATCCGCCGCAATCGCTCCGCCGTTCAGGACGACGGCGCGGTGCGCGAGCATATACGCTTCCTCCGCGTCGTGCGTGACGAACACGGCGGTGCGCTTCTCCTCCCGCCACAGGCGGACAAACACGTCGATAAGCCGGATTTTCAGAGCCGTATCGAGGGAGGAAAAGGGTTCGTCCATGAGAATAAGCTCGGAGGGATATGCAAAGGCGCGGGCGATGGATACGCGCTGCGCCTGCCCGCCCGAGAGTTCCGAAGGATAGGCGTCAGCCTTGTCGAGGAGTTCCACCTTCTCCAGAACGGAATCGATCGCCGCGTCTCTCGCACTCTTGCCGAGCACGAAACGGATATTCTGCCGCACCGTCAGATTCGGCAACAGGCGCTCCTCCTGAAAGATATACGAAATGCGGTTCGGGATATTTTCGATTTTTCCCTGATACGGCACAAGCCCCGCGAGCATATTCAGAAGGGTCGTTTTGCCGCAGCCGCTCGGCCCGAGCAGGCAGGTGATCTTCCCCGCCTCGATCTCGAGGGAAAAATCGTCGTATACGGTCGTTTCTCCATACTTTTTGCCGACGCGGTCAAAGCATATATTTTTCATTTCCATCGTATCACCGCCCTGCCGATCAGGCGAATCAACCACTCGCAGGCGACGGAAAGGATGACCGCCGCTATCGTGAGCGCGAAGAGTTTTTCCGTTTCCAGCATCCACTTTGCGTTATACATGAGGTTGCCCAGACTGCTCATCGTCTGTGCCTGCACTTCTGCGGCGATGACAAGTTTGATGTTGAGGGAAATGCCGCTCGCGCTCCCCTCGAACAACCCTTCCGCCATATTCGGAAGATACAGTTTGAAGAGGCTGTCCTTCGGGCTTACCGAATATACCTTGCTCATCTGCACGAGTTTCGGGTCTACGCCGCGAATCGCCGCAAAAAAGGAGGAATACATCGTCGGGAAGATGACGATGATCGCCACCACGGCGGGTGCCAGACGGGAATTCAGGCAAATAATCAAAATCAAAATGACCGCCATCGTCGGGATGGCGCGGATGATCGCCACGAAGGGACGGATCAGCCGTTCAGCCGTTTTAAAAAAGTGGGATAAGATCGCAAATGCCAAAGCCAAGACAAACGAGATAACGAACGAATATGCCGCCCGCCAGGCAGTGTTGCCGACTGCGTGCCAGAACGACGAACTCCCGAGATACGCAAAAAACTCCCGCACCGCCTCCGCGGGGGTGGGAAGTATCATGGACACGCCCATCGCGGCGGCGGCGATCGCCCAAATGCCGACGACCGCCGCGACCACGGCGAGCGGATATAAAATATCCGAAAGTATCTTTTTTGCCTTTGCGCTCATAGTTTATCCCGTTCGGTCAGCGCCCCGAAGATGTCAGACGGCGTAGAAAAACGCGTCCGGCAGTTCGGTTCCGCTCAATCGTTTGATATAATCCCTGACCGAATCTTTTACTTCGCTCGCGGACTGATAGTCAAGATTGCACCCTTCGATCGTCGCCGTCGTCAGGGTCAGGTTCGCCAAAGAGGTTTGGTACCCGTCCTCGCCCTGCGCCTCGTTGTACTCGACGAGCGCCTGCTTGAACGCGGCAATATTGTCCTCGGAGGAGAGCCACTCGCCGTTGTCTTCCAGCGCCCGCGCGAACGCCTCTACAAAGGCGCCGTGCTCCGCCGAAAAATCGTTTTTGACGATAAGAGACGCCTGCGGATACCCGTCAAATCCCGTTATATCCGTCCATTCCGCCTGAAAATCGATGACGCTCTGTGCGGTCGGCACTTTCGCCTTGCACTGCGTGACCTGCGGCTCGCCGAGTACGCCGTAGGCTTCCGTACCGTTTGTTTCCGCCATTTTCAAAACGGGGATGATATTGCTCGCCGACAGCACCGAATACAGGGTGACCTGCCCCGCCGCAGCTTCGCTTCCCGTTGCGTATGTTATTCCGTTCTCATCCAATAAATATTGTAAGAGCTGAATGGTCGTCGCCGCCGTCGTATAGACGAGTTTGCCGGTGAGATCGTCCAGCGAATCCACCGCGGAATTTACACCGACGATGTAAAGATTGCCGAATACATTCGTCGAAACGAGCTGGATTTCCGTTCCCTTGGTGAAGTTTGTCGCCGCGCCGATGGTGGGCATGATCGCGAGATCGGCGTCGGTCGCCGTGAACACGGTGCCGATGTTCCCCGCCTCAATGATATGAAAATTGACGTCATATCCCTCGATATCGACGCCCTCCGTCATCGCCTTCGCCATCGCGAGCGCGGGAGTTCCGTCGGGGAGATAGACCTCGACGGACGTATTGCCGCCGTTATCGTTTTCTTCGTTTCCGTCGCCGCACGCCGCAAACGCGACCGCGCCGAATGCCAGCATCATAACGGATAAAATTACCGTCAATGCCCTCTTCATGTTCCAAGATTCTCCTTTGAAAAAATTTTCAAACCTGCCTAGAGACAAAAACGAGGCTCAATATTTGGAAAACAACGTTTTCGCGCTGACGCCCTCGATCATGCCCAGTTTGCCCGTAAGCGCGTTGATGACCTCCTGCGGGGCGTCGATGACGATGACATGCACGAACACCTTTTTCTGCTTGTACGGTATACCCATCCTGCCGACGATGTATTCCCCGAACTCGCGCAGGAGCGCGTTCATCTGTTCGGAACTGTCCATCGATTCGTTGAGAATGCTGATGACCGCCAACCTGGTTTCCGACATAAAAAACCTCCCTTTTGCCGAAGGACAAAAAGGAGGCAGTATCTCTGGTTGCCAAAGACCGGTGTATCTCCCTTTTGCCGTCGGGCGCACCCTTCGGCTCAAGTTGAATTTCAATTTAATATTATAGCCGCAATCCGCGCAAAAAGCAAGCGTTCAAACCCCTCTTTTTTCGGCGCTTTTCCTGCCGTTTTACGTCGCGTTCCGACCGCCGTATAAAAAGGAAAGTTTGGCGCATACTTGCGGTATGTTCAAAAGATTTATCGTCATTGCGGCGACCGCTGTTTGCCTCATTGCCGCCGCTTTGCTCATCTTCGGGTTCACGAAGGAACAGAGCGCGCCGCGCGTAGGAAATTTCCTTTATACAGAGACGCGCATATCCGCCATGAAAATCGCCCCGCCGAAAATTTCCTTTCCGCCCTATCCGCACGGCAAACCGCTCGCGGAGAAATGAAAAAAGGAGCGGAAACTATTTCGTGTTTTTCAGCACGTCCTCGTAGATCGCGCGATCCTTATCCAGGAACACATCGAAGATCACGCGGATGTCGTATCCCGTTTCCATCAGCCAGTTTTTGACGGCGCCGACGGCGATCGCCGCAGCCTCGTCGTTCGGGAAGCCGAAGATGCCCGTCGATATACAGCAGAAGGCGATCGACCGCAGCTTCATCTCCTTCGCCAGGTTCAGGCAGGAAATATAGCAGTTGCGCAGGACGCGCCTGTCCTCATCGGTGACATGCGTGCCGACCATCGGCCCGACCGTGTGGATAATGTATTTGGAAGGCAGATTGTAGGCAAGCGTGATTTTCGCGCAGCCCGCCGGTTCCGGCTCGCCCTGCGCGCCCATAATTTTCGAACAATCCAACCGCACCTGCACGCCGGCACGGGAATGAATGACGTTGTCGATACATTTGTGGTGCGGAATGAAACAGCCGAGCAGTGCGTTGTTTGCCGCGTTGACGACGGCGTCTGCATCCAGCCGGGTTATATCGCCCTGCCACAGCGCGACGCTGTTCTTATATTCGAAGGAGGAGACGTTGACCACGCCGTTCTCCAGAATTTCGCTGCGGAACAGCTTATCCTGAATTTCCAAAAAACGAGGGGAAACGGGATTGGGCATACGCTGGTTCAGGTATCCCCAAATCAGCTCGCGCTTGACTTTATACGGGTAGCTGAAGGCGGCAATCTCGTTTCGTTCTTCCAAAAGCACGCCCAGCATTTCGTCGCAGATCGCGCTTTTTTCCTCCTCGGATAAAACCGCGGCGGGTTTCAGCTCGTAATTCAAATCGATGATGTTTTTATATTCGTTCAACGTCAACATACCCCGCCTCCATGCTTCTGCATTTTTTGGTGATTTATACCGAACATGCGAAAAAAGGGAGACGCTGCGTTCCCTTTTTCCGATCGTCTTCTTTATTTCGCCGCATTGAAATTGATGAGGCATCCCTTCAGAATGATACTGCGCTCATCCTGTGTCAGCGCGTCCATGCCAAGTTCAATATCCTTGACCCCGTGCCGGGTGATATGTTTGGCAGGAATTTTCGTCGCGCCTTCCGCTACATATTTGTCGATATTTTCAATATAAATATAGTCTCCGACCTTGAAATGCACTTTGTCCGCCGTGAACGGGAGCATTCCCCAGTTGATGAGATTGCTGCGATAGCGCTTGGTTGCGTATTCTTTGGCAATGTTGGCAATGCCGCCCAGAACACGCTGGCAGGAAGCCGCCTGCTCGCGCGCGGAACCGTCGCCGGGTTTGTTCGCAACGACGCAGCTGCCGTAAATGGTACCCTCGCCAAGCTCGATTTCTTTGTCGCGCAGGTCTTTGAGAACCGACTCGGGAAGGCTGCCCGTTTCGCGCCGCACCTCTTCCGCCGCCTTGACTTCCTTCGCCCTGCCGACATAACCCGGGTCTTTGCGGGAAAGCGCAAACTCCGCGAGCTTGAGCGGATTGGAACGATAGGAAGAGGTTTCGCCCGAAGGAATGAGTTCGTCCGTCGTCGTGACGGGATCGGTAATGACGCTCACTGCCTTGATGAGTACGTTTTTGCCGAGTGGGATCATCTCCGGCCAGTCGGCGATGTTCGGGCCGTAGACAAGTTCCGCATCCTTGTCCGGATGCCCCGCGCCGCGGTAGACGCGCTTTTCGTAGATCGCCGAATCGAAGAAATATTTTTTGACTTTTTTGGTATAATGCGCTTCCGTCGCCGGAGTGAGTTTGCCGCCGTTTGCAGCCGTCGCCGCGATCGAGCGCGCGTCCATGAGCGCGACTGCCGCAAGCTGACCCGCCGCGGGTTTGCTCCCCTCGCGGCTCTCGAAGTTGCGCGTGGTGTGGCGGATGGAAAGCCCGTTGTTGGCGGGTACGTCGCCCGCGCCGAAGCAGGGGCCGCAGAACGCAGTCTTGACGATTGCGCCCGCGTCCATCAGGCCGCCGATATAACCGTTATCGACGAGCGCTTTATATACGGGTTGGCTGGACGGATAGACGCTGAGCGAGAACTCGTCCGAGCCGATCGAACCGCCCTTCAGGATTTCGTATGCCTCGGCAATGTTTTCATACATGCCGCCCGCACAGCCGGCGATGATCCCCTGATCGACGTATACGCCGTCGCCGCGGATTTTGCCCGTGAGATCGAAGTTATCGTCGCCGCGCAGCTTCTTGCCGACGGCTTCGACTTCTTCGAGGATTTCACGCGGGCGCTCCAAAAATTCGCGGATGGTGAACGCGTTGCTGGGGTGGAACGGGAGCGCGATCATCGGCTCGATGGTGCTCAGGTTGATGACGATGCCGCCGTCGTAATAGGCGGGGTCGGAAGGTCTGAGTTCCTTATAGTCCTGCGCACGGCCGTGTACTTCATAATATTCGCGCGTTTTTTCGTCCGTCTCCCAAACGGAGGAAAGGCATGCCGTTTCCGTCGTCATCACATCGATGCCGTTGCGGTAATCCATCGACAGGTTTTTGATACCGGGGCCGATAAATTCGAGGATCTTGTTCTTGACAAAACCCGTCTTAAACACCGCGCCGCACAGGGCGATCGCGACGTCCTGCGGGCCGACGCCCTTTTTCAGGCTGCCGCGCAGATAGACCGCGACCACCTCGGGGCGCTTGATGTCGTACGTCTGGTTGAGGATCTGCTTGACAAGCTCGGGGCCGCCCTCGCCGACAGCAAGCGTGCCGAGCGCGCCGTAGCGGGTGTGCGAGTCGCTGCCCAAAATCATGCGGCCGACCTTCGCTTCCATCTCGCGCATATACTGATGAATGACCGCAAGGTGCGGCGGCACATAATTCGCGCCGTACTTTTTCGCCGCGGAAAGACCGAACACATGGTCGTCCTCATTGATGGTGCCGCCCACCGCGCACAGCGAATTATGGCAGTTGGTGAGCGTGTACGAGAGCGGGAACTCGCGCAGACCGCTCGCCTTCGCCGTCTGAATAATCCCTACATATGTAATGTCGTGCGAAGCAATCGCATCGAAGCGAAGCCGCATATTCTGTTCGTCGCCTTTATTATGCGCCTTGAGGATCTTGTACGCCATCGTTCCCCGCAGCGCGGCAAGTTTTTGTTCCCCCGTCTGAAACGCCTGGCGCTCCCGAACGAGCTGCCCGTCCATATAATAGCATCCGCCCTTGATCAGCTTGATCATATCGATCCTCCCGCATAGATAATATTATATCTATTATACCCGCCCGCGCACATTTTGTCAAATACTACGAAGAAAAATATAAAGGGATTTGCCGCCCGAAACAAAGCGCAATCCCTTTATTATGTCTGACATAATACTATGCAAATTACTGCTTATACACTTTTTTGTTGATATATTGCGCCGCTTTATCCGGAAGGATTCGCTTGGCTACCGCGCAGAATTTATTCCAGCCGCCGCACTGCAGCAAAAGCGGCGGATTTTTGCCGCACACCGCTTCGGTGACCGAACGAGCTACTTCCCCCGCGCTCATTCCGCCCTGCTCCATATCTGCAAGCGCCGCCGCGGCGAGCTTTACCTTTTCCGCATATTCTCCGTTCTCTGCATCGCCGTATATCTTTCGCTTGAAGGTGAAAGCGGTGGACGTACCGCCCGGCTGCACGGAGCAGACGCGGATTCCGTATGGTTCAAGCTCGAGCGCAGCGCTCTTTACGAGCATATCGACCGCGGCTTTGGAACTGCTGTAAAAACTGTCGAACGCGACGGGGAAAAGACCTCCCATCGAACTGACGAGTACGATTCTGCCGCCGCGCTCCTTCATAAAAGGCACGGCGCACTGAACGGCGCGAACGGCGCCGAAATAGTTCACGTCAAATAAATAGCGGTAGTCTTTTTCCTCCGCATGTTCTACGGGCGCAGCCATCGAAAATCCCGCGCAATAAACGAACGCATACAGCTCACCCCCTTCCGCCGCGGCAGCCTCGCCGATCGCCTTTGCAAGCGATTCGCCCGCGGAAACATCCGCCCGGTAGTTGCGTATGCGGTCGAGATTGCAGGGCGTTCTGGAAATATTCGATACGGAATATCCTTTGCCCAAGAGCCGAAGCGCCGTTTCGTAACCGATTCCCGACGATGCGCCGACAATGACGACCGATTTTTGCCGCGTACCTTCGCGCGCTGTTTCTTCAAAAACATCTTCTCTCGGAGGCAACTCCGCTGTCCTTTCAATCTTTTCCATACGCACAGTATGGTCAAAAAAATAAATTTTATGCAGCTAAAAATTTATACCGCTATCCGGTCGGTAATTTAATTTGCGCGCAGCACCTGCACTCTCCGCTCTTCAGCCTAAAAGCACGTCGAGAAACATCATGACCGCAAACCCCGCCGCAACGCCGAGAACGGAGGAAACCTTTCCTTCCGCAACGCCGGATGGAATTAATTCCGAGCAGGACACCGCAATCATCGCGCCGGCAGAAAAGGAAAGCGCCCACGGCAAAATATCCGAGATCACGCCGACCGCAACAGCACCCAATACGCCAGCGGCGATTTCAACCAGTCCTGAAAACTGCCCTATCAAAAAAGCTTTCCGCGGTCGCACGCCACGATTGCGGAGGGGTACGGAAACACACAGCCCCTCGGGGAAATTTTGTATACCGACGCCGACCGCCAGCATGACCGCCGCAATCCACGCACCATAGTCGCCGGCAAGCGAACCGAACGCGACGCCGACCGCAAACCCTTCGGGGATATTGTGCAGGGTCATCGCAAAGAACATCAGCGCACCCCCGCGCTCCCGCTCGCCCGAAAACGCCTTAAAACGCGACAGCACGAAGGAGGAGAAGACGATAAATGCCCCTCCCATCAAAAAACCGACCGACAGCACCGCGGCGATGACGGCTGTCCCGCTCCCCGCCTCGGTCAGCCGCTCCTGTGCCGGGAGAAGGAGCGAAAAGAAGCTAGCGGCGATCATGATCCCCGCCGCAAAACCCTGCATGCCGTTGAGCAAAGGTTTGCTGAACTTGTTCGAAAAAAAGACGACCGAAGCACCCAGCGCCGTCATCAGGTATGTAAAACCCGTCGCCAACAATGCCTGCACGACAGGCGGTAACCTCATCCAGAATTCCACCCTGTTTTTCCTCCGTAAAATATCCTCTCTACAATCTATTCGGATATTTTGCGGAATGTGCAGCCTCTTTGCCTCGAGAAATATTTTGCGAATGTTCGGCTGCTTTGTTTTGGCATATATTTTATCGAAAAGAAAATCCGCACCCGTTGCCCTTCGGATGCGGTTTCATTATTCAACAATTATAGCGTTAATGTTTATTAATTCAGGAAGCCCTTGATGACGGCGTCCTCCGCTTCCTGCTCGGTAAGACCCAGGCTCATCAATTTCAGCAACTGCTCGCCCGCAATTTTGCCGACGGCAGCCTCATGTACCAGGCTCGCCTCGGGACTGACGGCGTCGATCTTCGGCGTGGAGATGATCCGCGCGCCGTCCAGCACGATGCCGTCGCACTCGACGTGCCCGAAGCACTCGTTTTTGCCGATCATGTCCGACTTGAACTGCTGGAGCGACTTGCCCTTTGCGACGCTGCGGCTGACGATGTCGGCACGGCTGTTTTTGCCCGTAAGCTTCACCTTGAAATCTGTGATCGCCTTTTCTTCGCCGTCCGTCAAAATCTTTTCTTTGACCAAAAGCTGCGCGTTTTTACCGACGGTGGCGTACGTCTTTCGGTCGGTATAGGTCACGCCGCCGAGCTGGGTCGATTCGAGGATAAACTGCGAATTTTCCTTTAAACAGATCTTCGTGACCGGGTCGAATACCTTTTTGCCCGTGCCACTGCCGTTCGCATAGTGCCGCTCGATGTAGCGCACCTTCGCGTTCTTGCCGACATAAAAGGTATGCACGCCGTCGTGCTCGGCGTTGCCGCAGGTATCGTTGTGGATACCGCACCCTGCGACGATTGTTACGTCGGAATTTTCGCCGATGAAAAAATCGTTGTAGACGGTATCCTGAAAATCGCCCACGGTGAGAAGCACGGGAATGTGTACCGATTTGTTTTTGACGTTCGGCTTGACGATGATGTCGATGCCGTCTTTATCCGTCTTGGATACGATTTCGATGTCCGTATCCGAATTGCGCGCGAGGAGTTTGCCGTTCTTGCGGATATTGAAGCTGCCCTCGGGGATGCCGTGCAGATCGGCGATCGTCTCCAAAAGCTGCTCGTCCGTCCTGTCCATCTTTTCCATGCTAATTCTCCTTTACGTTGCGCCAGCACAGCGAAGGGCGCTGCGTAAGTTTTTCAAACATATCCTCTTTCCTCCCGATGCTGACGGGTTTGTCGTTTTCAAAGAGGATGATTTTATCCGCCGTTTCAAGGATGCGCTGCTGATGGCTGACGATGATGACCGTTTTATCGTGCAGCTTTTCGAAAACTTTTACGAGGTCTTCAAAGCTCCACAGGTCAATGCCTGCCTCCGGCTCGTCGAGCAGGAATACTTCGCCGCCCTTGGCGATCGCCGAAGCGAGTTCGATGCGCTTGAGTTCGCCGCCCGAAAGGGTGCCGTCTACCGCGCGGTCGATGTAGTTGCGCGCGCACAGCCCCACCGCCGAAAGGCAGTCGCACATGCCGTTCATATCCAGCTTTTTGCCACACGAAAGTTCCAATAGCTTTTTGACTGTGATGCCTTTGAAACGCACCGGCTGCTGAAAAGCGATGGTAAACCCCTTCTGCGCGCGCTCTGTGATGGAAAGCCCGGTAATATCCTCGCCGTTGAACACAATTTTGCCCGAAGTAGGCTTGGAAATTCCCATCAAAATGCGGATAAGCGTCGATTTTCCGCTCCCGTTCGGGCCCGTGATGACGCTGATCGCCCTGTCCTCAAAGGTCAGGCTGACGTCCTTCAATATATTCTGTTTCTTTCCGCTCGCTTCGTCTTTGACGGAATAGCTTATGTTTTTCAGTTCGAGCATTCGTTCTCCCTTGCGCCGCGTCATGCGGCTGCAACTTTAGTATTTCCGATCGCGCATTATTATATAGCAAGCGGCGGCCGCCGTCAAACATTTTCGGGCGCGCCGCCGGCGCAAATTGCGTTGCAAAATACCTCTGCTTTCGTTCCCGAAAGAGTTACACGTTGACTTCGCCGTGTTCGCCCAGTTCCTGCGCGTGCGCCCGCAGGATCGGGTCGATCTCCGCGGCGATAAATTCCTCCACCTGCGCGGGACTGCGACCGATGAAGTTCTTTGCGTCGAGGATGCCGTCCAGCCTGTCCCACACGGGTCTGAACATCTCGTCGTTTTTGATGAGGTCGATGAGGTTGTTGTCCTTCCCCTCTTCCTTGACGTTCTTCGCCGCCTGCATGGAGAGGACGCGGATACGCTCGTGCAGCTCCTGGCGGTTCCCGCCCGCCTTGACGCACTCCATCATGATATTCTCCGTAGCCATGAACGGGAGCTCCGCCGCGATGTGCTTGGCGATGACCTTTTCGTACACGACGAGGTTTTCGGAGATATTCATGTACAGGTTCAGGATCGCGTCGATGGCGAGGAATGCCTGCGCAATGACGATGCGCTTATTCGCGCTGTCGTCGAGGGTGCGCTCAAACCACTGTGTGGACGCGGTGACGGCACAATTGATGGGAAGGCTCAAAACATAGCGCGAGAGCGAACCCATGCGCTCGCTGCGCATCGGGTTGCGCTTGTACGCCATCGCCGACGAGCCGATCTGGTGCTTTTCAAACGGCTCCTCGATCTCCTTCATGTTCTGCAAAATGCGGATATCGTTGGAGAAGCGGTAGGCGCTCTGCGCGATCTGCGAGAGAACGCACAGCACGTTATAGTCGAACTTGCGCGGGTACGTCTGCCCCGTGACGCCGTACACCTTGGAATAGCCGAGCTTTGCGACGACCTTCTTTTCCAGCACCTTGACCTTTTCCCCGTCGCCGTTGAACAGATCCAAAAAGCTCGCCTGCGTACCCGTAGTACCCTTTACGCCGCGGAGTTTAACGGTGTTTTTCAGGTGCATGAGGTCAATGTAGTCCATCTCCAGATCGGACAGCCACAAGGTTGCGCGCTTGCCGACCGTGGTAAGCTGCGCGGGTTGCAGGTGCGTGAAGCCGAGCGTGGGGACGGACTTGTATTGCAGGGCGAATTTTTTCAGCTTGTCCATCACGTTGACGAGCTTTTTCAAGACGATGTTCAGCGCGTCGTCGATGATGATGACCTCGGCATTGTCCGTCACATAGCAGGAAGTCGCGCCGAGGTGGATGATGGGTTCGGCGGATTTCGCCTGCTTGCCGAACGCCTTGACGTGCGCCATTACATCGTGCCGCACTTCCCTTTCAAACTTGTGCGCGTCGTCGTAATTGATGTCGTTCTGGAACTTTTTCATCTCCGCGATCTGCCCGTCGGTGATGTTCAGCCCCAGTTCTTTCTCCGACTCGGCAAGCGCGATCCACAGTTTGCGCCAAAGCCGGAACTTTTTGTCGTCGGAAAAATTTTCCGCCATTTCTCTGCCCGCGTAGCGGGTGATCAAAGGATTTTCGTAAACGCTCGTATCCGCCATAACCTTCTCCCGTGAATAAATTAGTACCGTACTATTATAATACAAAATCGAATTTTTTTCCACTTATTTGCCCGCATTCCACTGAAATTTTCGCAGATTTGCAAAACAAAAGCGCGGTTATCCAGAGCCGCGCTTTCAAATCGAGCAATCTTTAAATATCGAGCTTATTGAGCAATTCTTTAAGCTCCTTTACCTCGTCCATGGAGAGGGTGATGCCCTTACCCATGCGGTCATGCCCCTCGTTCCAGGTGCGTATATCATAGACGGGTTCGCGGTCGTTCCAGCTGACGAGGTTTAATTCCTTCGTCCAGCCGTTGCCCGTTTCGCCCAAAACGCCGAGCTTTTCGGCGATCTCGTATTTCAATTCTGCCATAATCTGCCTCCGTTGGCGGTTTTTCTCTTATTATAACACGCGCGCGCGGTGTTGTAAAGGGATTTTATGTATTTGCATCGTCCGCGTCGAAATTCGGTATCTCTTTGAGATAGTCCTCGTTGATATAATAGATTCCGTTTGTCTGCAATAAAAAATCGACATCGGCGCCCAATGTATACGACCATCCCGTGCTTGCATTCTTTTCCGTATCGACAGTATCGTATTCAACCGAATCGAAAAAGCAATTTACCATTTCTCCGACTATTTTATAATGAAAGGTAATCGTATAAGAATAAATCATCTTATCGTTTAAAGGCGACACCGCGTAATAATGATACTTACCTTCATCAGCGGAGATAAAATTGAAATACCTCTGCACCGTTTCGTCGAGCCTTACATCGGATTCGTGAATATATTTCTTATTCAGCTCGAGCGTTCCCTTTTCGCCGCCGGACGCCGTTCGGGAACAACCGGCGAAGACACAAAAAGCATAACCGCCGCAATGATACAAAATGCGACACCTAAAATTTTCTTTTTCATAAACTCCCCCTTAAATTTAATTAAGGGAGAAAGCAAGACAAATTGCCCTCTCCCTTTCCTGTCTTATTTTGCGTATTCGACACTGCGGAATTCGCGGATGACGTTGACTTTGATCTGACCGGGATACTCAAGCTCCTGCTCGATCTTTTTGGCGATGTCCTTGGCGAGGAATAAAGTCTGCGCATCGTCGATCTGTTCGGGTTTGACGATTACGCGCACCTCGCGCCCTGCCTGGATCGCGTAGCTCTTGTCCACGCCCTTGAAGGACGAGGCGATCGCTTCAAGCTGTTCGAGACGCTTGACGTAATTGGTGCTCGTTTCCCTGCGCGCGCCGGGACGTGCGCCCGAAATGGCGTCTGCCGCCTGCACAAGGACAGCCTCGATCGTTTTCGGCTCCACGTCGCCGTGGTGTGCCATAATCGCGTTGATGACGTTGTTGCTCTCTTTATACTTTTTGGCGATATCCGCGCCGATCTGGATGTGCGTGCCTTCCTGTTCGTGGTCGACCGCCTTGCCGATATCATGCAATAAACCTGCGCGTTTGGCGAGGTTGACGTCTAACCCGAGTTCCGCCGCCATCATGCCCGCGAGCTGCGCGACTTCGATGGAATGCTTGTACACATTCTGCCCGTAGCTCGTCCTGTACTTGAGGCGGCCGAGCAGCTTGATGATTTCGGGGTGCAAGCCGAAGATGCCGACCTCGAACATCGCCGCTTCGCCGTTCTCCTTGATCTGCTGGTCGAGCTCCTTGCGCACCTTTTCCACCGTCTCCTCGATGCGGGCGGGATGGATACGTCCGTCGCTGATGAGCCGCTCGAGCGCGATGCGCGCCACTTCCCTGCGGACGGGGTCAAACCCCGAGAGGATGACCACTTCGGGCGTATCGTCGATGATGAGCTCGATGCCCGTCGCGTTTTCGAGTGCGCGGATGTTGCGACCCTCGCGGCCGATGATGCGCGCCTTCATATCGTCGTTGGGCAGAGGTACGACGGACACGGTGATCTCCGACGCATGGTCGCTTGCGCAGCGCTGGATGGCGAGGCTGATGATTTTTTTGGCGTTCATATCCGCCTCGTCCTTCGCCTCCTGCTCGATGTTGCGCACCTGCAGGGCGACGTCGTGCCGCGTTTCGTCGAGGATATTTTCCGTGAGCAGCTTTTTCGCTTCCTCGCGGGTGAGCTGGGCGACCTTTTCCAGCTCCTGCACCATGAGGTCGTGCTGGTGATTCACCTTTTCCTGCATCTTTTTGATTTCGCCTTCCTGTGCGGCGAGGTTCTTTTTCTGCTGTTCGAGCGAATCGGTCTTTCGCTGCAGCGCGTCCTCTTTTTTATCGAGGTTGTCCTCTTTCTGCAACAGGCGCTGTTCCGCCTTCTGCAATTCGAGCTTCTTTTCTTTGGATTCGCGTTCGAATTCGTTCCTTAACTTTAAGTCCTGTTCCTTGGCCTCTAAAATAGCTTCTTTCTTTAATGCTTTGGCTTCGCCTTCCGCTTCCTCAAGCATTATTTTGATTCTTTGATTCACTTCGCCTATTTTTCTTTCGATGCTCTTTTTATAGAGCATTACTCCGACAAAAAAACAGGCGGCACCAACGACTACAATAGCGCCGACAAGCACGCCGATAAACAATCCTACCGAAACCGTGCCCGCGAGAAACAGGGAGCTTACTGCGTTTAACATCTCTTTCAGCCTCCTGTACAACAATTTGTTATGATCATGAAACGGAAACGCCCCTGAACCGCCGAAACGCTCCCAGTTTCCTATCTATTCGATTATACAATATTTTAGCGAAAAAGTCAATGACCTGCCAAAAAATTAAACGCTGTTTATTAAAAAAGTTTTGCCCGTGAATACAGGCAAAACTTTTCGGTTTTATAATGCTTCCGCTTCCGCCAGCCACAGCGCCGCGCACGCGTCGGACGGCATGCGCCAATCCCCCCGCGGCGAGAGCGCGACCGAGCCGATTTTGACCCCGTCCGGCAGACAGGAGCGCTTGAACTGCTGCGAGAAAAAACGCTTATAAAAACTGACTAGCCACTTTTTGAGCGTTTCGTCGCCGTATGCGCCCGCGAACGCCTTTTTCGCGAGGAAATACACCTTTTTCGGCGAAAATCCCCAGCGTACGGCGTAGTACAGATAGAAATCGTGCAGCTCGTAGGGGCCGACCAGCTCCTCCGTTTTCTGCGCGATTTTCCCGTTTTCGGGCGGAAGAAGTTCGGGGCTGATCTCCGTATTCAGAATGTCGGTGAGTACCTTTTCCGCCTCCCCGCCGAGCCTTGCCGCCTCGTGGCGGATGAGGTATTTGACGAGCGTTTTGGGGACGGACGCGTTGACTCCGTACATGGACATATGGTCGCCGTTGTACGTCGCCCAGCCGAGCGCCAGCTCGCTTAAATCGCCCGTGCCGACGACAAGTCCGTTTTCGTCGTTGGCGATGTCCATTAAAACGAGGGTGCGGGTGCGCGCCTGTGCGTTTTCGTAGGCGGCGTTCTTCACCTTTTCGTCGTGCCCGATGTCCTTGAAATGCCTGCGCACCGAATCGGCGATGTTGACGGTGCGGGAGGTCACGCCCAGCTCCTGCATGAGTTTGAGGGAGTTTGCCGAAGCAGGGCATGGTGACGGCGACGATATCCCGCAGATCCTTGCCCAGAGCCTTAAACGCGCGGACGGTGACCAAAAGCGCGAGCGCGCTGTCCAGACCGCCCGAGATGCCGAGGACGGCGCTCTTTGCGTTCGTATGCGAAAGGCGCTTTTTCAAACCTTCCGACTGCATGGAGAGAATGAGTTCCGCGCGCCTGCCCAGTGCGTCCTCTCCCTGCGGCACGAACGGGAGGCGGGCGATTTTGCGGGTGAGCGAATCGGTGCCCTTGCAGGCGGAGAACGGGATGATTTCGTACCCGCTCGCGTCCGAATTTTCGTAATAGGTGTTGATGCGGCGGCGCTCGAAGGCGAGCTTTTCCACGTCGATCTCGGAAACAGCCAACCCTTCGCCGAACGGCTCGCTTTCGGCGAGGATTTCGCCGTTTTCGCAGATCATATCGTGCCCCGCAAACACCATGTCGGTGGTGGACTCCCCTTCCCCCGCGTCCGCATAGACATAGCCGGAGACGGTTTTTGCCGACTGCGCGCGCACGAGCAGGCGGCGGTACTCCGCCTTACCCGCCGTTTCGTCGCTGGCGGAAAGGTTGACGATGATGTTCGCGCCCGCGAGTGCGTGCGACACGGAGGGCGGCGCGGGAACCCATAAATCCTCGCACAGTTCCGCCGCGACGGTGAAGTCGGGATGGTTGCTCTCGCGGAACAAAATTTTATTGCCGAACGGGATCTGCTCCCCGTTCAGTTCGACGCGCGTGTTTTCGCCCTTATACGGCTGGAAATTGCGCTTTTCGTAGAACTCTGCATAGTTGGGCAGGTGGCGCTTGGGGATGAAGGCGAGCACCTTTCCGCCCGAAACCGCCGCCGCGCAGTTGTACAGCACGCCCGAAAGACGCACGGGAACGCCGACGAACACGAGCATGCTCTTGCCCTTGGTCGCCGCCGCGATGTCGGAGAGCGCCGCAAGGCAGCCGTCCAAAAGCACGTTCTGC
>CAJFFD010000023.1 GCA_904373255.1 uncultured Clostridia bacterium | reverse complement strand
GATGCGCGTTTCGTTGCTGCGCGCCGCCGCGTTGAGGAGCTTGAAGCGGTTTTCCCCGTACAGCACCGCGTGCACGACGCGGCTGTCCTTGATTTTTTGGAAGAGGGCGTCGTAGTCGTACCCCTTGTCTCGCCCGCCGAGCAGGAGCACCGTGTCCGCCTGCATACAGCCGATCGCGTTGAGGGTCGCGTCCACGTTCGTTCCCTTGGAGTCGTTGATGTAGGTGACGCCGTTCACCTCGGCGACCGTCTCCATGCGGTGGCGCACCCCGCGCATGGAGGAGAGCGCCCTGGCGATGACGCCGCTCTCCACCCCCATCAGCTTGGCGGCGCACAGCGCGGCGAGCGCGTTTTTCAGGTTATGTTCCCCTTTCAGCGAGAGGTCGGCGGCGTCCATGATCTTTTCGTTTTCAAAATACAGACCGCCGTCGAACAGGTACGCCCCTTCCGCCCGCTCGTGCAGGGAAAACCAGCGCACCTTGCAGCGCGCGTCCTTGGCGAGGGAGCGCACGTTTTCGTCGTCGAAGTTTAAAACGGCGTACTCGCTAACGGCGTACTCGCTCTCCCGCATGTTGCGCAGGATCTTCGATTTGAGGAATATGTAGTTCTCCATGCTGTAATGGCGGTTGAGGTGATCCTCGGTGATGTTGGTGACGACCGCGACGTGCGGGCGGATGCTCGAGAGCGTTTCTAGCTGAAAGCTCGAAACCTCCATGACCGCGACGTCGTCGTACCCCAGAGTATCCACGCACGCCGCGAGAGGCAGACCGATGTTGCCGCAGGCAATGCTGCTGATGCCCGCCGCCCGCAGGATCTCGTCGACCATGGTCACGGTGGTCGTCTTTCCGTTGGTGCCCGTGACCGCGACGAGAGCCGCGCGCAGGAACAGGCACCCCAGTTCCGATTCCCCGACGATGCGCTTGCCCGCCTTGCGGAAGGCGACGGGCAGCTCGTGGTCGATGGGGATGCCCGGGCTTAAAACGAGCACGTCGCACTCCGCCGCCGCTTTCGCCAGCTCCTCCGCACGGACGGGAACGGCGCCGCGCGCGCTCAGTTTTTCCGCCGCCGCCAGCACCGCGCCGTCGGCGACGTCGTCGTAGATGTACACCGCCGCGCCCCGCGCGAGCAGGAACTCCGCCCCCGCGATGCCGCTCTTCGACAGCCCCGCGACGAAAAATTTTTGGTTTTTGAAATACATTCCGCACCTCCCCGCAGTTTTTGCGGGTAAACCTCAACCGCACCCTCTTTTTCCGGCGCGGCGGCTCCCGCCGTTTTACAGGACGAAAAACAGGCAGGCAAGACCCGCGACTGCCGTCGCGAGCGAGTAAGCGTAGACGATCGTGATGCAGGGGCGCCATGAGGAAGATTCGCTTTTTCGTCCGTTTATAATATATTACCTGCAGGATGACGGATATTCCCGAACAGACAAACATTATCCCGATAACGAGGATATACAGGAGGTTGCCGCTGAACGCGGAGATCGCCGAAACGAACCCGCCGAGTCCCAGCGAACCGGTATCCCCCATGAACACGGACGCCCTGTTCGTATTGAAGAGAAGATACCCCGCGAGCACGCCGCACAAAACGAGGCTCAAACAGACGAGCGGCATCCCCTCCCGCCCCGAAAGCAGAAAGATGAGCGCGGCGAGCGCGGCGAAATACCAGAAGCTGACCGACGCGGCAAGCCCGTCTAACCCGTCCGTCAGGTTGACGCAGTTGGTCGCCGCGACGAAGGCGAACGCCGCGAGCGGGATAATCCAGACGCCGATGTCGAAGGAGAGTTTCGTGAACGGGATGTGCAGGACGGTCAGGTCGTTGAGGTAGCAGAACACCCCCGCGATGAGCGCGATGACGATCTGGAAGATGATTTTCTGATACGCCTTCAGGCCGAGGTTGCGGCGGAAGCGGAATTTCAGAAAATCGTCTAAAAACCCGACGCCCATGTACGCCAATCCGAAGGTGAGCGCGACGGGAGCGGGATGGCGCACAGCGCCGCGGCAAGCAAAAAGGCGAGCCCGCCCATCGTGGGCGTTCCCCCTTTGCTCTTGTGTTCCTCCACATACCCGAGGATATACTGCCGCGCATTCATCCTTTTCAGGAACGGTATGGCAACGGCACACAGCGCCGCGGATACCGCACCCGACAAAAGCAGAATAAAAATTTCAGTTTTCATGGAATCTTTCTCCGGCGGTCTTTCCCTCCAGCACTCCTTTGACCGCCGAAACGTCGCTGTAAATGTGCCGCACGCCCATGATCTCCTGGTACGTTTCCCCGCCCTTGCCCGCGATGAGCAGAACGTCGCCGGGGGCGAGCATATCGATCGCGTATTCGATGGCGCTCTCCCGGTCGACCACGATGACGTACTTGTCGGAGTGCAGGCGCACGCCCGGTTCGATCTGCAAAATGATGTCGAACGGATCTTCGTAGCGGGGATTGTCGGAGGTGAGCACGGTGAAATCGGCATTCGACGCGGCGATCTCGCCCATGATCGGGCGCTTGAACGCATCGCGGTTGCCGCCGCAGCCGAACACGCAGATGAGCCGCCCTTCGCAATGGCGCTTGAGCGCGGTGAGAGATTTTTCCAGCCCGTCGGGAGTATGGGCAAAATCGACGAAAATATCCGCGCCGTTTACCTGCGCAACGTGTTCGAGCCTGCCGCGCACGCTCTTCAAGCCCGACAATCCCGACGCGATGACGGGCGTGAGCACGCCGAGAAGTTTCGCGCACTCCGCCGCCGCCATGGAATTGTACACGTTGTGCAGCCCCGCCATGTTCAGGCGGATGTCGTACAGCTCGTCGAACAGGTTGATGACGTAGGAACAGCCGTCGAAATTTTCGCGGATGTCCACCGCGAACACGTCGGCGGGGTTCTCCAGGGCGTAACTGTACGCGTTATCGCAGGAGGCGGCGATCTTCCTGCCTTCCGCGTCGTCGAAGTTGAACACGGAAAATCTGCACCGCCCCTTTTCGAACAGCTTTTCCTTGGCGGCGGCGTACGCGTCCATCGTCTTGAAAAAGTCGAGGTGGTCTTCCGTGAAGTTAGTGAAGATACCCGCCTCGAAGCGGACGCCGTCCACCTTGCCGAAGTACAGCGCGTGCGCCGATACCTCCATGACGACGTACTCGACGCCCGCCTCCGCCATGTCCGCGAAAATTTTGTACAGGTACGGCGGGTCGGGCGTGGTGAGGTCGGGAGAAATTTCCCGATTGGCGTAGCGGATGCCGAGGGTGCCGATGATGCCGCACTCCTGCCCTGCCGCCGTGAGGATGGAGGCGAGCATGTGGCAGGTGGTCGTTTTCCCGTTCGTGCCCGTGACGCCGATGACCTTCAGCTTTTCCTCGGGGTGCTCGTAAAACGCCGCGGCGATCTCCCCCGCCGCCTTCCGCCCGTCCTTCACGACGATCTGCGGAGCGGGCAGCGGGAGTTCGCGCTCCACCGCCAATGCCGACGCACCCGCCGCGAGCGCCTCCGCCGCGTATTCGTGCCCGTCGTGTTCGCCGCCCGAAAAGCAGACGAAGAGATCCCCCTTCATGACGTGCTTGCTGTCCGTAGTGATACCTGCGATCTCCCGATCTTCAAAGCGGGATACTCTTTCGTATGCGATTCCCTGCAAAAGTTCTCCGAGTAACATATCTCTCCTTGTTTGCGGTGTTTTGCCTGCGCGATTTTTTATTTGACTTCGTAGGGTTCGATATTCTTCAAGTCGATAATGCCCTGAAAAATTTCCTTTGCGGCGGGCGCGGCGACCACGCTGCCGTAGTAGGCGCCCTGCGGCTCGTCGACGATGACGAGCGCGAGGTACTGCGGGGCGGCCGACGGGAAAAATCCCAGAAACGAGGACACATACTTGCCCTGCGCAATGGCGCCGTTTTCGAATTTCTGCGCCGTGCCGGTCTTGCCGCCGATTTTGTATCCTTCGATGTACGCCTTGCTGCCGCTGCCGTTTGCCACCACCCCCTCGAGCAGGGACGCGAGGATGCGCGAGGCTTCCTCGCTGACCGTGCGGTTTTTGAGAACGACGGGAATTTCCTCCGCGACCGAGCCGTCCGCCGCATAGATTCCGCCGACCAGCCGCGGCTGATAATAGTACCCGCCGTTGACCGCCGCCGCGGCGGCGCACGCCAGCTGCAATGCGGTGACGGCGACCGTCTGCCCGAACCCGATGCGCGCCAGATCGCACGCGCGCACCGAACTTTCGGGCACGAGCATCCCCTGCGCCTCGCCCGAAAAATCGATGCCAGTCACCTTGCCGAAATTGAAGGCTTCAAGGTAATCGTAGAACGTTTCGGTGCCGAGCGCGAGGGCGATGTCGGTAAAGCACGGGTTGCAGCTGTTGTTGAGCGCTTCGGCGAGCGTCTGGTTGCAATGCTTGCCGTTCGCGTGGTTGCTCCAGCACTTGATGGTCGTACCGTCCACCGAGCGGGTGCGGCTGCTGTTGAACACATATTGCAGGGAGAAAGCGGCGGGATTTCCGCGCAGATGCTCCTCGATGTTCGCCGCCGCCGTGACGATCTTGAACGTCGAGCCGGGTTCGTAGATGTCGGACACGATGTCGTTGCGGGAGAGGTCGTTGAGGAGTTCGGGGTCGTCGCGCGGGATGTCGTTGAGGTCGTAGCCGGGGTATTCCGCCATTGCCAGAACGTCGAAATTGTTCGGGTCGAGCACGATGCACTGCGCCGAAACGGGGGAATACTGCTCGTACACCCGCTCGAGCGCCGCCTCCGCGACCGCCTGGATGCCGTAGTCGACGGTCGTGCGGACGGTCAGCCCGTCGGTGGCGGGGAGATACACCGCTTCCCCCTCCACTTCCACCCCGACGAGGTCGGCGGGGTACGCGATTTCCCCGTCCATGCCGGCGAGGTATTTGTCGTAATATTTTTCCAGACCCGTCAAACCCGTTCCGTCGGTGGAGGTGAACCCGAGCACGCGCGAGAGCGCCTGCCCGTACGGATACACCCGCGTATTGTCGCGCGCATAGTACACGCCGGGCAAATCGTATTTTTCCAACTCCTCGGCGAGGCTTTTATCGACATGGCGGGCGACCGTGAGTTCGGAGACGCGCGTCGTTTCCAGCTTTTCGGCGAGTTCCGCCCCGTCCAAACCGAACAGCGAAGCGAGCGCGGACGCCGTTTCCGTCCGGTCTTTGACGGCGTTGGGGCGGACAAACACCGAATAGGAGGCGCTGTTGTCCGCAAGAACGACGCCGTTGCGGTCTTCGATGGTTCCGCGGGCGGCGACGACGGGGATCTCCCGCGTCCACTGCCCGATCGCACGGTAGCGCAGTTTTTCGCCCTGCACGATCTGCACGACGAAAAACCGGCTGAAAATGAGCAAAAAAAGAAAGATTACCGCCATCGAAACGGCGAATAATCTCTTTCGTGAAAGCGTCGCGGAATGCCCCGCGGCGGGCGCATCGGTTTTTTTGCGGATAAAAGCACCTCTTATTTGCGCTGTATTTTTTCGGAATAAAAAAACCGGCCGCGCCCGCAACCCTTGCCAAGAGCCGCCCGCGAGACCGGAATTCTTTCGTTGAATCTTTCAGTTTTCTAATTTACCGATTGCCCATCGTCATGTGCAGTTCGTCTTCCGCGCGCTGGATGATGGTGTCGGGGTCGGTGAGGTAGTCGATGCGGTCGTCCAACTCCTGCGCCTGCGCAACCATCGCATTGAGCTGCTGTTCACGCTCGGCGACCGCGCTGTCCAACGTGTTGAGCACGCTCGTGTTGATGATGATGAGCGCAAGCACTACGACGACGACCACGGCATACACCGCCATGAGCAGTTTGCCCTTCGCCGTCAGCGCGTGCCCCTTCTTCTCTTCGGTAACTTCGCGCTGTTCGTCGCGGTACAGGTCGGTGCGGTACTGAATGGTCGTGGAAGTAGGAGTAATATCCTCCTCCGCGGCGTTTTCCGCAAAACCCGCTTCGCTCTCCGCAAACGAGGGAGCCGCAAACGCGACCTGCTCCCCTGCGGGCGCCGCAACGGGTGCAGCCGCCTGCATCCGCGGGGCATTGATGGGAGAATCGGCGCGGAACAGATCTTCCGTCACCCGCTGATGTTCGAAGCGGGGAGCCGTTTCGCGGGGGCGCTCCTGAACGGGCGCTGCCTGCGGCTGCGCCGCCTGCGCACGCTCGGGATACAGCGTCGCCATCGCATATTCTTCCGGCGTTTCATATACGGGTTCCGCCTGCGGCTGTTCCACAGGCGCACCGGCAAAGAAATCTTCCGCCGATTTATATTCGGGATTGATCAGCTTCTGATAATTTTCGGAAATGCGGGCATTGAAATCCATCGCCCTCTGCTCTTCCGTAAAGTTTGCAGGCTCCGCCCCACCGCTCAACTTTCCGTACGCCTTCAACTCTGCGGTGTTCTCGTTCGTTCTCGTTCTCTCCAATACAGGCATTGCCATTGTCGTGTTCTCCTTATCTATATTCTCACACCCGCTCCGCTATTCGCAATTTCGCACTCTTTGCGCGGGAATTATTTTGCAGTTCCTCCGCCGACGCCGTCAGCGGCTTATGTGTGATGATTTCAACCTCTTTCTTTTTTCCGCATACACAGACCGGCAGGCTTTTGTCGCAGATACAGTCGGTCGCCAGATCGCGGAATGCATTTTTAACGATCCTGTCTTCCAGGGAATGGAAGGTCAGGATACAGATCCTGCCGCCCTTTTTCAGGCGGAGAGCCAAACCCTTGACCGCTTCTTCCAACCCGTCCAGTTCGCCGTTGACCTCGATGCGGATCGCCTGAAAGGTCTTTCTTGCGCACGGCCCGTTCTGACGGAATTTTGCGGGGATGCTCTCTTCGACGATCTTCGCAAGTTCCCCCGTCGTGCGGATGCGGGATTTCTTCCTTGCCGCCGCAATGTTGCGGGCAATATTTTTTGCAAACCGCTCCTCGCCGTACTCTTTGAGGATCTTCGCAAGCTCCTCTTCCGTATATCCGTTGACCGCGTCTTCGGCGGTAAAGGGTGCGCTCGCGTCCATCCGCATGTCCAGCGGCGCGTCCTGCATGTAGCTGAATCCGCGTTCCCGCTCGTCCAGCTGAAAGCTCGAAACGCCGAAATCGAGAAGCACTCCGTCCAGTTCGGCGACGCCCGCCTCTTCCAACACCGCCGCGTAATTTTTGTAGTTGTTTTTATATATCCGAAACCGCCCCGAAAACTCCGAGAGCCGCGCGCTCGCTGCGGCGATGGCATTCTCGTCTAAATCGGTCGCGATCAGTTGTCCGCTCGGGCTTGTCCTTTTGAGGATTTCGTAGGAGTGACCTCCCCCGCCCACCGTGCCGTCGAACCAGACGCCCCCTTCTTTGAGGCGAAGACCCTGCATGCACTCTTCGAGAAGGACGGGTTTGTGGGAAAAGGCGATCATGCCTTCGGGCTCCGCAGTGCGTTGAGCTTTGCAAACACGCTGCTCACGCTCACGTTTGCATTCTTTGCGGCGAAGGCTTCCGCCGACTCGATGCGAAGGTATGAAGCCGCGCCCGTGATGACGATGTCCTTGTCGATCTTCGCGTATTCTTTGAGTTCTGCGGGAATAAGCACGCGCCCCTGGTTGTCCTCCGTGACGTCATAGACCATACCGGTGAACTGGGCAATGGCGTTCTGCGCATCCTCGTCGAAGAAGGACGCATCGCCGAAACCTGCGAGGATCTTTTCGTATTCAGCTTTGGGCAGGACGTAAATGCTTTCGCCCGGGCCGAACGCGAACTTGTAATCCTCCCCCAAATCCTTTTTGAACTTGGCAGGAATGCGTATTCTGTTTTTGTCGTCCAACCGGTTGTTGAACCTGCCGTTAAAAGAATACATCAACCCTTCCCCGCTTGTGATGATTTTATTATATCACCACTTTTGACCACTGTCAACCACTTCTCCCGATTTTTCGGATTTTTTTTGTTAATTTTCTGTCGTTTTTGACTCTTTTTTGACAATAGCGAACATTTGTTTGCTTTTATATAAGAGCCTGATAGACCTTTTTATTGTGTTTTCTCGCTTCCCCCATGAAAATCGGCTCGATTTTGCAAGTTTCTGACATATTTTTTGAACATATGTTCACAATATGCGCAAGGTGGTCAGCCGTCCCTGCATTCCCGTCAAAAGCGGGGCAGCCATAGAATGCGGCAATGCGTTCGCGCAGGAAAATGTAGTGCGTGCAGCCGAGTACGACCGACGCGTATTCCCCGCGGGGCAAGTGGTCGGCAAGGCGGATGCGCGAGAGACGGAATATGTTTTTTTCGATGTCGCCCGCCAGCCGCGCGGGGCAGTACGGTTCGACCCTTCCGCCCCCGCAGCGGTCAATCAGCTCGCGCACGCGCGCGCCGGCAAGCGTGGCGCGCGTAGCAAGTAATAGAATGCGACCCTCCCCGACCGCCGCCGCGGCGGGGCGGACGGCAGGCTCGACCCCGATGATCGGGAAGGGAAATTCCCTGCGCAGAAGGTCTGCGCATTCCGCCGTAACGGTGTTGCACGCGATGACCGCGGCGCGCGGGGAAAGGCGGGCGATGCGCGCAAACGCGCTTTCCGCCAGGCGGCGGATTTCCCCCTCCGGGCGGTTGCCGTACGGGGCGTTCCCGTTATCGCCGTAATAGGCGCACGCCGCAGAGGGATACCGCCGCAGAAAGTCGGCAAGAAGGGTTATCCCGCCTACCCCGCTGTCAAAAAAAACGATGCGATCTTTTTCCATACTCCTCTCCCGCGAACTGAAATCGGGTATATTTATGAAATTTCGGCGGAATAAATTCTGATTTTCGCAAAAAAACAGTTTACAAGCAAAATTTTTTATGATAAAATAGCGGAGATAATTCAATGAACAACCATTTGAAAGGAGAAGCAAAGTGCCGAACATCAAATCCGCGAAAAAGCGCGTGGCTGTCACCGAAAAGAAAAATACGCAGAACAAGATGATCAAGTCCGCGGTCAAGACCGCAGTCAAAAAGTATAATGCGCTTCTTGCCGCCGGCGATCTTGCCGAGGCGGAAAAGCTGCTGCCCGAAACCGTTTCCGTGATCGATTCTGCCGTTTCCAAGGGCATCCTGCACAAGAACAACGCCGCGAACAAAAAGTCCGCTCTGGCGAAGAACCTGAACAGCGCGAAAGCTGCTGCCGAAAAGGCCGCCGCCGAAGAAAAAGCTGCCGCCAAGGAGGAGGCGAAGGAAGAAGCGAAAGCCGCTCCCGCCGCCGAACCCGTTGCGGAAGAAAAGCCCAAGAGGACGAGAAAAAAGAAGGCAGACGCGGAATAATCTTCCCCTCTTCCTTTCAAGACAAGCAAACGCAAAGCGTACCCGTGCGGTGCGCTTTTTTGCGTGCTTTGACCGAGGTCGTCTTTTCGAAGCGGAATGACCCGACTTCCCTTCAACCCTCCGCCTCCCGCAGGATCGCTCCCCTGCCGGGCGGGCGTTTTTACCGCCGTTTTTCGTCGGTTTAGTAAAACTAATCTGCTCGTTTATCGATTTCCGGGCGAATTTCCGGCGCTCCCTGCACGGGGAGCGCCGTTTTTGTTTTTGTTTTGTGAAAATTTGTCGAAAAAAATTTGAAAAACAGCCGTCAAACAGTTGTCTTTTTCTGCTTTTTCGCTATAATATGTGTTGGTTGTTTATGTAAACTAAACTTTTAGTTTAATTTATCGGGAGCAAAAACGAATAAAATGCAACTCGGAACAAAAATCAAAGACATGCGGCTGCAGCTCAACCTGACGCAGGAGGAGCTTGCCGACCGATGCGAACTGACGAAGGGGTATATTTCGCAGCTGGAAAACGACCTGACAAGCCCGTCCATCGCCACGCTCGGCGATATTCTGGATGCGCTGGGAAGCAGTTTCAGCGAATTTTTCCGCGGCGAAAAGAACGAAAAAGTCGTGTTTTCCGAAAACGACTATATTGAAAAGGAATCGGACGGGCTGGTGCAGAACTGGCTGGTGCCGAACGCGCAGAAAAACCTCATGGAGCCGCTTTCGGTGGAACTCGCGCCGCACGCTTCCACCGCCGAGGATGTGCCGCACGAAGGGGAAGAATTCGGCTTCGTGCTGGAGGGAAAGATCACGCTCTCCCTCGGCAAGAAAAAATATGTCTGCCATGCAGGCGAAAGTTTTTACTATTCCGCGGACAGAACGCACAAAATATCCAACGAATCGGACGCGAAGGCGAGTTTCCTGTGGATTTCCTCCCCTCCCAATTTTTGAGGCGGATCCGCAGGGGCGAGACCGGTGCATCCCGGAGTCATACAGAAATAAATTTCGGCAGGGACAAAAGAAATGGCAGAACTGAAAAAAGACGAAAAGATCATTCAGCTCGTCAACGTGACGAAGGCGTTTGACGAGACGGTCGCCGTAGAAAACGTGAGTTTTTATGTGCGAAAGGGAGAGTTCATCACCTTCCTCGGCCCGAGCGGCTGCGGCAAGACGACGACACTGCGCATGATCGCAGGCTTCGACATCCCGACCTCCGGCAAAATACTGCTCAACGGGCAGGACATTACGAACCTACCCCCGAACAAGAGACCGGTCAATACGGTGTTCCAGCGGTACGCGCTCTTCCCCCACCTGAACATCTATGACAACATCGCCTTCGGCTTGAAGCTCAAAAAGGTGCCCGTTACCTATATGAACGACAAGGGCGACAAGTATGTGAAGATGCAGAAGCTCACCCGCCGCGAGATCGACGAGAAGGTGAAAAACGCCCTCTCCGTGGTCGACCTGGAAGGCTTTGAAAAGCGCTCCGTTTCCACCCTGTCGGGCGGGCAGCAGCAGCGCGTTGCCATCGCGCGCGCCATCGTCAACGAGCCGGAGATCCTGCTCCTGGACGAACCTCTCGGCGCGCTCGACCTGAAGATGCGCAAGGAGATGCAGATCGAGCTGAAGGAGATGCACCGCAAGCTGGGCATCACCTTTATCTACGTCACCCACGACCAGGAAGAGGCGCTGACCATGAGCGACACCATCGTCGTCATGAAGGACGGGTGCATCCAGCAGATCGGCACCCCCACCGACATCTACAACGAGCCCGCAAACGCCTTTGTGGCAGACTTTATCGGCGACAGCAATATTTTTAACGGCACCATCGTCGGCAAATTCACCGTCCGCTTCTGCAACCGCAATTTCAAGTGCGTGGACGACTTCGAGCGCAACGAAAAGGTGGACGTCGTCGTCCGCCCCGAGGACATCAAGATGACGGACGAAGCGGGCGGCATGCTCGTCGGTCGCGTCACGAGCGTCGTGTTCAAGGGCGTACACTACGAAATCACCGCGATGGTCGGTCGCTCGGAGGTCGTCATACAGAGCACGCAGAGCAGAAACGTGGGCAATATCATCGGGTTGATCATCGAGCCGGACGACATTCACATCATGAAAAAGGAGCTGACCGTCAACAAGTACGACGGCTATATCACCAAAAAGAACACCGTCGCGTTCGGCGACGGCGAGTTCGAATGCGACGTGACGACCCTTTACCCCGGCTCTCACCTCGACGAGGAGGGATACCTCATCACCGCAACGGGCGAAAAGCTCGATTTGACGGACGTGGACGTATCCGTCGAGGTCGGCTTGCAGGACATCGAGCTGAGCGACAACGCCGACGAGGGCGGCGCGCGCGGGCACATCGTGCAGCTCATCTACAAGGGCGACCATTACCAGTACATCGTGCGCACGGAGGAGAACGAGGAAGATTTCGTGCTCGACTCGCCCGATCTGTGGAACGAGAATGACTATGTGAGCGTGAAGATCAAACCCGAAAACATCCGCCTCGCGCTCAAACAGGAGAAACAGAATGGTTAAATTTCATTTTTCGCGCAAGCAGCTGTGCATACCCTATGCGCTGTTTCTCATCCTGTTCGTCATCATCCCCATGTTTCTCATCCTGTTCTACGCATTCACAGAGACGGCGGACGGGGCGATCCGGTTTTCCTTTGCCAATTTCATCGATTTCTTCACGAGTGCGGCGAAGCTGTCTACCCTGCTGATGAGCTTTACCGTCGCCATCATTTCGACGGCGGTCTGCCTGCTCATCGCCTATCCGCTCGCATATATTCTGGCGCGCAGTAAATTCAAGAAAAAGAACGTGCTGCTGATGCTCTTTATCCTGCCCATGTGGATCAACTTCGTGCTGCGCATCACGGCACTGCGCGAGCTGTTGGATCTCATCGGGCTGCTCGGCACGGAAAATTACCTCAACACCATCATCGGCATGGTGTACGACTTTCTGCCCTTCATGATTTTGCCCCTCTACACCACCCTCGAAAAGCTGGATAACAGCTACCTCGAAGCGGCGGCGGATCTGGGCGGAAATAAATTCACCGTCTTTACGAAGGTGACCTTCCCCCTGTCCATGCCCGGCGTCATATCGGGAATCACGATGGTGTTCATGCCGTCGATGACCAACTACGTCGTTTCCGACACGCTGAGCAACTTCAACATCACGATCCTCGGCAAGCTCATCGACCAATACTTTACGACCTACGACAACTGGCACATGGGCTCGATGATCTCCATCATCCTGCTCGTCATCATCTTCATAACCATGCTCGTGACGGGCGGCTTCAAGGACGGAAAGCAGGAAGCGAGAGGTGCAAATTTATGGTAAAGAAAATTTTATCCGTTCTCCTGTGCGCGGCTGTGCTCGTGTTCATCTATGCGCCCATTCTCCTGCTCGTCGTGTACAGTTTCACCACTTCCAACGTCATCGGAAAATGGGAAGGGAATTTTTCCTTTGAACTGTACGCGCAGGTATTCCGCAGCGCGGAGATCATGCAGATCCTGTTCAACACCGTGTGGCTCGCGCTCGCCGCGGCGGCGCTTTCCACCGTCCTCGGAACCGCGGGAGCCATCGGCATCTTTTACAGCCGCCGCAGAGCCGCCAAACCCCTGCAGGCAGCATCGCAGATCCCCGTCATCAACGCGGAGATCGTGACTGCCATCTCGCTGGCGCTCCTCTTTTCTGCCGTATTCCTCTACCGCACCTATCTTTCGCTCATCGTCGGGCATATGGTGCTTTGCACGCCCTTCGTCGTTCTTTCCGTTCTGCCAAAACTCAAGCAGATGGATTCCAACACCTACGAAGCGGCGTTAGACCTCGGCGCAAGCCCCTCGCAGGCGCTTTTTAAGGTGGTCGTGCCGCAGATATTCTCGGGCATCCTTTCGGGCTTTATGCTGTCGATTACGCTGTCTCTGGACGATTACATCGTGACGGCGTTTACCAAGCCGCCCATGTTCGATACCATCAGCACCTACGTTTACAACGCGGTCAAAAACGGGACGAACAGCTCTACGCCCGCGCTGCGCGCGCTCTCCGCGCTCATTTTCGTCGTAATGATCGTCATTCTGCTCGTCGTCAATCTGCGCGCGCGCAAGCCCTCTTCAAAGGAGGCAGCAAAATGAAAAAGAAAGTGATTTCCTCTGTCCTTTCGCTCTGCCTGTTGCTGCCGTTTGCCATGATGCTCGCCGGATGCGCAACGGATAACACGCCGGTGCTGCGCGTGTACAATTGGGAAGACTACATCAGCGAGCCGACCGAAAGCGAGGACGGTTCCGCCGGAGACGATTACGTCGACCTTATTGCCGAATTCGAAAAGGAATGCGGCGTACGCGTGGAATATTCCACCTTCGGCACCAACGAAAACATGTACAACGAACTGCAGATCAACCCCGGTTCGTACGACCTCGTATGCCCCTCCGACTACATGATCATGAAGATGATTTCGGAAGGGATGGTCGAAGAATTTTCGGACGATTTTTTGCAAAACAGCAACTACGCGAAATACGCTTCTCCCTACATCAAAAATCTGTTTGAAGACAACGGCTGGACAAAATACGCCGTCGCGTATATGTGGGGAACGATGGGATACGTTTACGACCCCGCGATCAGCGAAAGCGTCGAGCAGGATTTATCCAGCTGGGCGGGGATCTGGAATGCGCGCTACGCGAGCAAGGCGACCATCAAGGACAGCGTGCGCGATTCCTACTTCCTCGGGGTCGCCGTCGCCTACCGCGAGGAGCTTATGCAGCTGAAAGAGCAGTACGACGGCGGAACGATCGGGGCGGACGATTACAATGCGCGCATCACCGAAATCATGAACCGCACGGACGAGGATACGCTCGAAAAGACGAAAAATGCACTGATTTCGCTGAAAGAAAACCTCTACGGCTTTGAGGTAGACAGCGGCAAACAGGACATGGTCGCGGGGCGCATCAGCATCAACTTCGCCTGGAGCGGCGACGCCGTATATACCATGGATGACGCCGAACCGTACTACGAAGAAGACGGAACGTATGTGGAAGGCATCTACCTCAACTATATCGTACCCGAGGAGTGCTCGAATATCTGGTTCGACGGCTGGGTCATGCCGAAGGGCGCGAATACCGAACTTGCGGAGACGTTCATCGACTTCCTCTCCCGCCCCGAAAACGCCGTCGCCAACATGAACTACATCGGCTACACCTCCTCTATCGCGGGAGATGCCGTGTTCGAGGAGATGGTCGACTGGTACGATGAATCCGCCGACCCTGACAACCGAGGCTTCGACGAGGACGGAAACGCGCTCGTACCCTACGATTTGAATTACTTTTTCAACGGCACGAGCGACGGAAACCATGCGGACGGAGATTTTATAATCTACGTTTCGGAGGAGAGCGCAAAGCGGCAGATCTCCGCGCAATACCCCACCGAGGAGGTGCTCGTCCGCAGCGCGATCATGCAGCATTTCGACGACGAGATCAATGCCGCCGTCAATGAAATGTGGGAAGAGGTCAAAGGTCTGCCCATCCCCGTCTGGGCTTATGTGGTCATCGCGGTAATCGCGGCGGGAATCGTCGTCATCGCGCTGTCCTATGTCTATAAAGGAAAGCGGAAAGATCCCAAACCGAAAAAAGGTTATACTGTCGTCAAAAAAGGCTGAAAGACGGCGGAGCTGTTTGCTCCGCCGTCTTTGTTTTCCAAGCAGGGAACGAAGGGCGACATACACTCCTCCCTTTTTTCAGCCGCGCTGCCGCAGCCTTATCCCGCAGCCGGCTGAATCCGGTTCTTATCGAGGCAAACAGCAGCCGTTTTCGGCGCATTCCGGAAAACTGCCGCGGAAAAATTGACAAATGCGCCGAAATGCTATACACTTAAAGGCACAACTTTTTGCGCATCGCACAGATGCGCGGAGAATTTAGCCATGAAAGACGGCGGCGCTTCCGTCACCGTCGTCGCAAAGGACGGCGGCGCCCTCGCAAAAGCGGACAAAATTCAGAATTACTACGGCTTTGCGGACGGCATTTCCGCCAAAGAGCTGGTCGCAAACGGCATCGCGCAGGCGAAAAACCTCGGCGCGAAATTCATTGAGGCAGAGGTGTGCGGCGTCGAGTTCGGGACAGACGGCTTCGATGTCAAAACCACCGACCGCACCATTGCAGCGGGCGCGCTCGTCATCGCGTGCGGCACGTCGCGCAATGTACCGCCCATCAAAAATATCGATGTTTTCGAGGGGCGAGGCGTGAGTTACTGCGCCATCTGCGACGGATTCTTTTTCCGCGGGAAAAAGATCGCCGTCATAGGAAACGGCGCCTACGCGGAGAGCGAGTACGGGGTGTTGAAAAACATCATTGAGGATGTGACCATCCTCACGAACGGACTCGCCCCGCAGTTTTCCCTGCCCTGCGATACCCGCAAAATCGAGAGCTTCGAGGGAGGCGAAACCGTCGAGGAAGTTGTATTTGCGGACGGGGCGAGGGAGAAGTACGACGGCATCTTTATTGCCTGCGGTTCGGCGGGCGCGTTCGAACTCTCCAAAAAACTCGGACTGGAAACGGACGGAAACAAAATCGTCACAGACGAAAAACGCGCGACGAATATTCCCGGCATCTATGCCGCGGGAGATTGCATACCCGGTTTGCAACAGATCGCCAAAGCCGTATGCGACGGCATGATCGCGGGGACGGAAGCACTCAAATTTTTAAAGACGATAGGCTGACTTCCCCGCCCGGATAAACCGCAGCCACCCGGAACGGCGGCAAACGCAATTTAATTGCGGTACGCCCCATCTTTGCTTTTTTACTTTGTTTGAAAGCAGTGCGCATAACAAAAATGAGTGTGTACCCCGGTTTCGGGGTACACACCATTTTGTTATATAATTGCAATTTATCGCGATTTATGTCACGCATAATACTATGAAAACGACCTAAAACGCCAATTTTTTAAAAAATTTATCGCCTTTTCAACGTCTTCCTGTTCCCCCTCCCGACAACCAGCATACCGAAAAGGAATGGACAATTCGGCGTACTTTTCTTCGCATAATTTGCGAAAAGGGAGAAATTTGATTCGTTCGGACGGCTCTCCGTGAAAATATTTTTTGACCAGCGAAGCAAGTGCAGACAACTTTTCCGCACTGTCGTTTTTGCCGGGAACGAGCACGTTGGTGACGCGCACATCCTTGCCCTGCCGCACGCATTCGGCAAAGAATTTTTCGTAAGGAGAGAGGTCGTCCGTTTCCTGATTTTTGACGTCGACGATGAGATACTCCGCCGCGCCGATCAGCTCCGCATCCGTGATGTATCCGTTCGTTTCAAAGCAACAGCGTATCCCCTTCGAATGCAGAGCGGAAACGAGGGCGAGCGCGAACCGCTTTTGCAGAAACGGCTCTCCGCCCGAAAGGGTCACGCCGCCCCGACGGAAATAACCCTTGTACCGTTCCAGCCGCGAAACGAGCGCATCTATGTCTGTCATAGTACCCTGCTTAAACAGCGTTTCGGGGTTATGACAGAATGGACAGCGCAGATTGCACCCCGCAAAAAAAACCACGCACCGCAACCCCTTGCCATCCACGCCCGAGCCACAGTAAACCGAATCGATATACCCGACGGGAGGCGCTGCGGCTACCTGTGCCGCGTTTACCGTTTTATCCTTTTTTTCTTCCATACAACCCCTTTTACGCATTCCGCGCAGGGCTGTTGGCCCCGCGCGGAAAAACGGATTCGGATAAACTTTTTATACGCGCTCGTGATAGGTGCGTTTGAGTACTTCCAGCTGATGTGCCCTGGAGAGCTTGTGGAAGTTGACCGCATAACCCGAAACGCGGATGGTGACGTTCGGATACAGCTCGGGGTGCTCCATCGCCGCGACCAGCTTGGCGCGGTCGAACACGTTCACGTTCAGGTGGTGCGCACCCTGCCCAAAATACCCGTCGAGCATGTCCGCCAGATTTTCCGCCCTGTCCTCGTCGTTCTCGCCCAGAGCGGATGGAACGATGGAGAAGGTGTTCGACACGCCGTCGCGGCAGCAATCATACGGGATTTTCGCGACCGAATTGAGGGAGGCGAGCGCGCCGCTCAGATCGCGGTTGTGCATGGGGTTCGCGCCCGGCGCAAACGGTTCGCCCGCCGCGCGCCCGTCGGGCGTGGCTCCCGTCTTTTTGCCGTAGACGACGTTCGAGGTGATGGTCAGCACCGAAAGGGTGTGCTTGGCTCCGCGGTAAGCGGGCGTCTTTTTCAGCTCGTCGGAGAACTCGCGCACGAGGTCGGCGGCGATCTTGTCCACGCGGTCGTCGTCGTTGCCGTACTTGGGGAAATCCCCTTCGATCTTGAAATCGTAGATGATGCCCTCGTCGTTGTAGACGGGCGTGACCTTGGCGTACTTGATGGCGGACAGCGAATCGACCGCGACGGACAGCCCCGCCACGCCGCAG
>CAJFFD010000022.1 GCA_904373255.1 uncultured Clostridia bacterium | reverse complement strand
CACCTGCAGGGTCTTGTTGTACGACGTCCAGCCGGGCGCGAGATACCCGTCTCCCACCCGCACGCCGTTGACCTCGGCAAAGTATACGCCCAAAGCCGTTGCAAAAAGCGTCACCTGCTTTGCGGAACGCACCGTAAATTTCTGTTCCAAAACAAAGATGTTCGTCTCTTCCTTTACGCCGATAAATTTCCCGTTTAACATATCATTCCCTCAATACAAGCACCTCGTAGGGTGCAAGTTCGATATTTCCGCAGAGCGTTCTGCCCGTGAGCAGGTCGCGGTATCCGCTCCTTCCCGCCGTTTCGACGGCGATCATGCCGCTTTCCTTTCCCGTCCTTTGCGTAAGCGTCACGTTCTCGCTCGCCTCGGCGATCGGCGGAAGATCAATCAGGCGCAAAATGTCGCCGTGCGAAAGGACGCTGCCGACCAGAACGACCTTTCCCCTGCCGACCTTGCGCTCGGTGATGACGGAATAGGGCGCGAACTCGCCCGCCGAATAATGGGCAAGGCTCTTTGTCCCTTCCCTGCATTCGAAGGCGTCGTACCACACAGAGATGCCGCACTCGCCGCCGTTCTCCCACCCGGCGCGGAACACGTCGTTCCCGATTGGGCGCTGATACTTTACATACACGCCCGCAAGGTCTTCCAGAAAGCCGAACACAGAATCCGTATAGCGGCACATGTTCCCGTCCATGATGTCAGACATGGGGCCGACGATCCATGTACCGCCGCTTTTCACCCATTCCGTTACGCGCTCCCGGAAACCGTTTTCGTCCGCCGTTGCGAGGAAGGGCGAGAGAAGAACTTTGTACCCCTCTAAACCGTGCCGTGTGTCGATGACGTCAACATTGTAGTGGCGCAGAGCCATATATATGCGCCATACGAGGGTGCAGCGGTAATCGAAACCTTTTACGAGCGGCGCGCACATGAAATTTTCAGTCGCCGTATTGGAATAATGCAAGGCGATTTTGCTTTCGATATTCGTTCCGCTCAAAAACCCGCCGCACAGCCGCACGTCGCGTGCGGCCCTTTTCACCTCTTCGGCCACGCGGTATTCCCTGCCCGACGGAGAAAAAATTCCGCCGTGCGCCAGTTCGTGCCCGTTCGGGTGGGTTCGGAACAGCCAATAAAGGTTCATTTCCGCCCCTTTGGCAAAGGTCAGCATCGTTGCCGCATAGCATGCGCCTTCCGGGCGGTACCCACCTTCCGCAAACTCGCCGCCGTTCCAATTCGCCTGTGTTTCCGTCACCCAGAACGGCTTATCTTTCACGCAGCGCAGAAAATCATAGGCAAACGCCGCATCGGCCAGGTCTTTTGCCGATTCGTAGTGGTTGAACATCGGCACATCGAGCTTTTCATTGACCGCGTAATAGGAAAGGAGGTTCCCGCGCATCATGTCCGTGCCTACGTTTTTACAGCCGTGGTTATGTAAAATATCTGCCTGTTCGTCGACATAGCTCTTGATTTGCGCACACTGGAAATCATGCCACGCCTTGCGCAAGGAAGGGTGTCGCCACTGCCGCGGGTACGGCGGCTCGATATCCGCAAAGCTGTCATAGGTCAGCGACCAGCGCGCCATCCCCCACGCCTTATTGAGATTTTCAATGCTGCCGAACTTTTCTTTGAGCCACATGCGGAACGCCGCCTTGCAGTTTTCGCAGAAACACCCCTCGTTGTAAGGGAAAATTTCGTTATCGATCTGCCAGCCGATGACGCCCGGGCGCCCCGCGAATGTTTCTGCCATTTTGGTGACGATGATACGGTTCTTTTCCCTCATAACAGGGGAAGTTTTGCACGTATGGCAACGGGAAGACACGTCTGCGCGGACGAGGTCGTGCATGACCATGCGCGTTTCGGGGTACTTGTTCAAAAGCCATCTGGGCGGCGTTGCCGACGGCGTGCAAAGGACGGTATATATCCCGTTTTCATACAGTTTTTCCACTGCCCGTTTCAGCCATTCAAAGTCAAAAACGCTCTCCTGCGATTCCATCCTGCCCCACGCAAATTCGCCGATACGCACGCAGTTTAAGCCAACTTCCCTGATACGGGCAATGTCCTTTTCGATCTCCTCTTCTTCCCACAGTTCGGGATAGTATGCCGCCCCTAAATATAAATCTTTTTTCATATCGATTGTTTTCTTCTTATTTTTGAAAGCGGGGCCGCCGTTTTCCGGCAGCCCCGCTTCCGCCTTTCACCTTATGAAATCGCACCGGTTACCTGATTGTAATACGCATACAGCGGCGCCTCGTCTGCATCCTCCCCGTTGAAATAGTGGAAGAGCGCCAGCGCCACGGGTTTCGGCTTGCCCGGATTTTCCTCGTCGAGGGGCGCATGGAAGATGCCGAACCCGTCCTGAGAGCCGGCACAGGTCCGCATCGATATAGCCCATATCCTCCGCGCTCATCAGCGTTCCGTCGTTGCGGCGGAAAAACGGGATCGAGTCAAATTCGTTGCCGCATTCCCAAAAGGTGATTTCGGGAAATTCTTCGGCGAGCAGCTTGTAGCACTCGTAATACATTTGTATCCACGTTTCGTAAAATTCGGGTTCCTCGATGGGATGGATGGCGACCTGCAGGTCGTTTACGTCGCGCTTGACATAATCGTAAGGATAGAGAAATTGATGGTTCATGACGACGATGCGTTTGACGCCGTTCTCTTTCAGCGCGGCGAAATAATCGTGGTAGCCTTCGGCTACATGCTTTTTGAGCGTAACTTCGTTGGAATAAGCCGCCCTTTCGATAATGTTGGGGATATGCATCCAGACGCGCATGCTCTGCGCGCCGATCGCGCCCGCCGTTTCGGCGAGCCACTCGCCCGTTACGCCGTCGATCCCTCCTCCCATCGTATCGGAAGCGATCTCACCCATGCCGAAAAGGTATTCGTCCTGCCGGATCGGCCCCAAAAACGCCTGCTTTTCGGATGGGGTGAAGGTATCGCCCTCCTGGTTTTCCGCCTCTCCCCCGCCGCCGCACGCGGCAAAGCAGGTACACAGAACCGCCGCCGAAAGAAAGGCCGCAATGCCTTTTATCCACTTATTTTTCATCTTTCTTCTCCTTATCGATGCGCTTTTTCCTTGCGGCGAACAGGCCCGCGGCCGCTGCCGCCATGCCGGCAGCCGATACGAGCGACGCCGATGCGATGCCTGCATTGCAGCCGCCCTCGCCCGGAGTTTCGCCCTCTTCCGCGGGCGCGGGTTTCTGCTGATACTGCCCGTCGTTCGGGTCATAATCGTCCGGCTGAATATCGATCGTAGGACTCAGCGAAAATACATTGATGTACCCTACCGTCATGTTGCCCTCCGCCGATACGGAAATCGTTCCCGACGTATTTTCCGCAGTATAAACCGCAACCGGCTCGTAAAGGTATTCCTCGGGGGCAATCCGCGCAGACACTCCGACCGTAACGGTGCCGCCGAACGATTCGATGCTCACGATCCCGCCCTCTGCAAATGCAGCGAAGTCATATTCGCGCTGCGCTCCGGACGCCGTTGCAAGGGAAGTTTCGATTCCGCCCTGCGTGAACCGCAGGCTGCCGCCGCCGAAAGAGAGGGTAAAGGCGCTCTCCGAAGTCACGTCGATATAGCACAAAAAGGAAGTAAAAGATTCCTTGACGGCGACGCGCGCGCCGTTTGCAAGCCTTGCGCCCCCTTCTCCCGCCGTGACGTCTCCTTCCGCCGTATATGCGCTGTCATCCGTGAAATCGACGCGCACCGCCGCGGATTCCGCCGCATGCGCCGCATGCGCCACGCTGGGCAGCGCCGCCATGAGCAGCGCCGCGAGCAATACCGCGGCCAGGGCGCCGAGCGATGCTTTCCTGATTTTTGTTTTCATCTCTTTTTCTCCTTATCTGACCACTGCAATGTTCGTGACTGAAAAGTCGTTCAAATGAAAACTTGCGCCGTTATAGCCGACCACGCCGACAAAGCCGTACGTCGAAAGCCCCGTGAGCCGCGCGCGCAGGATGTTCATCTGTTCGGGCGAATCTTCGGGGGCGAAATAGACGTTCGCCGTACCGCCGCGGACAACGACCATGACGCGGTACGTGACCGGGTCGTTCACCGTATCTTCGCTCGCCCAAAGGTCGCCTTCGACTGCGATTTCGCCGCTCTGGTTCGCCTGCTCGCAGTCTCCGCCCTGCACTTTCAGGCGCATGCCCGACGCCGTGCGCTCGAAGAAGACCCCGGGGGAACTTTCGAGCGGCGTATAGATGAGCGACGCCTTGCCGAAAGACAGCCCGACCGCGGCGTTGGCGCTCGCGATAGCCGCCTCCTCCGAAACGGTTATGCTGAAACGGCAGATAAATTCTTCGAAGCGCGTTCTCGGCGCAAAAATATCGCACTGCATTTCCGTTCCGCCCTTGTTGGCCGCGATGAACTGGATGTAATTGCGGTCCTCCGTGAGCGAATAGCGCGGCAGCGACACGTTCGTGGTGTAATACCATTTCGACACGTCGATATACTTGCTGTAATAGGTGACGCCGCCGTCTTCATTGCTGAGCGTGCCCGTAAAATCAATGGCGAGGTCCTCCGGCTGCTTTTCGGGCGCCACGCGCGAGACCGCCGTAAGCGAAATATCGTCGAAGGATACGGCGCATGCGGCCGTTCCCGCCGTGCCCACGGCGAAACAGCCCGCAAAATCGACGTCCTCAAAGATTTCGCTCTGCCCGCCGAACGAAACGGAGACCGTTCCGCCGTAAAAGCCGGTAACGGTAAACGTCTGCCCGCCCGACGGGAGCGCCGCGTATGCGGACGAAGACGCGCGCACCCTGCCGTTGACGCACTTGACAAAGCGCCACCCGCCGTCCGCCAAGCCCTGTATCCCGATAAGATTGCGCTCGTCGGCGGCGGAAGCCGTATCGTAAAGCCCGAACCCGACGCCGAAGACCGCGCCCTCCGGGAAGGCCGGCGCCGTCATTGCAAACGAGAGGTCGAACTGGCGGTTGCAATACGGGTCCGCTTCGATCCGCAGAGACGAAAGCAGCATGCCCGCCGCCTTGCCCGCCGTAGACACCTTCGTATCGGCGGCAACCGAGACAATGCCCGTATTGTATGCGGAATTTGCCCGCCAATACGTGCCGTCGCCGTCGTCATACCCGATCGCGGCTTCCTCCGTTTCCAGATCGGCGGACGAAACGACCGTTCCGCCCTCGGTCACCTGCATGTCGTAAATGCGGAAAAGATAATTGTTGAAGGATGTAAAACCGAAATACCCTTCCACCGCGACATCGTTCATCTCGAAAGACGGCGCGGAGGGTTTTGCCGTACCCGTTTCCCAAAGATAATAATCCAGTTCGTAGACGGGAAGGTTGTCCCCGAGCGGCTGTACGGCTTCCGTTTTATGCAGGACGATCTCTACATTCGCGCCCCTGCCTTCGGCATACCCGAACATGCTGTAATTCAGCGACGGGTTGCTCCCCTCCGACGAGGAATCGAGCGAACGGCCGGTACGCCCGCCGTCGTTGTCCCAGGCGACCGTCCTGCCCTGCCAGGAAATGAACATGACCGTCGAATCCGACGTCCTTGCCCCGTCTGCGACGGCGGAACCGAGGTGGAACCCGATCCAGTTGTCGCTGTTGCCGTCCGTCTGCGCGGCGGGGTCCGCCTCCACGCGGAAAGAAATCGTGCAGTCGCCGTCGATCGCATAGCGGTACATGAGCGTGCTCTCGTAATCGTGCACGGGCCCGTTGAGCGCGACGTAATAATTTTCCCGCGTCAGCCCGAAATCGTTTTTCTGCCAGTTCCCCGCGTCTTCGAGGGAGTCGAAAGGTTCGGACAGAACGGTATTGGTGACCGTAGCGGCGGTCGCGCGGCGCGCCCCGAAAAGCACGCCCGCCAGGCAGCTTGCCGCAAACAAAAGCGCAAGCGCCGCGACCGCAAAACGTTTGATTGTGTTCTCTTTCATGATTTCTCCTTATCAGATTATTTCAAAAATCCACTTCGGGCGTGAATTTGTTCACCAGGACCCGCACGGCGACGACAAACGGCGTCAAAAGGATGGTCATGCAGATGCCGATCGTCGAGGCGAGGATCATCGTATTCTGCTGCCCGCCCGCCGCGGCTTCCAGTATGAACCACGCCGACGTGCCGAACTTGTTTTCCAGGCCCATCGTGCCCGCCAGGAGCATGGGCTGCAAGGCGAAAGCCGCCACCGCCGTAACGACCGAGATCATATAGATGCCCACCGTAGGCAAAACGAGCGGCAGAACGATCTGCACGGCTTCCCGCCAGAACCCGACGCCTTCGAGGCGGCTGTAATCGGATATGTCCTCGGGGATGCGCGACATGGCGCTGTTCATCATGATGACGTTGGTGCTCATGCCCGCCCAGATGCAGAAAATGTAGATCAGCGTCCACATTTGGTCGGAATCGTTCGACAGCCAGACGGGCGCGTACCCGAACCAATTTTCGAACAGCGCTTTGATCGGTCCGAAGTCGGAATGGAACATGTAGCGGAAGCAGAGCGCCAGCACGCTGATCGATATGATGGACGGGAGATAAAAGCATACGCGGAAATACTTTTGGAAGCGGATCTTTTTATAGAACGCATATGCGCAGACGAACGAGAGGGGCAGGATGATCAGGTTGATGGGGACCGCGTGGAAGGAATTCCAAAAGAGCGCCCGCTTTTCGGGATAATCGTCCAGCCCGAACATATATTCGCGGAACACTTCGATGTAATTTTGCAGCCCGTACCACTCGAACTCCCCCGTGCGCATGCTGAAATGCCGGAAAGTCGAAAGGATCGTATCCGCGCTCACGTACACCCAAAACACGATAAAATTCAGCATCGGAATGATAATGAGCGACAGGATAAAGATATATTTCCGGAACGCCGCCCGTTTGTAAAAGGGCGCCAAAGGCTTTTTCCGCCCGTTTGCGGAGATCCCTTCCTCTCTTTCCCGCGGGTCTTCCGCCGCGTTTTCTACCTTACCTGCGCTTCCCATTTCGGCCACTCCTTTTGCGCTCCGCTGTAAATGTTTTCGGCAATGGTGCCCGCATCCTGCGTGAGAAGGCTCGCCGTGAAACTCGTGTATGCGGTATCCCAGATCGGCTGGCTGTAAAGGGAGATCAGCGTGCGCTCCTCCATTTCCGTACCCACAGGGCAGCGGACGAGATGTACGTCGCAGGCGTTGAAATTTTCGATGACGGAGAGCGCGAACGGCCCGTACTCGAAGTCTTCCGTTTCCGCGTCCATCGGGTCGTATTTGAAAGGCCGCAGCTCGCTCGTAAGTTTTGTGTAATCCAAAAGGCTCTCCTCTTCGCACAGCAGGATAAGGAACTCTTTTGCAAGCTCCACGTTCGTTGCCTGCGACGGGATGAGCACGACGTCTTCGCAGTTATACAGGTTCATTTTGAGCAGCTCGCCGTCGTCGCCGACCTGCGCGCCTTCGACGGCGGGGAGCATCATCATCTTCATCGTGAAGTCGTCTTCCCCGTCTCCGTCCACGTCGCGCACGCCCGTCATCTCGTTGTAAATGAACGCGCCCCCGACGACCATCGCCGTCTGCTGCTGGGTAAAGCGGCGCTCCGCGTCGTACGTGGAATAGGAGGTGCTCGCCAGCGGCACGTTCTTATACTGATGGGTATTCAAATCGACGAATACGTCCTGGAAGGCGCCGATCGCCGCCTCGATGCCCGCCTGGTTGAACACGTCGGCAGAGCCGTAGTTCCAGAAATCGAAGAACGTTCCGCCGCCCTGTTCGGCAACGTCCGCATTCGCGGTGTTGAGTTCCTCGGCGCCCTGGTACTGCCCCCACCAGCCGTACATCAGGCGCTGCAGCCACACCGGCTCGTTGCCCGAGAAGGTGAGCGGGTCAAATTCGGTATTCCCCGTCATCTCCAAGATCTCGTCTTCGCGCGCGTTGAGGTCGTTGCAGTAGGCGACGAGGTCGGCGACCGTTTCGGGCGGGGCGGTCCATAAATCGCCGACATCCCATTCCCCTGCCTTCGCCGTCGTGTGCGGCGTGGAAAGGAGCATCTCTTCGTTATACACGAGCCCCGCCTGGCTGAACCCCATCAGCATCGTCCACGGCACGGAGGGCGAACCTTCGTAGCGGGAAAGGTAGCGGCTTTCCGCCACTTCGTCCAACATATAATCCTTGATTTTGACAGGCCCGTCCTTGGTCTGCACCTCCGCCTCGTACACGTCGGTAAGGTCCGCAAGGCGGCCCATCGAAACCTGCTCCTGCCAGGCAAATTCGTTGGTCATGTAGATGTCTGCCAAATCCTTCCCGGACGTGAGCTGCGTCTGCATGAGCGACGTGACCCCCGAATCGCCTTCGAGCTTGACCGTAACGCCCTCGTGCGACGCTTCGAACTTTTCGGCGGCGTTTTCCAGCCAAACGCTGCCCGTGCCGCCCGTAAAATAGCGGATCGTCAGCACGTTTTCCTGAGCGCCCGTCGTGCCGCGGTCTCCGCAGGCGGCCATGCACCCCGCCGCCAACATTCCCGCAAAAATCAGGGAACAAATTTTAACTGCTTTACCTTTCATGATATTTCACTCCTTTTTTACCCCTTGATCCCGCCGCCGAGCTGGAACTTCATGATTTTATCCTGGAATGCGGCGAAAATCACCAACACAGGAAGAATCGAAAGCAACATACTGGCGAACAATTTCGGATAATCGTTTGAATATTTGTCGTTGCCCGTCGTAAGCCGCTCGGACAGCGTATAGATGCCCGTTGCGAGCGTCTGGTGCGAAGGCAGGTAGAGATACGGCGTCATGTAATCGTTCCACGTTCCGATAAACGAAAGCACGTACAAGGCGATGAGCAGGTTGCTCGCCTGCGGAACGTAAATGGTGAGAAAAATGCGCCAGTTCCCCGCGCCGTCGATGGAGGCGGCCTCGCGGTACGAATCGGAAATATTGATGAACACGCTCGCGACGAGCAGGAAATTGATGCCGAACCCGCCCGTACTCAGCAAGAGGATACCCCCGAGGTTATCGTAGATGCCGAGATTGTTGACGAGCCTGTATGTAGCCGGCTGCGTGCCCGCGATGGTTACGACCATCGGCACCATCGCGATCGCGTATAAAAGCCCCCTACCCCTGAATTTGTGCTTGGCATAGGCGTACGCCGCACTCGTGGTGCAGAACAGGGTGATCAGCGGCGAAAGCACGGACAGAAAAACCGTGTTGAAAAACATTTCGGCAAGCCCGAATTCCTGAAACACGATGGTGAAGTTGGAAAGATTGCCGATGATATCCTGCGGCCATGCCCACGGCTCGACAAAAAACTCCATCCTGCTTTTCATCGCGTTGTAGAGCATCCAAAGCAGGGGGAATATAAGCGTAAGCGAATACAGGAAGAACAAAACGGCAAGAATATTCAGCCAGGCTTTGTGTTCGTCCTTCACATTGTAATTTTTTGCTTTTTTCTTCTTTCCGGAACCCGGGATTTCCGCCGGCACATCCTGAAAAGACGATGTTTTCTCAATCATATATGTCTCCCGTCCGGCACGCGCCGCCCTCTTCGCAAGGGAGAGGGTGGCCCGTACCCTGCCGCGCAAACGGCGCGCAGCAAATTACTCCGCTTGTTCTTCCGCAGGGATCACGATCTCTTCATCGGTCACCGCTTCGCCCGCGGTATTGAATTTGTTCGTTCCGTCGGTGAAGTAGGCGATCGAACCTTCCTGCCCTACATCGGGCGCAACGCTCTCCACATATTCGTAGACGGACACGCCGGAAATGCTCACGTCCGCGTCGTTGTTGGTGACCGAAACGGCAAAGCGCGCGTCGCTCTCCCCGGCGATCGTCAATGTATGAACCAGCTGATAACCTTCGCCGAAATCCATGTAGAGGCGAACGGTTGCGCCCGAGCGCACCAGCCGGACGGGAAGCCCCGCTTGGGAAGCCGCCATGAACCCATAGCCGTCCGTTTTGATTTCCGTGCCGTTCGTCGCGTAAGCATTGAAGCCATCCGCAAAATAGACGGAGCCGTTGTTGATGATGATAAATCCGCTGTCGGCGGAGGTGCCCATGGTGAATATCACGCGGCTCATCCAATCACCCGAATTGCTCGGCATTTTCAGCGTAAACTCCACCATGTAATTTTCGCCCGCAATGTTCTCGTCGAAGACATCGACGGTGACGACCTTATCCCAAGGACTGTTGAACGTAACGCCGTCGTCGCCGATGACAGCGCCCGAGCCGCTCGCGACGCGGTAGCACGGCATGTTGACGGTAATTTCCGCCGACGCGCCGTCGACGACGAGCGTTGCGGTATCGAACCGGCTGTCGCTCGCGGTGACGGTGTACGTGCCTTTCGCGAGGGTGGAAACATTCAGCTTTCCGTCTACGATGGCAATATCCTCGTAGACCGTGACACCGTTTTCGTGCGCGAGGGTGAACGTCAGCGAACCGCTCGTTTCCGCGTCGGCGGGTTCGCCCTGCAGCGTGACGGTTACGGAGACTTCGATCTCCTGCCCTTCCAGCGCGGGGATCGCGATCTCGCTCTGTTCGATGGCGGCGCCCGTAAGGTCGAAGTAATTCGTGCCGTCGGTATAATAGCCGATCGAGCCTGCCTCCCCTACCTCGGGCGCAACGGGTGCGGAATACTCGTAAATTTTGATGCCGGAAAGAACGATCGTCTCGTTATTGGACGCGGAGAGCGCAAACCGCGCGCCTCTCCCCTCCGGCAGCGTGAGCGAATGAATCAGCGACCATGCGCTGCCCGTATTCGCATACAGATATACAGAATCGCCCGAGCGAATGAGGCGCAACAGCACGCCCGTTCCCATCGACGCCGACTGGAATCCGGATATCTTCTTTTCGCCGCCGTCCTCCGTCGAATAAACATTAAATGCGTTCTGCCACCACACGGAGCCGTCGGCAGCGTTATTGAGCAGAATGAAACCGATATTGCCGTCCGAGCCGTCTGCCATCGTTAGCAGGACGCGGCTCATCCAGTCGCCCGAATTGCTCGGCATTTTCAGCGTAAGTTCCACCATGTAGTTTTCGCCCGCGATGTTCTCGTCGAATACGTCGACAGTGGTAACGCTATCCCATGCGCTGTTGAAAGTCAGTTCGCCATCATCGATCGTGACCCCCGAACCGCTCACAACACGGTAGCGCGGCATGTTGACGGTAATTTCCGCCGACGCGCCGTCGACGACGAGCGTTGCGGAATCGAAACGGCTGTCGTTCGCGGTGACGGTATAAGTGCCCTTTACGAGTTCGGAAACATCCAGCTTTCCGTCTACGAGGGAAATATCCTCGTAGACCGTGACACCGTTTTCGTGCGCGAGGGTGAACGTCAGCGAACCGATCGTTTCCGCGTCGGCAGGTTCGCCCTGCAGCGTGACGGTTACGGAGACTTCGACTTCCTGCTCTACGAGCGCGTCAAGCACCGTATCTTCCTGTTCAATCGCGCTGCCCGTAAGGTCGAAGTAATTCGTGCCGTCGGTATAATAGCCGATCGAACCTTCCTGTCCTACATCGGGCGCAACGGGTGCGGAGTATTCGTAAATTTTGATGCCGGAAATGCTCACGTCTTTGTCGTTGTTGGAGACCGAAACAGCAAACCGCGCGCCGCTCTCCCCTGCGATCGTCAAAGAATGGACAAGCTGATAACCTTCGCCGAAATTCATATAGAGGCGAACGGCTGCGCCCGAGCGCACTAGGCGGACGGGAAGCCCCGCTTTGGAAGCCGCAGCAAACCCGTAGCTGTCCGTTTTGATTTCAGCGCCGTTATTCGCGTAGACGTTGAAGCCCTCCGCAAAATAGACAGAGCCGTTGTTGATGATGATAAACCCGCTGTCGTCGGAGGTGCCCATCGTGAATATTGCGCGGGTAAGCCAGTCGCTCGAATTGTTCGGCATATTCAGCGTGAATTCCACCATGTAATTTTCGCCCGCGATGTTCTCGTCGAGGATATCGACGGTGGCGACCTTATCCCAAGAGCTGTTGAACGTGTAAACGTTTTTCTCCGTAGCGGGGTCGCGCACCACCGTGATTCCGCCGGTAACGCCTTCGCTTACAATGCTGTGCTGCACCAGGTAGAGGGTGATCTCCGCCGTAGTGGTATCCGCGGTGACGACCAGCGTGCCGGATTCGTACCCTGCCGCCGTGACGGTATAGGTGCCGACCGCCATCTTTTCGATTTCGACGACCCCGTCCTCGCCGACGCCGACCGTGTACGTGGCACCGAGCATGGAGAGCGTGATTTGCAGCTCTTCGGGGATCGGCAATTCCTTATCCTCTTTCTTTAAGGTAAGCGTGAGGGAAATATCCTGCTCGACGAGTTCATCGATTATAAGTTCCTCCACCGTCGTCACTGCTCCGCCGAGCGTATAGAGCGCTTCGCCTGCGGCAAAATGGGCAGCAACGCCCGTTTCGGTCAAAGTCGGATCAACCTGCGGAACATATTCGGCAAAAACAGGCTCGGAGATTTCGAACGTATCGTTCACCGCCATAAACGCAAAGCGCGCGCCGAGTCCTTCGCCGAGGGTCACGGTATATATCTGCTCCCATGTTTCGCCGCCGTCATAGCTAAAATACAGCGCGGCAGACGTTCCCGCACGAACGGCACGGACATACAGCCCTTCGCCCGTGATCGCCGCGCGGAAGGATGTCTCCGTCTTGATTGCGATTCCGTCCATGCTCGCCATGATATTGTTGCCCTGGTGTATGTTGAGCTGCGCATCGTCACCGGTGACCGTGACCTTGAAACCGCATGCGGTATTTCCTTCCGCCTGCGCGACCAATACGGAGAAGCGGGATTGCCAGCTTGTATCGTACCCGCCGGGCATTTTTACGACGAAATCCGCCATGTAATATTCGCCCGTAACGGCTGCGTCCTCGATATCGACGATGACGGCGTTTTCCGTATCCGTTCCCCACGGGGTGTTGAACGTAAGCCCGTGCGAGCCGTCTTCGCCGCGCACAAAGGTGACATATTCGGGATGATCCGTATTCGGGTTGGTCAGCGTATGTTCGATTTCGTCGAGGTACACCGTAAGTTGCTGGTTTTCCGTTTCGCCTACCGTCAGGGATGACTGATAATACCCTTCATACGAAACGATGTACTCGCCCGCGCCCATCTCAGACCCGGCAGATCCGCCGTCGTCGGCGGTAAATTCCAGTTTACCCGCCGCCGTGACTTTTGCGGTATATACTTTGGCGTAGCCCTCACCGGTGAGCGTAAGCGTTACGGCATCCGTCAGCGAGGAATAATCCGTGACAGCCTCGCCCGACGCATCGGTCACGGAAACGGAGATCTCCACCGCGTATTCGGGCAGCTTTTCGATTACGGTGTCCGCAAGTTCTACCTCCTCGGAGGCTTCGGCGGACAGAAAATACCCGCCGCACACTTCGCAGTGCCAATATTCGTAATTGCCGTCCGCGTCGATCGAAGGGGCGACCGCATCGAAATGCTGGAGCACGTGCGAGGCGTAATCCGTCACGTCGTCCAGTTCTTTGGTGCCCGCTTCGTCGGCAAACGTTTTGTGGCAGTTCGAGCACTCATAATAGGCGACGGTGCCGTCTTCGGTACAGGTGGACGGCACGGCGGCATTGAAATTCATGCTGTGCCCCGTCGCGTCCACGACCGTGTCGGCAAGCGATATCTCCGTCTCGCCGGATTCGTCCGAATAATACTTTTCACCGTCCGTATAGTAGGCGGTATGCCCTTCTTCCGTACAGGTCGGCGCCTGCGCTTCGACGTACGTAAGTTCCTTGTTGCCGCTGCATGCCGCAAACAACATCAATGCCGTCGCACAGACAATTGCAAGCAATACAGCAGCGAGAGATTTTCTCATGTTTTTTCCTCCGTCACATGATTTTTTTATCTTAAAAGCCCATAGGCCATTAAAACCCGGCTGAAAATTCCGCTATTCTTCGACGCAGACAAGCTCGACGGGAAACAATTCCCGAATTATTTTTTGATCGTTTTGCTCTATCCTGCGAATGATAAGCTGGCAGCAGCGCTGGGAAAGCATCTTCAAATCGCTGCCCACGCTGTTTATCGGAAACGAATAATTCAGATATCTCGTTATTCCGTCCACGCCGTAGATTCTCCCGTGCAGCGCGGGAAGGTCGGAACAGACCTTTTTGATCAGCGCGGCGATCTCATCGTTGAAACAAAAAACGAAGTCGTTGTTTTTCACCAAAGCATGCAGCCTTTCGGCTTCCTTTTGTATATCGGAACTCGCATAGTCGTAAACGTATTCGTCGCAGGCGACGCCGCCCGTTTCGAGCGTGTGCACAAACCCGCGCCGCCTGCCGACGTTTACGGAGCTCGCTTCGTCGCCGTCGCCCAGCATATTAATATAACAGGGCCTGCGAACGCCGACGGACAGCGCCTTTTGCGCCACGAGCTTGCCGCAGCGGTATTCGTCGTAATAAACGGTGCTCACCCTGTCGTCCTGCGATTGGTTCGCACAGAGCAGAATGGGTATCCTGTTTTCTTCGCAATAATCAACCGTAGCTTTTTCGAGGTCCAAAAAGGTAAGAATGCCGCAAGCCCCGCTCTGCACGCAACGGAGAATGTCGTTGATTTGCAATTTTCCGCCGCGCTTGACGATTACCTGTGAATTGTAACCTTTTTCCGTCAGAAAATTGAAAATATATTCTAGGCAAACGGCGAAAAACGGGTTGAGAAGCGACGAAATGATGACGGCTATTGTATTCGATTTTCCCGTCGCCATATACGCCGCTATATAATTGGGATGATAATTCATCTCCCGCGCCGCCCGGCGAACCCGCTCTTTGGTTTCTGCCCCGATATCGGCACAATTCCGTAAAGCGCGGCTGACTGTGTTTTCCGACACTCCGAGTCTTTGGGCTATATCTTTTAATGTCGTAACCTTTTTAACCGATTCTTTCATTTTTCTCTCTCTCTGCAATTTTTCTATTAAATTCACTTTGTAGTGTTAGTGATACTAACACTACAAAGAAAGGGCGCCCTTTCTGAAATTCATTGAATTTTGTCGATTTTCTCCAATCGCGTTTTTATTTTATCATACATTAGCGCTAATGTAAATACTTTTTGAAAATTTTTTAAAAAATTTTTTTAAAGGTCATTTTATGTCTTTATTGCACATTATTTTTAATTTTATAACAATTATTAAAGATTTTTGATTTTTTTAATAATATAAATTCACATTAACGTTCATGCAGCATCACAGACCATCTTCTCTTTTCTGAACGAAATAAACATCTCCGATTCCGGCAGACAGTTTTATCTGCACATGCTCGATTCCGGCAGTTCAATTAAGCCTTGTACACACGAGGAGTTATACAATGAGACAGCAATCACGAAAGACAAATAATATTTTATCATTGCTGATCAACCATATTCTGTCGTCCCTCGACGAATTGAAAAGCGGGTACCCGGGCGATGATTTTGTGCTCGGCCAAAAGTATGCCTATGTAGAATGTCTGGAACTTCTGCTGCACATTTTACTTTCTGTCTCCGAGGCGGAACAATATGAGAAAAATCTTTGCGGCTCTCTTCTTTCCTTCAAAATGCCTAAATCACACTTATTACAAGCAATGCAAACGATACGTGTTCACGCCTCACTTTCCTTATAATTATTGAAAATGCGGCGTAAAAATTGAATGGGAAATGTAAATATAAAAATTATCTATTTTACCTCTTAAGTCAACAGCAAAAATCCTTGAAAAACGGTACGTTTTTCAAGGATTTTTGTCTTGCTGCCTTTTCGTCTGCAATCATGCTCTATGTGACGGGTCTTGAACTGACAACTTTGACGAATCTACTATTTATTGTAATTCCCCAAGGATATTTACCTTGTGCTAAACTGTTTATGGTATTAGATGAGTCTTTCATTTTAATATCCTCCGATTGTGTTTTTCTTTTCTGACTGGCAGGTCAGTTCTTATTCTACACAATCGGAGTCTTTTTTTCAAGACTCATCGGTAAACCTCTTTTCAACCACGCGACTATCGCGTGGTTTTTGGTATACCCTCTCTTTTTTGCGTTTTATAGGCGAACAGTAAAGGCAAAACCGCCTTTGAAGAAATAAAAGTTCGCACAACGCCCTATTGGTCGAGGTGACGGGACTTGAACCCACGACCTCTTGGTCCCGAACCAAGCGCGCTACCAAACTGCGCTACACCTCGTTATTAACTTTTCAAATTTGCTTCCGGTCGTTCCACGACCTCTTGATCCCTCGTCGCCGCTCTCGGTTGATTTCTCGCTCCGCTCTTCCGAGCGGCGCTCGCTTCCGCGCTCGGCGACTCCTCTCCCCAAAAATCTCGCTCGCTCCGCTCCCTGCGATTTTTGAGGACCCCGTTCCGTGCGCGCTACCAAACTGCGCTACACCTCGTTGTTAACCTTTTTAGCTTGAATGGCTGTTCCGTAGAGCATGCTCCCTTAAACAGCCATTCTATTATACCAAAGCCATATTTTTTTGTCAAATAATAAATCTCCGTTTTCCGCGCTATTTCATTTTTTTCTGAAATTCCGTTCAGCGCAGGCGATCGAGCAGGGGTCGAACACGCCACGCCAAAAATCCTGCCAACAAGCACAGCGCGAGATCTTTCGGCATATAAATCAGATTGTAAGTGACCGCCGCCTGCCAAACCCCTCCGTTGTGCATATAGAAATGCCAAATCAAAAGAAAGTACGGAACGCCGACGATGTAGTTTACCAAAAACCCGGCGACGCTCGCCAGCAAAGCACCGCGCAGCGTTATCTGCGCGGCTTTGCCCCTTCCGCAAAGCGCCCCCGCAACAAAGGCTGCCGCCGCAAAACCGAGAATATACCCGAACGTCGGCTGCACCACATAGGCAAACCCGCCGCCGCTCGTAAAGACGGGCAGCCCGATGAGCCCCATAAAGATATAGACGCCCACCGCCGCCGTGCCGTACAGCGGCCCGAGCAACAGCCCCGCAAGCACCGCCACCACCGTCTGAAAAGTGAGCGGCACGAGAGGGAAAGGAATTTTGATGAAGGCGGATACGACCATCAGCACAACAAAGATCGCGCACTTTGCAAGCTCCGCCGCGACGCGCCGCCCGCGGTTCAATTCCGCCGCCGCATTCTTTTCTCCTTGCATTTCGATTTCTCTTTCGTTTTTGCTGTTTTTCATTGAATTATACCTGACATAGTACTCGATTTACTGCACTTTTATGCTGACTTCGCCGCCGGAAAGCAGCTTTTTCTGCCCATTATCCAGCCGCACCTTTAAGAAGCAATTTTCGTCGAGATCGAGCGCGACGCCGCTCTCGCAAAGGTCGCCCGAGCGCACCTCCACCCGCTTTCCGATGACGAAGGAGCGCCGCTTGTACTCCGCATAGAACGCCCGCTGCGGGATATTCTCCACATAATAGCGAAACCGCTCCAGCAGCTTCGCCGCGATCTTCGCCCGCGTTTCGGCGGGGCATTCCCTGCCCTCGAAAACGGACGTTGCGATCCCCTGCAATTCGGGCGGAAACGCCGTATCGCGGATATTGACGCCGATACCCACGATCGCGCGGTCGAGTCCGCCGCTCTCCACGCTGAAGGACGCCTCCGTTAAAATTCCGCACACCTTTCTGCCCCGCAGGAACACGTCGTTGACCCACTTGATTTCGCAGGGCTCGGGGCAGACGCTCTCGAGCGCCTCGCACACGGCGACCGCCGCGCTCGTGGTGATGAACAGCGTTTCCGCAGCAGTCAGCTTCGGCCGCAGCAGGATGCCGACATACAACCCCGCGCCCTTGGGCGAATAGAAGGGTCTGCCGAACCTGCCCCGCCCCGCCGTCTGCTCTTCCGCGATGCGCACGCTCCATGCGGGGGCGCCCTTTGCTGCGGCTTCCTTTAAATCGTCGAGGACGGAACCCGTCGAATCGGCGACGGAGATCCGGTACTCCCCTCCCGCCAAAAACTTTTCGATGCCCGAAGGGGTGAGCTTGTCGTTTTCCGCTTCGAGCGAGTAACCGCGGTTGGGCACCGCGGCGATGGCAAACCCCTCCGCCTGCAAACTTTTGACCGCCTTCCACACGGCATTGCGCTCCGCCCCCGCGCACCGTCCAATTTGCGGTAAATTTTTTCTTTCAGCTTCATGCCACTTATCTTACCAGACCATAAAAAAATTGTCAACCAAATTTTAGAACTTGGTTGACAATTGTGTTTTTTATTGTGTTTCCCCGCACCGCCGGTGCAAACCGTCCTTTTGTTCGGGAACAGAAGGGACAACAGCGGTGCCGCAAGTGCAACGATTTCATTACGGGGTGACGCGGTTGATGTCGCGCGGGAACATGGAGGCGTTGCGCACGTTTTTAAATCCGAGCAGGTGCATGGTGATGCGCTCCAACCCGAGACCCAAGCCGCCGTGCGGGGGCATGCCGTACTTGTGCGCCATGAGATAGCTCTCGAAATCGTCCGGGTTCATGCCGCGCGCCTTCATCTTGGCGATCTGCTCGTTGTAGTCGTGAATGCGCTGACCGCCCGTAGTGATCTCGATGCCGCGGAACAGAAGGTCGAAACTCAACGTATAGTTCGGGTCGGCGGGGTCGTCCATCGCGTAGAACGGGCGCTTTTCGGACGGGTAATGGGTGACGAACAGGAAGTCGGAATTGAACTCCTGCTTCGCCCACTTGCCGAGCAGCTGTTCCTCTTCCGGCTCGAAATCGCGGTAGTCGGTGATCTTCTTTTTGAATTTTTTGGTGATGATCTCCTTCGCATCCATGAATTTGATGAAAGGAATATCGACAATTTCCGGTAAATTGACGTTTAACAGCGCAATTTCTTCCGCGTAATCCTTTTTGAGAAGCGCCATGATGTATTTGAGCGCGCCCGTTTCCATGTTCATGATGTCGTAGAAACTGTCGATAAATCCCATCTCGAAGTCCATGCTGATGTACTCGTTGAGGTGGCGGGAAGTATCGTGGTGCTCGGCGCGGAACACGGGGCCGACTTCGAACACGCGCTCGTAGACGGGAACGAGCATCTGTTTATAGAACTGCGGGCTCTGCGCGAGGAACACCTGTTTGCCGAAGTAATCGAGCTTGAAGATGTTCGCGCCGCCCTCGGCACCCTGCGCGTTGATTTTTGGGGTACGGATCTCGGTGAAATTCTGCGAGAACAGGAACTCGCGGAAGCCGCGGGCAATGCCCTCCTGGATTTTGAACACCGCGCGCTCCTTGGGGTTGCGGAGGGTAACGGGGCGCATGTTCAGGTTGAGATCGAGCGGAATGTTGTCCAGCTGCTTTTTGTTGATGACGATGGGCATCATCTCGGCGGGCGTGGACAGCACTTCGATGTTGTGGATCTGCATCTCATAGCGCCCCTCGCGCGTTTCGTCCTTGACGATCTTGCCCGTGAGTTTGACGGCGCAGCCCTCGACCACCTTTTCGTCCATGCGGTAGTCGGAGAAATCGGGCGAATACACGCACTGCACCACCTCGCGCGCGGTGCGGATGATGACGAACGCAAAACCCGTCATCTCGCGGATGCGGTGGATCATCCCCTTCATCGTCACGATTTCGTTTACATGTTCGGGGAACTCTTTATAGCTCACGCAGTCGTGCTGAATGGTTCCGTCTATTTTTTCCATAGATAACCTCGCTGTAAAAAATGTAAAAAATTGCTTCGTGTTCTATTGTAATATTTTGACCCGGAAAAAGCAAGCGATTCCGCCGCCGCAAGCAAAAAGCGACGGAATTTTCCACCGCGCTTTATGCCGCCGTTCACCCGCCGAACGAAAGCGGCGAACTGTTGCGGTACACGGTAAAGCGGATGATATAGCCGTTCGTTTCGACGGGGTCGCCTGCGGATACCATACTCCAATTTTCCAGCGCGTCGAGGTTTTCGAAGAACACCTCCGCGCCGCCGTCCGCCTCCACCTTCGTGGCGATGACCTCGTCGCAGTACGGCAGGAGGGTGCGGTACAGCATCGCCCCGCCGACGACGAAAACATCATCCTTCGGATACTTTTTTATCTCCGCAAACAGCTCCCCCAAAGAGCCGACGATCGTGCAGTCCTCCCGCTTTTTGCCGCCCGGCCAAAGCACGATGTTCGTCCTGTTTTTCAGCGGGTTCCCGCCGGGGAAGGAGCGCAATGTATTGCTCCCCATCACCACCACCTTGCCCGTCGTTGTCTCGCGGAAATGCTTCATGTCGGCGGGCAGGCTGAACAACAAATCGTTGTTTTTGCCGATGCCCCAGTTTTTGTCTACTACTACGATTGCGCGCATTTTCTCTCCTTTTTTAGTCGTTTATGTCTGACATAGTACTGTATTTTGCCCAAAAAATTCAAATTGCGACGGGGATTTTGACGTCCAGGTCGGTATATTTGTAATTTTCCAAACGGAAGCTGTCCTTCGTGAATTTATAAAAATCGGTGACCGAATCGTCCATAATGAGGCGCGGCGCGGGGTACTGCGGGTTCTGCAGAATGCGCTCGACGATGGGCACATGGCGGTCGTAGATGTGCGCGTCCGCAACGACGTGCACCAGCTCCCCCGCTTCCAATCCGCAGGCGCGCGCAAACATCATCAAAAGGATGCTGTACTGCACGACGTTCCAGTTGCTCGCCGCGAGCATATCCTGGCTGCGCTGGTTGAGGATGCCGTTTAGGGTGTTGCCCGTCACGTTGAAGGTCATCGAATAGGCGCAGGGGTACAGGTGCATATCCTTGAGGTCGGCGACGTTGTACATGTGCGCGATGATGCGGCGGCTGGCGGGGTTGTTTTTCAGATCGAACAGCACCTTGTCGACCTGGTCAAACTCCCCTTCCGGAAACTGATATTTCAGCCCCAGCTGGTAGCCGTACGCCTTGCCGATGGTGCCGCTTTCATCCGCCCAGCTGTCCCAGATATGCGAGGACAGATCGTGGATGTTGTTGCTCTTCTTCTGCCAGATCCACAAAATTTCGTCGATCGCCGACTTCAGATAGGTGCGGCGGATGGTGAGGATGGGGAACTCCTCGCGCAAATCGTAGCGGGAGACCTGCCCGAACTTTTTAATGGTGTGCGCGGGCGTGCCGTCCTCCCAGCGGGGGCGCACTTCCCTGTCCGTATCCCAGGTGCCGTTTTCCAAAATGTCGCGGCAGTTCGCGATAAATATTTCGTCCGCTCTGCTCATGTTTTCTCTTCTCCTTGCTCTGTATTGAATGCCCGCGCAGGCGGCAAACCGAATGCCCTCCCTGCCGCGGAACGATAAGTCCTCTATATTGGCGCGCGCCGACTCACGGCTTCGGGCGGTACATGGCGCGGGCGAGCGCCTCCTCCCAAACGAGAAGTTTTTCCGCGCGTGAAGCGTCGTCCATGGCAGGGAAAAACGAAGTCATCCCCTCCCGCCGTTCGCGCAGGGAAGCGATGCTTTCATAGAACCCCGTAACCAGCCCCGCCAGATACGCCGCGCCGAGCGCCGTCGTCTCCATGACTGCGGGGCGGCAGACTTCCGCACCCAGCATATCCGCCTGAAACTGCATCAGAAATCCGTTCGCACTCGCGCCGCCGTCCACGCACAGCCGCGCGATGGAGGTGCGCATATCCTGCTCCATCGCATGCACGACGTCGAACGCCTGCAAGGCGATGGATTCGAGCGCCGCCCGCACGATGTGCGCGCGCGTGGTGCCCCGCGTGACGCCGCAGAGCATGCCGCGGCACTGCGAATCCCAGTGCGGCGCACCCAACCCCACAAAGGCGGGCACGAAACACACCCCGCCCGTATCGGGTACCGAACGCGCCAATTCTTCCGTTTCCGCCGCCGACTGCACCAACCCGAGCCCGTCGCGCAGCCACTGCACGACCGCCCCGCCGATGAACACGCTCCCCTCAAGCACATAGTCGGGCTTTCCGAGCGAGGCGGAAAGGGTTGTGATCAGCCCGTTCTGCGAGCGCACCGCCCGATCGCCCGTATTCATCAAGAGGAAACAGCCGGTGCCGTAGGTGTTTTTGACCTCACCCGCCTCCGTGCAGAGCTGACCGAACAGCGCGCCCTGCTGGTCGCCCACCGCCGCGCGGATGGGAATTTCCGCGCCGAGCAGCGCCTTGTCCGTCACGCCGTAATCGGCTCCCGACGGTCTGACCTCGGGCAGCATGCTCTGCGGCACGCCGAACAGCGAACACAGTTCCGCATCCCATTCGAGGGTATGGATATTGAACAGCATGGTGCGCGAGGCGTTCGTGTAGTCGGTGGCGTGTACCTTTCCGCCCGTCAGAACCCAGATGAGATAGCAATCGACCGTGCCGAACAGGAGTTCCCCCTTTTCGGCGCGCTTTTTCGCAAACGGAACGTTATCCAAGATCCATTTGATTTTGGATGCGGAGAAATACGCATCGACATTTAAGCCTGTTTTGTCGTATATCGTTTTGGCGTGGCGGGTTTTGAGGTGCTCGCAAAACTCCGAAGTGCGGCGGCACTGCCACACGATGGCGTTGTAGACGGGCTTGCCGGTAAACTTATCCCACACCACGACCGTTTCGCGCTGGTTGGCGATGCCCAGCGCCTCGATCTCCTCCGCCAAAGCGCCGCACTTTCCGAGCGCCGCGCGGAAGGAGTTCAGCTGCGAATTGACGATGTCGCGGCAGTCGTGCTCCACCCAGCCGGGTTTGGGGTACAGCTGGCGGAATTCCTCCTGCGCACAGGAGACGGGGCAACCGTCCCCGTCGAACAGAATGGTGCGCGAACTGGTCGTACCCTGATCCATTGCCGCAATGTATCTCTTCATTTTCCCTCCTGAACTTGCCGAATCCGCTTTATTCTCCCGCATATCCCGCAAACCGCTTCATTGTTTAAAAGGCGTCCTTTTCGATCTTGCTCCACCGCCGCGCGATGAAGCGCATGCGCACCGACAGCGGCAGAACGCGCGGTGCAATGGCGATGAATTTATTCCAGAACCCGGGGCGCAGGAGCCGCTTGTTTTTTCGCACCGCCGCGAGGCTCTTTTCCACGATATATTCGGGGGATTTCGCCGAAAGTTTGCCCCACAGACCCTGCCCCTCGATGTTGCGCACGACGTCGGGGCGGGTATAGATGCCGCCCGGCTCGATTGTCGTTATCCGCACGCCCCTGCCCCGCCATTCCTCGCGCAGAGCGGAAAAGAACTGCGTCAGCGCCCTTTTCGACGCGCTGTACAGGGCGAAATACGGCATCGGATACACGCCCGAGATGCTCGCGACCGTGACGATCTCCAGCTCCTCCGCGCGGTTTTCGAGCGCAAACTTTGTAAGGGAGACCGCCGCCTCGAAGTTGACGCGGCACTGAAAGACGAGCTTTTCCTGCGTGTACTTTTCGAACGCCTTCTGAATATCCGCGCCCGCTACGTTGCAGAGGCGGGCGATGCGGTATCCCTTTTCCTTTATATAGGAAAACATCGCCGCGCGGCTACCCTCTTCGGTGAGGTCGCAGACATAAGTATCCACCAAAATTCGCGGGAACTTTTGCGCCAATTCCGCGCGGAGTGCGGCAAGTTTTTCTTCGCTTCGACCCGTCAGAAAGAGGGGCGCGCCCGCCTTCGCGCACTCGAATACGAACGCGCGGCCCAAGTATCCCGTCGCACCGCTGACCAAAGTATATCCGCCCGCAAGCTCCTCCGCCATGCCGTTTCCTCCGCATTTTCTCCCCTGTATTGTACCATAAAAGCGCGGCGTTGTAAAGTTTCGGGCGGCAGGTGAATGAATATAAACCGCCCCCGCCGCCGACCCTTTTCACAGGGAAAACGCGCGGCAGAACGCGACCCGCCCGCCGAAAAATTCCGGCGGGCGGGTCTGTACCGCATGACGGAAGCGGCTGCCCGTCAGATATACTTCCTTGCGCGAGCCACTTCCACGGCAAACTTCCGGTATAATTCCATATATACCCGATACTCGTCCGCGCTTACGGCGGGCGGCGTCTGATGGTCGACGGACGGAATCAGCCGACCATTCACACAGGACGGAAACAGGCGGGCAAACTCCTTTTCCAGCGCCGCCGTTCCCTGATCCATGACCATTTTGTCGTAATGCCCGACAAAAAACATATCCGGATGTTTTTCGATATAGCGCGAAACGTCGACACCCGCCTGCCGCTCGAGCGGAAGCATTCCCTCCACCCCGACGGAACGGAACCAATCGACCGCGGCGGTAATATCCCCGTCGCTGTCGACCGCCGTCAGGATTCCCGCCTGTTTTAAGGCGGGAACAATTTCCCGATAATAGGGCGCCATAAACGCGTCGAAATGCTCTTGCGACAACATGGGGCCTAAATTATAACTCATATCCTCGGCGAAGGTCATAAAATCGAACACGCGCTTGTCCGCACAGTACTCCACGACCTTTCGCTGCCACGCGAGAAGATCGCGGCAGATCGTGTGGTACAGTTCCGGTTCGTCGTAAAAACTGAACAGGTGATTTTCTATGCCGAAAATACTGCGGGGAACCCAAAAAAAGCCTTCCAGCGTGAACCATACGATGCCGTTCCCCTCGCTGTGCATTTTGTTTGCAAGCTTGATAAATTCCGGCGGTAAATACGGCTCGGGATAGAGCGTTCCGCGGATTGCGAGATACTCCTCCATGTTCGAAGCGATCGGCGCGCCGAACGATTTCGGCTGCGGCGTTGCGGGAGTCAGCACGGAAAACCAATGCTGCAGATTCATGTCCAATCCCCAATACCGATGCAGCTCCCATATCTCCATTTTTTCCGTTTCCGGTCTTTCCTTCGCCCAGCGTTTTCGGGTAAGATCCCACCAGCCTGCCCATTCGAGCAAAGGAAGCCTGTCAAACGGCTGCCCCTTCGCCGCCGCGATAAACCGCTCGTGCGCCTTCATTTCTTCCATTGCATCCCCCCCCCGCGGAATGAAAATTTTTTCGATACGTTCAGTATACACTCCGCCCGCACGTTTGTCAAATGCGCGGCGGGCATGAAACGCGCTTTTGTTGCTTTTTGCGCGCTTTTCTGCTACAATGTTTTTATCCGCAGCAGTTCTGCGGCGGATGCGGGGGGAAATGCCATGCTCGAAAAAATATTCGGAAAAAAATCGACAGGCGTCGTTTATATTCTCTGCGCGGCGTTTCTGCTTTTGATGCTGGCGGGTTCCGCTGTCCTCTATTTTACGCGCGAGGGCGGCTCGCTCTTCACGCTGGTCGGCTATGCCGCCTACACCGCCATCGAGCTTGTACTCATCAGCCTGCCCGTATTCGTGCAGAAAAAATGGCGGCTGTACATCCCGCCCGCCATCGAAATCGGCATCTGCCTGTATGCGGTTCTCTTTCTGACGGGAAGCCTCTATTACGACCCCAAAACGGACATACAGGTTTCGGTTACGCCGTTTGTCGGCGGGTTCGTTTTCGCGATGACCGTTTTCTCCATCCTCTATTCCGTAAGTTCGCTCCGAGCGGAAAAGAAGAGCAGGCGCCCCTCGCCCCTGCGCGTTTCCGTTATGACCTTTTTTGCGACGGAATTGCTCGTCGCCGTATTTTACCTGACCATCTATCTGATCGGTTTGGCGGTGCGCGCCGTAACGCCCGGCGATATAACGGAATTTTTGACATATTCCACGGCGCACCAGGGCGGAAATTTCGTTTTCTGCGTGATTGGATATTTTACCGCGCGCTCCAGGCGCGCGGAGCGGTATAAAATCCGGAGCTTTAAGGATGCAGACGCCGCGGAACTCGACGCGCTGAAAGAAAAAGACCGGACGCAATACACCGTCATCAAAAACATCAGCGAAGACGACACCGACTACCGCAAGCTGATGCGGCGGGCAAAGGCGAACTTTTTCGTCGGGCGCATCGTTTACCTCGCCGTGTATGCGGTTTACCTCGTGCATACCTGCATCACCTTTGCAAGCCGCGGGCGGCTGGGCATCCTCATCATTGTCTGCCTCGCAGCAGGCTTTGCGCTTACGGCTTTGGTCTATGTATACGAATATTATCTGTTCCGGAAAGGTTCGCCCAACCAACGGCTTCGTCGGCTGAAGATCGGCAAGGCGGCGGTGCGGGTGTACAGTCTGTTCCTCATCATTGCGGCGTCGTTCGCGGCAGACGCGGGCAATGCGCCGCTGTCTTCCCTTTTCTCCGCCGGAATGGCGGTATTCAATCTCTGCGTTCTGTTTTACAATCTGTTCGGAAAACCCCGCAAATATCCATCCGTCCGAAATACGGCACAGACGGCAGAGAGCGGGAAAGACGAAGAAGCGCCTCTGCTTCCGCTCTATACAGCGGAAGCAGAGGGAACTCCCTCTTTGCAGAGCGGAGTTTCAGACGGCGGTTCAATCGGCGATACGGACGATGCGGACAGCACTTCGCGCGGCGATGCGGACGGCGGTTCTGGCGACGCTCCGTAATCCCCTTTTCTATTTTGACCGGACGCGGAATTTTCGGGAGCGCAAACGGATAAAGTTAAAAACGGCGGAGGCTTTTTTGCCTCCGCCGTTTTTCCATCGCTGAATAATTTACCTTAATTCAACTGTATTTCACCCGCCGCAGCGGACAAAATCTTAAATTACACCACGCCCTGCGCCATCATCGCCTGCGCGACCTTTTCAAAGCCCGCGATGTTCGCGCCGACGACGTAGTTGCCTTCGAATCCGTACTTTTTGGCAGCCGCGTCGATGTTCTTGAAGATGTTCGCCATGATGCCCTTGAGCTTGGCGTCCACTTCCTCGAACGACCAGAACAGCCTGCCGCTCGACTGCGCCATTTCGAGCGCGGAAGTCGCAACGCCGCCCGCGTTCGCCGCCTTGCCGGGCAGGAACACGACGCCATTCTTCTGGAACACTTCGGTGCCCGCGAGCGTGGTGGGCATGTTCGCGCCCTCGCCGACCAGCTTTACGCCGTTTTTGACGAGGATCTTTGCGGACTCCTCATCCAGTTCGTTCTGCGTAGCGCAGGGCAGCGCGACGTCGCACTTGACCGTCCAGACGCCCTTGCAGCCTTCGTGGTATTCCGCACCCTTGACGCGCGCGGCATACTCCTTGATACGACCCCTTTCGACCTCTTTGATCTGCTTGACGACGGCGAGATCGATGCCGTTTTTATCGTAAACGTAGCCGTTGGAATCGCTCATGGTGACGACCTTCGCGCCCAGCTGCTGCGCCTTCTGGCAGGCGTATATGGCGACGTTGCCCGAGCCGCTGATGGCGACCGTTTTGCCCTTGATGGAATCGCCCTTGCTCTTGAGCGCCTCCTCGGTGATGTACACGAGGCCGTAGCCCGTGGCTTCGGTGCGGACGAGCGAGCCGCCGTAGGAGAGACCGCGGCCGGTGAGAACGCCGACGTGCTCGTCGCGGATCCTCTTATACTGGCCGAACATATAGCCGATCTCGCGGCCGCCGACGCCGATGTCGCCCGCGGGTACGTCGGTATCCGCGCCGATGTGGCGCTGCAGTTCGGTCATGAAGCTCTGGCAGAAGCGCATGATCTCGTTGTCGCTCTTGCCCTTCGGGTCGAAGTTCGAGCCGCCCTTGCCGCCGCCGATGGGAAGACCGGTGAGGCTGTTTTTGAAGATCTGTTCAAAGCCCAGGAACTTGATGATGGAGAGGTTGACCGACGGGTGGAAGCGCAGACCGCCCTTGTACGGGCCGATGGCGCTGTTGAACTGTACGCGGTAACCCTTGTTCACCTGCACGTTGCCCTTGTCGTCCACCCAGGGAACACGGAACATGACGATGCGCTCGGGTTCGACCAAACGCTCCAGAAGACCCGCCTTTTCGTACTGCGGGTTGGCGTCGATCGCCGCTTCGAGGCTGTGCAAGACCTCGGTGACCGCCTGATGAAACTCCGGCTCGTTCGGATTCTGCTCCTTGACCCGAGCCAATACGCTCTCTACATAAGACATATGGAAAAACTCCTTTGTTTTTTCTTTCGCATTTTATTGTAACATTCCTCGAAAATTTTTGCAATCGTTCCGCCGCATTTCGTATTATTAGTAAAATTTATATCCCCTATAACCGTACATAAAAATTATCGGCAGCAAGGCGCTCTTATCTGCCCCGCCGCTCCTCCACGTTCAGACCGCGCAGAGAGGCGAGGTCTGCGAAAAATTCGGGGGAAAATATGTGCGTGAATCTCTCTTCGCCGGCAAAATTGCCGACCGCACCGGCAGAGCGCGCACCCTCGCGCAGGGGCGCCTCCCTCCGGACGAGGGCGGAACCGCGCAGACACTGCCCCGCGCGCAGCGCCTCTTCCGCCGATCCCGCGCCCCTTCGGCATACCGCCACCGTGACGCGGCTGTTCCCCTTTTCCCGCGCCGAGCGGGCGAAGAAACCGCGCACGGCAAAATACCAGGCGAATCGCTCCGCTTCCGCACGGCGGTCTCCGCCCGCGGCGCACACAGATTCCGCGGCGACCCTGCCCCTGCGATTTCCGGCAAATCCCTGCTCCCCGTTCTCTCTGCGCACCGCGCGCCCCGCAAGTTTAGTGGGCGCGGCGATTACGACCGAACGCTTGTCCGCTCCGCCCGTACCCGTGCGAAAACCCTTTTGCTCGATATATTGCAGTAATTTTTTCAGAAAAAACACGGTTTGTTTCCTCCTTTCTCCGTTTACACCACTATCATACAACAAAATACTTGACAGATATTGTCATATTTATTAAAATAATTTCAGAAATTTTAAAAAATTTTTTCGGAGAGTGGGAAAAACTATGAAATTTCAGATCATGCTGCGCATTTTGTTTCGCCTGTTGAAGAACCGCAAAGCGAGCGCGGGAGAGTTGGCGCGGGAAAACGGCGTTTCCGAGCGGAGTATCTACCGCTATGCGGAGGAACTGATCGTTTCGGGCGTTCCTCTCGATATTGTACGCGGCAGGGGCGGCGGAATATTCCTGCCCGACACCTACAAACTGCCCGAAAACTTTTTCACGCGGGAGGAGTACGCGGCGGCGGTGAACGCCTTGGGCGCGCTGTACGAACAGCTGCACGACGACGCGGCGAAGAGCGCGCTCGACAAGCTCGCCCTGCAGCAGAAAGCGGACAGCCGCAACATGAGTTTTTCGGGCAACATCGTCGTCGACGGCGGAACGTGGGGGGACGCGTACGACTTTTCGGAAAAGCTGCGCGTATTGGAGGACGCCGCCGAGCGGTGCGAATGCCTGGACATCTGCTACATCGACCGCGGCGGCAAGGAGAGCAGGCGGGTCGTGGAGGCGCACCTGCTCGTTTATAAACAAAACATATGGTATTTATACGCCTGGTGCCGCACGCGGCGGGATTTCCGCCTGTTCCGCATCGGGCGCATCCGCAGCGCGCGGCTGACGGGCGAACCGTTCGCAAGGCGGGAGATCGACCGCGCCAACCTGCCCCTCAAATTCGATTTCGGAAATACCGAACTCATCGGCGTGAAGCTCTCCGTCGCGCAGAAGGCGGTACCCGACGTGGAGGAATGGCTGGGCGTGGACAACATCCGCGTGGAAGGGAACGAAATTTTTGCCGAGGCGACCCTGCCCGCGGGCGAGGTGCTCCTCTCCAAACTTTTAAGCCTGGGAGACGGCGTGCGCGTGCTCTCCCCCGCCCCGCTCGCCGAAGAACTGAAGCAAAAGGCGGCGGAACTTTTAAAGCTGTACTGAAAGCGCAAAACGGCGCGGGAGCGAATGTTCGCTCCCGCGCCGCCGTTTATATGGAAATCATTTGTTTTCTCTCTATTCGTTCTTCATGCCGCAGAGGTGGCGGGAAACGGAATCGTACTTTCCGCCCTCGGCGACGACCTTATAGAAGCGGATGCCGCCCGCCATGTTCGAGCAGCGGAAGCCGTTCGCGGCGAGCATGCGGCAGGCGATGTAGCTGCGCAGACCGCTGTAACAGTTGACGTAGATCGTTTTGCTCTTATCCAGCTCGCTCATCCGCCCGCGCAGTTCGTCCACGGGGATATTGACCGCCCCGTCGAGGTGCGCCGCCGCGTATTCGGCGGGCGTCTGCACGTCGAGCAAAACCGCGTTGCGGTCGGCGGAGATGACGACGACATCCTCCCATGTGTGCTGCCTGACAAGCCCCGAGCGGATGTTTTCGATGACGTAACCCGCCATGTTGACGGGATCCTTCGCCGAGGAGAAGGGAGGCGCGTAGCACAGATCGAGTTCGGTCAGATCCTGCGCCGTCATCTTCGCGCGGACGGCGGTCGCGAGCACGTCGATGCGCTTATCCACGCCGTTAAATCCGACCGCCTGCGCGCCGAGGATGCGCCCGTCCGCCTCGGCATAGACGACTTTCAGCGTCATGTTGCGCGCGCCGGGGTAATAGGTGGCGTGGTCGGGCGAGAACAACA
>CAJFFD010000021.1 GCA_904373255.1 uncultured Clostridia bacterium | reverse complement strand
TATTTTCATCAACGGCACGATGGGCGCGGGAAAGACCGCCGTGTGCCGCCTTCTGCAAAACAAACTGCCCGCAAACGTGTTTCTGGACGGCGACGACGTTTGGAACATGCGACCCTTCACCGTAAACGCAGCGACGAAGGAAATGGTGCTTGCCAACATCGGGGCGGTGTTGGAAAATTTTCTCGCGAGCGGGCAGTTCGACAACGCGCTCTTCTGCTGGGTGATGCACGAGCGGGAAATCGCCGACGACATCCTTGCCCGCCTGAAAACGCCCTTCGATTTCCGCTTTTTTACCCTGACGTGCGAAAGAGCCGCGCTCGAAGCGCGGCTCGAAAAAGACGTTGCCGCCGGCACGCGCACGCGCGGGGTCATCGCGCGCAGCGCCGAGCGGGCGAAGCACTATCAAAATATGGGTTCGGAAATCATCGATACGACCCGCCTCACCGCCGAAGAGGTTGCCGCGCAAATCGCGGCGGAGCTTTTGGACGAGGATTTTACGGCAAAGGTGTTCGACGCTCTGCCCGCCGAGGCGAAGGGCATCCGCGAAGAGGTGTTCGTGCGCGAGCAGGGATTTTGCGGGGAATTCGACGAGCGGGACGAAAAAAGCCGGCACGTTGTGCTGTATTACCGCCAAAATGCGGCGGGAACCTGTCGCTATTTTGCGGACGAGGGCGGCTGGCACATCGGGCGGGTGGCGATGCTTGCAAAGTACCGCGGTCTGCATGCGGGCGAGCGGCTGATGCGTTTTGCCGAGGAACAGGTGCGCGCCGCGGGCGGAACGGAAGTTTCGTTGGACGCGCAGGCACGCGCGGCGGGGTTTTACGAAAAGTGCGGCTACCGCCCCGTCGGCGAAATTTTCGACGAGGAAGGCTGCCCGCACAGAAAGATGAAAAAAACGCTGTAAAATCCTGTTTCTGCTCCCCGGAGGGGGCGGCGCCTGCCGCAAACGGAAAGAGGGGGTGCGCACCGATTGGGCGCGCACCCCCTCTTTCCGTTTATGCGGCGTTTGCCGCTATGGTTTCCCGATCCGTAATTTCCAACGCGCTTCCGTTATGGAAAATGCGCAGTTTTTTGCCTCGCAGCAGGCGATAATATGTATTCTCTTTTTCCACACGAACCAGGAGCAGGCAACCGCGGTAATGTATTTTAAACGTATACCCTTTCCATGTATCGTGCAACAGCGGCGCAAAATGAAGCGCCTCCCCGTAGATACGCAGCCCCGCGTATCCGTTGACCAGAAGCATCCACGCCCCGCCCATGCAGGCGGCATGCAGCCCGACGCTCGTATTGCCCCTTGTGTTTTTTACCTGACGCCGCGGCAGAAATCCGCGGCGGTTTTCCCCGAAATTCGCCCTTCCGCGACGGGCGGCAGATCTTTTGTGCAAAAAACGGGTCGCCCCGGGAGCTTTTGCTCCCGGGGCGACCCGCCGTATGACCGGTACGCCCGATTTATCCGAGATAACCCAGCGTTTCGCCTTCTGTAATGTACCCCTCGCAGATATGCGTCTTTTTCGGACTTTCAAATTCGCCCCGCATGACGCCGAGCAGCAACGCCGCCGATTTTTCGGCATACTCGCGCATCGGCTGCGCCACAATCGTCAGCTTCGGGCGGATCAGCTCGTTGAGCATAATATCGTCGAACCCGATCAGATGCATCTCCCTGCCCAACCGAAGACCGCGTTCGCTGCATGCCACGACCATACCCAGCGTAAAAAAGTAATTGGTGGCAAACACCGCCGTCGGTCGGTCGGAAAGTCCCGTCAGCTCCGCCGCTCCGGCAATGGCGCCGTCCTGGTCGTTCTGCTTCGAGCGCAGGATATATTCCTGCCGGACGGGTATTCCCGCCTCGCGCAGGGCGTCCGTATACCCCGCGACGCGCTCGTCTGCGGAGAGAAATCCCTTTTCGCCCGCAAGAATCCCGATTTTCCGGTGCCCGCGGCTGATCGCCAGACGCACGGCGCTGCGCGATATTTCGCGGTTGTTGAGTAAAAACACATCGCACGGTGCGCCCTTGAGCGCACGGTCGATCAGTATATACGGGATTTTCTTTTCGTCGAGCGGGCGGTAGACCGCGGCGTCTTCCGCGACCGGGAAAGAGATAACGCCCTCCACCTGCTTTTGCACCATGAACTGCACGACCTCCGCTTCGTTTTCGGCGGAAGCCGACTCGCAGACAAGTACTGCATAATCGTTCGCGCGGAATATGCTCGTAAGATGGGATGCGATTTTTGCTGCGTACGGGTCGTCGAGCGTCGGCATGATGATGCCGACCGACGCCGAGCGGTTCGTCTTTAATCCGCGGGCGAGCTGATTGACCGAATAATCCAATTCCCTGATCGCACGCTCTATAAGAACACGGTTCTTTTCCTTGATCTTCTTTCCGTTGATATAATTGGACACGGTACCCAGCGACAGGTTCGTCCTCTTTGCAATATCCTTCAGCGTTGCCGGCATTTCACTCCTTCCGCCTCCAACTATGCGCAGCGGACGGGAAATCCGCGCCCGCTGCGTCTTTCAGTCCGCATACCGAACCGCCCGTCAATATTCACGCACATCGCAGGAATTGCGCACGATTTTCCTCGCTTCGGCTTCGTTTTTGATTGCACCGAGGGCAACGAGCTGGCAGAGAATGTTCCCGAGAGCCGTACCCTCCGACGGGCCTGCCGTAACGCGGATGCCTGCCGCCTTTGCCGTGGCGCGGTTGAGCATTTCGTTGTTCGCTCCCCCGCCGACGATGTGCAGGACATCGATCTTTTTGCCCGTCAGCTCCTCCAGCACTGCCAGATGCTTTTTGTAGCTCTGCGCGAGCGAATCGTACACGCACCGCGCGGTTTCAAACACCGTTTGCGGCACATATTGTCCGGTACGTCTGCAATAATCCGCGACCTTCTGCGGCATATCGTGCGGCGAATAGAACTCCTCGGCGTCGGGGTCGATATAGCACCTGCCCGCTTCGCACTTTTCCGCCCCCTCCGCGATCTCCGCAAAGGACAGCCTGATCCCGTCTTTTTCCCAGCTGCGCTTGCATTCCTGGATGATCCACAGCCCGACGATGTTGCGCAGGAAGCGCACCTTGCCGCCAAATCCGATCTCGTTCGTATAACCCGCCGCCGCGGCTTTTTCCGTAACGATCGGCTTATCCAGCACCGCGCCGAGGAGCGACCACGTTCCGCTCGAAAGGATTGCCGCATTTTCGCCCTCGACGGGCGCGGCGAAGAACGCGGAAGCCGTGTCATGCCCCAGCGTGGCGATGACGGGAATACTGTTTTTCAAACGCAGTTCTTTGACGATCTCCTCTTTCAGCCCCCCGGCAACCGTTCCGGAAGGCACCACGCGCGGAAACAGCTTCTTTAACCCGAATTTTCCGAACAGCGCATCGCTGTATTCCGCCTTGCCCGCCTTCAAAAGTTCAGACGTGCTGGCTATCGAATGCTCGCAGACCTTTTTGCCCGTCAGAAAATAGGTGAACAGGTCGGGCATAAACAGAGCGCTCTCCGCCGCGTTCAGCGCCGCGCTGCCCGCTTTTTGCAGCATGACGAGCTGGCACAACGTATTGTATTTGTTGAACGCAATACCCGTTTCCCCGTACAGCTGCGCAAGCGGCATTTCTTTGGCGAGCACCTCCTCCGCATTCTCCGTGAGCGGCGAGCGGTAATGCAGGGGGTTGGAAAGAAGCTGCCCTTCCCCGTCTAAAAGCCCGAAATCGACGCCCCAGGTATCTACGCCGATGCTGTCCGCGCCGCCCGCCTCTTGCGCATTGCGGATGCCCTGCTTCAATTCATGAAACAGGCGCAGCACGTCCCAGTACAGTGCGCCGTTCACCTCGACCGGCTCGTTGGGGAAGCGGTGTACCTCCTGTAAGGTCACTCGCTCCCCGTCGTATTCGCCGAGAATCGCCCTGCCGCTCGATGCGCCGAAGTCAAAAGCCAATGTCCGTATCGTCTTCATATCTTCCCTTTATTTATACAGTTCCTTATAGTTGGCGCAAGCACGGTAATCGGCACCTTCCAGATCCTTCGTGCCGAACGCGCTCCATGCGTGCGGGCGCCAGATGTCCTTGTCCTCGATGTTGTGCAGCGTTACCGGGATACGGAACATGCTCGCAAGCGTGATGAGGTCTTTGCCGATATGCCCGTAGGTGAACGCGCCGTGGTTTGCGCCCCAGTTCGCCATCACGTTGTACACGCTCGAGAACGCGTTCGTTTCGTTCAGGCGAGGCACAAACCAGGTCGAAGGCCAGGTCGGGTCGGTGCGGTCGAGCAGCGTTTTGTTCACCTTTTCCGGCAGCACCACCGTCCAGCCTTCCGCGATCTGAATCGTATACCCGATTCCTTCCACGTTGTTCACGCGCACCAGCGTTACCGGCATTTCCGCAGCCGTCGAGAAGGTGCTCGAGAACCCGCCGCCGCGGAAATACCCGCGGTTCGCCGGCGAGAACTCCGTCGCCTTCATCATCGCCGCAATATCTTTGTCCGTGACGTCCGTCCATTTCTTCATCACGGGATTCCCGTCCTTGTCCTTGCACACGCCCGTCGCGTCCAATGCCGCCGCGCCGCTGTTGATGAGGTGCATGAAGCCGTTTTTCGCTTTCCCCGTCGGCTTCCAGCCCGCAACGCGCTCCACCGCCTTCGGCGACCAGTATGTACGCACGTCCGCAAACGCGCTCGCCTGCCCCGTCAAAAGATTTTCGAACAGCATCGCAAGACCGTTGCAGTTGTCGCTCTCCGTTGCGAGCAGCAGCGGCTGTTTCTTTCCGTTCCAGTCGAAGGTCGAATTGAGGATCGCCTCCGTATAGTCGCCGTTCGGCTTGTAGTCCGTCCACATGCGCTGCCCCTGGAATCCCGCAAGGATCGCATTCCTGCCCAGCGCCTCCTCGTGCCGCCCGATCTCGTTCAGCTTATCGTTGCCGAGCATGATGTCCTTGATGATCAGCGTCATCTTTGCGACGAACTCCCACTGCTTGTCCAGCTCTTCCCGCGTGAAGTCCTTCTGCCCCCAGATGCCGCCGTTGTTGTCCTTGCCTTCCTTGCAATTCGCCTTGATCCAGGCAAGTTCCTTCTCGTACTCCGCCTTATCGTAAATTTCGAGGTCGATACGGCGCAGGATCTCCGACATATCCACCCACTCCGCGCGGATGCCGAAATACTTCTGCATTTTGTTCGCGTCGAGGAAGGATCCGCCGATGCCCATCGCCACCGAACCGATGGAAACATACGCTTTATTCTTGATCTGCCCTACCGCCAGCGCGCAGCGCGCGAAGCGCAGGATCTTTTCCTCCACGTCGGGCGTGATGCCGCTCATGCCGATATCCTGCACGTCCTCGCCGTAGATCGCGAATGCGGGCAACCCCCTCTGCGCGTGCGCAGCCATCGCCGCAGCCAGATACACCGCGCCCGGGCGCTCCGTGCCGTTGAATCCCCACACCGCCTTGGTCGTCAGCGGGTCGAGATCCATCGTCTCCGTGCCGTAGCGCGCATACAGCCGCTTCCTTGCCCCCGCCGATGGTGCAGGGCGAAATGACCACTTCCGCAGGACTGCCGTCCGCATAGAATACGTTCTCTTCGATGAGCTTTTTTCGCGTCTTTCGCCATCTGCATGGTCTGATTTTCCAGCCCCTCGCGGATGCCGCCCCAGCGCCCGTCGATTACCGGGCGAATGCCGATTTTTGCCTTCATTTTTCCCGTCTCCTTTTTACGTTTTACGATCTTTCCGTTCGCAAAATTTCCCCCGCCGGAAGCGGCGGTTTCAATTTCGAAACGTTTCAAATCTGTTCGGTATCAAGGATACCACGCTTTTGCGCGATTGTCAAGTCCCTTCGGAAAAGTTGCAGAATTTTTCGGCGGAAACAGTGCAAGCGCGGCGGAGGTGCAATGAACCTCCGCCGCGCTTGCGTACGTTTTTTTGGTTTTATTTGCGCACTTCTACGCGGATTCCCTTCGGGGCGGAAACCTCTGTCAGCGTCTTCCCGCCCTCGCGGCGGCAGGAAACGCGCAGGATGCCGTGCGGCGTGGGGATTTCCCCTTCCGCAAATTCCAAATCGCCCAGATCGGGCGAAATGCTGACGGAAGCGTACCCCGGCTCCTCTGCCTTTATGCCCAGCACGCGGCGCACCAGAAAGGGAATGACCCCCGCCGACCAGCCGTGGCACAGGCTGTGGCGGTATCCCACATAACAGTATTTGCCGAAATCGCCGTGGATGTCCGTTTCCCCTTCGCGCCGGATGCGGTCGATGGGGCAGACGTTGCCTTGCAGCCAATTCAGATCGAAATCTTCCCAGAAGGAGGTGGCTCCCATTTTCAGCATGCCGCCGTAATACTCCTTCAGCGCCGAAAGAGCGGCGGTCATGCCCGCCTCTTCGCTCTGCGCCGAAAGGAGAAAATAGCTCATAAAGGTGGAAAAACCGGCGGCTCCGTTTTCGGCGACCAGCGCGCGCTCTTTGGCAGAAAGCGACGCGCCCGAAAGGAGCTTCAGCGCGGCGATCTGCCGCTTTTCGGTAACCTCCGCCGATTTGCGCGAAATTTTTTCTGCAATGCGCGAAGAAAGGGAATGATCCATCCCGTACAGCGATTCCAGCTCACGCGCGCTGGCGGCACACAGCCTGCACAGGCAGCGCACGCCTTCCGGCTCGTCGGCATGCTCGTGCGAGGGCCAGTCGATGAAATTCATTCCGAAATCGAAATCCCCGTTTTCCGCAATGCAGCCGTCGATCTGCTCCAAAACGCCGCGGAAATATTTTTCCTGCGCGGCAACATAGTCGCGGTTGCCCGTCATGCGGTAATACTCCGCAAGGTTCATGATCCACCACATGCTGTACATGGGATATGCATTCATCCAGCCGGGCAGCGGCGTTTCGTTGACGACAAAGTCGAGAGAGTCTGCCACGCAGCCGTCGTCGGTACACACGGAAAGCAGCGATGTGATCTCCGGATACAGATCCCCCATCCAGACAAGGCGGTCGCGCTTGATGCCGTCCCATATGTAATCCTGCGCACAGAGCATGACCGTATCCGCCGCCACGCTGTAGATTTGCTCCACAAGCGGGTCTGAACAGCGGAAACTGCCCGCACGCCTGCGGGGATGATGTACATAGACCGCATTCACCGCTTTCAGGGCGCATTCCGCATCCTCATCCAGAAATTCGAGCGACGCGAACCGGAATCCGGAATTGAAGAACTCCATGTCCGAAAGCATGGGCAGGGGGACGGTTATGTCCCGCAGGCTGTGGTCGTTCGTACATCCCTTTTCTCCGAGTTCTGCCAGCGCCTCGTTCGCCGATTCGCCGACGCGGAGCCGCACCATCGTTCCGCCTTTGCCGAACCCGGCGACCAGGCGGATACCGCCGTGCAGTTCCCTGCCGAAATCGAAAAGCATGCGGCAGCGCCCGCGCACAGGAACCGTTTCACGCTCGTTCAGCCCGATCTGATCTGCCAAGCGCCCCTCGAGCAGCTCTGTCCGCTCCGCATTTCCTTCCGCCAAAACGACCCGTACGGGCGCGATGTACTCACGCACCCGATTGTCCTGCCTTCTCTGTTTCATTTTTTCTTCCTCCCGAACGCTGCCGACACAGGCATTCGCCCGCCGCGTCCGTTTCTGATCATACACCGGTTTGAAACCTCGTTTATTCTAATATTATAATTCGAAATCGGCTAAAAATCAACCAAAATCAACACCATGTCAACAAATCCATCGTACCCGACCGCATTTTTATGTGGATTCAGCCGGGAAACCGGAAAAAGAGCGCAGCCTCCCGGCTCCCCCTTCCGCTCCGGAAACGGCGGAACGCCCAAAACACAAAAAAGCGCGCCGGAAACGGTACGCTTTTTGCCGGGATGCGGCGGGCAAACAATATGTTATCGCTTTTTCCGAAAACCCGCGCATTCAGTAGAGCAGCTTCGCCGTGTCGGGAAGGGTCAGAACGCCGCTGTTATCGCCGCGCACGGTGAAATGCTCCTCGTGAAAGGTACGGTGCGGGATCATGTATACGCGTTTATCCCGCCACTCCCCTTTCACCAGCGCCGAAAAGCGGCGCTTTGCCAGAATATCGGCAAACACCCCCGCGTTCAGCTCGACGATCGCGCTTTCATACCCCTCCGCAAAGCACTTTTTGATGGCAATCTGAATGCGGAACGCGATATAAGCATCCGACAAAATATACCCCGCCCCCTTGCAGTGCGGGCAGGTTTTCGTGAGCATGGCTACGTTGTCGCTCTTGAACTTTTTGCGGGAAAACTGGATAAGCCCCAACCCCGTCATCGGTACGACGTTGCATTTGGAGCGATCCTCCTGCAGGCATTTTTCCAGCTCCGCGACGAGCGCGGCGCGATGCTCTTCGCTCGCCATATCGATGAAATCCACGACGACGATGCCGCCGATGTTGCGCAGCCGCACCTGCCGGGCGATCTCCTTTGCCGCCAGAATATTCGTGGAAAAAACGGTATCTTCCAGGTTGGTATCGCCGATAAAACGCCCGGTGTTCACGTCGATCGCCGTAAGCGCCTCGGTGTGGTCGAAGATGAGATAGGAGCCGTTTTCCAGCTCGACGCGGCTACTCATCAGCTCATACACCTGCTTTTCCAACCCGAAATATTCAAACATCTCCCGCTCGCCGTTATACAGGACGAGTTTGTTTTTGCGCCGCGCGCGCTTGAACAGGCGCTCGGCGCGGTTGAAGGTCTGCTCGTCGCCGATGTAGATTTTATCGATGCCGTCGAGGTCAAAATCGCGCAGCAGGCGGGCATGCAGGTCGGCGTCGCGGTAGATCATATCGCCCACGGAGGCGGTTTTGTACGATTCGAGGGTATCCGCGTACAGTTCGCGCAGATAATTCGCCTCGGCAGAGAGGACGCGCGGGTCGGCGTGGCGCGCGTTGGTGCGCATGATGAACCCGCCGCCCTTTTCGCTGAGTTTTTCCGCCGTACCCATCAGCCGGGCGCGGTCGTCTTCGTCCGTGATCTTGCGGGAGATGGCGCAAAAATTTGCCGTGGGCATATAGATGAGGTTTTTCCCGACAAAGGAGAGACACATGGAAAGGCGCGCTCCCTTTTTGCCGATGGGCGATTTCGAGACCTGCACCATCACCTCGTCGCCCTCCTTTACGTTGAGCGGCGGAGCGGATACCGACGCAGCGGCAGCTTCCGAAGGTATGTCTCCCGCGTACAGGTATCCGTTTTTTTCCTGACCGAACGCAACGAAAGCCGCCCGCATACCTTCCAGCACGTTGACGACCCTGCCTTTATAGATATTGCCGGAGATCTCCGAATCGCTGCCCGAATCGAGGTGAAATTCGACCAGGCGCCCCCCTTCGGCAACGGCGGCAAAACAGTCGGAACCGAAGTAATCGAAAAATAAATTCTTCTGCATTGTATCGGATGCCCGCGCGGCACTTCCGCCGCGCAGAAATAAAAAATTTACAAAATCGGTGGCAAATATTTCGCCTTATTCATCATTTTATCACAAAACCCCGTTTTTGGCAATAGGTAATTTGAAGATTTTTTTATCGATTTTCAACAATTTTCGAAATATCGCGAAAATTTTAATATTTTTGTTCAAAAATTATCGTTTAGATAGTCGGAAAGAGGTCGGTAGATATCCGCGCGCTCCAGAATGGCGCACAGTTCCGCCTCGGAAAGCTCGCAGAGGAACTCCCCTTCCCCGTCGAACACCGTGATTTCGAGGTACTTGCCCCGTTCCAGAAAGGAGATCGCCTTTTTGACGGTGCAGCTGTCGGACAGGGCGACCTTTTTGATCTCCATGCCCCGCTTCATGGCGGCGGAGAGGTCGAAACGGATGCGGCGGTAGCGCGAGGCGCGCTTATCGAACGCGCCGCAGACGATGAACGCCGCGAAAAACAGCACGGAAAAATTCGGCGAAACAAAACAGCTGCAAACGAACAGCGCCAGAAGCGCCGCCGCAATGACGAGGGAGAGCGCAAGCGTGAATCTGCGGGCAAACCCCTCCCCTCTCTTTTTGGCGCAAGCGCAGTAGGCGATCCTGCCGCCGTCGAGCGGATACGCGGGCAGCAAATTGACGACCGCAAGCCCCGCCGAAGCGTAGGCGGCGACGTCTGTATACGGATATGTATCGGGAAAAAGCCACCACAGCGCGACGAACAGCACCGCGCAGGCGGCGTTGACGGCGGGGCCCGCAAGGGCGAGTTTGATCTCGTCGGAGAGGGAAATCCCCTCGATATCGCCCGAAACGACGGCTCCGCAGGGCAGAAGGCGCAGGGTATCCAGTCGGCAGCCGATGCGGGCGGCGTAAAAGGCGTGACCGCACTCGTGGATGACCGCGACGACGGTAAACGTGCAGAATAAAAACAGTTCGCCGCGCAGAAAAAACCAAACCCCGAACAGAACAAAGAGCGGATGCACGGACACCGTGAACCGCTCCTTCTTAACGCTCCCTTTTTCCTTTTTCCGGCGGAAAAAGCCGCGCACGTCCCTGATTTTAGACATTCCAGACGATGTCGCCCGTTTCGCTCACCGAGTAAGCGCTGATGGGCGTGCCGTTATCGTACATGGTCACGGATACGGGCGAAGCGCCGTCGCTGAATCCTACGGGAATGGTGGAAAACACCTCGTCACCCGCCGCAAAATAGGCGTGCGTCAGCCCCGCGATGACGGTCGTAAAGGAGGTGGTGTGTTCGATTTCGACGGTATACAGCCCGTCTGCCTCCGCAACGTTTCTGACGGTGCCTTCGTACGGGGCATACACGCTGCACTCGCCCGTGAAGGTAAGAACGCCCGTATCGGACACGGTGCATTCGATTTCCGCATCGGAGACGACGGAGCCGAGGGTCAGTTCGGAATACACGCGGTCGTCCTCCTGCACCGTTTCCTGCGGGGAAACAAGTCCGCGGAAGAAGGTGTTGATGGCGCTCTCCTGCCAGAACAGGTTGGTGAGCAGAATGGTGGCGCACAGCGCGCACACGGCGATGAACTCGGCGAGCAGGAGCTTGTTTTCGAGAAATTTCTTCGGCTTATGCGGAGCCGATTCAAATACCTGCGCCTCTTCGCCGTAATCGACCATGTTTTCCCCCTGCGCCATACCGTCTTCGGGCATATCCACCGCGGAAAAGGCGGCAGGCTCTTCGCGCTCGCCGCGCGTGACGCGCTCGTTCACCCGCTCGACGACCCGCTCTTTGAGGTCGGAGTCGGCTTCCTTTTTCTTCCGGCTGCGTTTTTTGGTCACGTTCAAAGTGTTGACGGGTATTTCGAGCATCTCTGCGTAATCGATGTTTTCGCTCATACAAAATTCCTCCGTTTTTGGTTGGTTTGTGTTCTTATTGTATGCCCGCAAAACAAAATTCAGAACCGTTTTTCAAAAAAAGCGGGAAATATTTGCACCTTTTCCCCTTTTTCTGTATAATATATATATATTGCACCCGCGGCGTATGCGCAATTCGCGCTTTTCCCGCACGCCGGGGCGCGGGGCAATGCAGCCTACTGCGTATTCTATTTCATCTGCGGGGTGTTTATGGTTATTTCTAAACTGTTTGATCAAAAAAAGGCGGTCTGTTCCTTCGAAATATTTACGCCCAAGCCGACGGCGGACATCTCCGCCGTGGAGGAAACCGTGCGCGAGCTTTCCGCCCTTTCCCCCGACTATATCTCCGTAACGTGCAGCGCGGGCGGCTCCGGAAATTCGCGCACCCCCGAAATTGCGCGCATGGTCAAGCGGTGCGGCATCGAGCCGCTCGCGCACCTGACCTGCATCAACTCGGATAAATCCGCCGTTTCCGCGGCGCTGCGGGAACTGGCGGACAGCGGGATCTGCAACGTACTGGCGCTGCGCGGCGACCGCGTTGCGGGGGCAAAGGAGAGCGAAGATTTCCGCCACGCCTCCGACCTGGTAGCCTTTATCCGCGCCGGCAGGAGAGAGTTCGACATCGCGGGAGCGTGCTACCCCGAGGGGCATCCCGAATGCCAGGATATCCTCACCGACATACGCAACCTGAAAATAAAGGTGGACGCGGGCGTGAGCCACCTGAATACGCAGCTGTTTTTCGACAACGACGATTTTTACCGTTTCCGCGACATGATCGCGCTCGCGGGCATCGACGTACCCGTGCAGGCGGGGATCATGCCGCTGGTCAAAAAGAGCCACATCGACCGCATCATCACCCTTTCGGGAGCGAAAATCCCGGCGAAGATCTCGCGCATGATCTCGCGCTTTTACGACAAACCCGATTCGCTGATGGAAGCGGGCATCGCCTATGCGACCGATCAGATCGTCGACCTGCTGTCTGCGGGCGTGCGCGGGGTTCACCTGTACGTTATGAACAACGCCTATGTGGCGCGCCGCATTACCGAAAGCATCGCGCCCATCCTGCGCGAACTGAACGGAAACTGAACGGAGGAGCCATGAATTTCAGAGAATTTGTCCGGAACCGCATCGTCGTGTTCGACGGCGCGTTCGGCACCGTATTGCAGAGCAAAACGGGCGGAAAAACGGGAACCGTTCCCGAAAAACTGAACCTGAGCGCCCCGGAACTGATTGCAGAAATCCACCGCGAATATGCCGCGGCGGGGGCAGACGTGATTACGGCGAACACCTTCGGCGCAAACGAAATCAAAACCGGCTCGCGCGAACTTGCCGACGAGCTGATCCGCGCGGGCGTACGGCTCGCGCGGCAGGAGGCGGGCAATAAATTTGTAGCGCTGGACATCGGGCCGCTCGGGCGGATCCTCGAACCGATGGGCGACCTTCCGTTCGGGCGGGCATACGACGCCTTTGCGCACGCCGTGGAAGCGGGAAAGGACGCCGACCTGATCCTGATCGAAACCATGTCGGATTTGCAGGAACTGCGGGCGGCGCTTCTGGCTGCGCGGGAACACAGCCGCCTCCCCGTGATCTGCTCGATGACTTTCGACGGAAGCGGGCGCACATTTATGGGGTGCGACCCTGTCTGTTACGCCCTGACCGCCTCTCCCCTCGCCGACGCCGTCGGCGTGAATTGTTCGCTGGGGCCGGAACAGCTTCTGCCCGTCGTGCGCACGCTCCTGCGGCATACGGACAAACCCGTCATCGTACAGGCGAACGCGGGGCTGCCCGACGAAAAGATGCACTATGACGTGGACGCGGACGAATTTGCGCGCGCATGCGAAACATTCGTGCAGGAGGGCGTGCGGATTATCGGCGGTTGCTGCGGAACGACGCCCGAATACATCCGGAAACTGCGCCGCATCGCCGACCGCCGCGCGCCGCAAAAGACGACGTATGCGCCCGTTTCCGCCGTTTGCTCCGCTTCGCGCGCCGTGCTGCTCGACGGGGTAAAGATTATCGGAGAGCGCATCAACCCGACCGGCAAAAAGGCGATGAAACAGGCCCTGCTGGCGGGCGATTACGACTTCGTGCAGGAGCAGGCATCCGAGCAGGCGGAAGCGGGAGCAGACATCCTCGACGTGAATGCGGGTCTGCCCGAACTGGACGAAGCGGCGGCGCTCGAGAGACTGGTGCGGGAAGTACAGGCGGTATGCCCTCTGCCCCTGCAGATCGACACGGGCAACCCGGAAGCGGCGGAGCGCGCCCTGCGCGTTTACTGCGGCAAGGCGATCCTCAATTCGGTAAACGGCGAAGAGAAGACGCTGCGCGCCCTTCTGCCCGTCGCAAAAAAATACGGAGCTGCCGTCGTTGGTCTGACCATCGACGAGCGCGGACTGCCCAAAACGGCGGCAAGGCGGGTGGAGATCGCCGAAAAAATCATCCGTACGGCGGAACAATACGGCATTTCGCAGGAAGATATATTTATCGACTGCCTCACCCTGACGGCGAGCGCCGAACAGGATCAGGCATCGGAGACGCTGAACGCCATCCGCATCATCAAAGAAAAATACCGCGTAAAAACGATCCTGGGCGTAAGCAACATTTCCTTCGGTTTGCCCAACCGCAAAATCATCAATACAGCCTTTCTGACGGCGGCATTGTTCGCGGGGCTGGATTTGCCGATCCTCAACCCCAACGTAAGCGAAAACATGCAGGCGGTCGCGGCGTTTAACGTTTTGAGCGGGCGCGACAGGAACTGCGCCGCCTATTCGGAAAAATACGGGAACGTGCGCATCGAAACGAAGGAAACAACCGCCCCCGCCCTGCCCGCCGCCCCGGTACGGGAGGAGGCTTCAGACGTCTCCCTGGCGGAACAGCTGCAAAACGGAATATGCAAGGGCTTGCCGACGGCATCGAAACTTTGCGCAGAACTTCTGCAGCGGGAAGCACCGCTCGACGTGATCGAAAACAGGCTGATCCCCGCGCTCAACAAGGTGGGCGACGATTACGAGAGCGGAAAAATTTTCCTGCCGCAGCTCATTGCCGCGGCGGAAAGCGCCAAAGGCTGTTTTGCGGAAATCAAAAAGCTGCTGCCCGAAGGAAAAGCGGAGCGAGGCAAAATCGTGATGGCGACCGTGAAGGGCGACATGCACGACATCGGAAAAAACATCGTGAAAACGGTGCTCGAAAATTACGGATATACGATTTTGGATTTGGGCAGAAACGTTCCGCCCGAAAAAATCGCCGCCGTATGCAGGGAGGAGAAGATCGCCCTGTGCGGGCTTTCCGCCCTGATGACGACGACGGTCGTGTTTATGGAGGAAACGATACGGCTTCTGCGCAGGGAATGCCCCGCCTGCCGCGTGATGGTGGGAGGCGCCGTACTCACCGCCGACTACGCAAAAAAGATCGGAGCCGATTACTACTGCAAGGACGCCAACGCAAGCGTAAAAGCCGCGCAGGAAGTTTTCGGCAAATAGAAAAAGCAAGGGAGAGCAAATTTGCCTCCCTCGCTTTTTTCCTTTCCCGCACAAAATATCCCCCCCCGCACACGGAGCCTCCTGCAAAACGGCTGAAAAATGAATCTGGCGCAGAGCCTTGCGGTTCTGCGCCAAATCCATATATGATAAGGGGGAAAATGATGAGCTGTTTAAGGTAACCAAGCGGAAGCGTTGCGCGTTTCGTTTGATTACACGCATATTATAGCAAGCCGAAAAAAATTTGTAAAGCAAAAATTATCTTTTTTTAAAAATTTTTTTAGATAAATTTTTAGAACATTTTTTGTAATTTTTTAACATTTTCGCACGAATTTTGCCGAAATCATGTTAATACTGTTAAATATTTACAATATTTCTATACTTCACGAAAAAATGAATTTTCAAAATAACATTTTTGCCGCTTACGGCGGCGCGCCACGTTCCCGCATCGGCATTGATGTCGCCGCGGCGCTCGAGCTGCCCTTCCGCGTTGATGAACCAATGCCCCTCGCCGTCGCCCTGCCCGTCGTTGTAGACCTGCTCGATGTTCGTGTTGTTGCCGAGCGCGTTGACATAGCCCGCGGTTAAGTCTTCATTGACAGCCGCCGCGCATATCGAGTACCCGGCTGTATTTTCCGCCGCCCGCAGGCGTACACAGCTCGCCGTCCGCCAGAACGCATACGCGGAAAGGGTCTGCCTGCGCAAAAATGGAATGATAGCGCGGCGGAAACCCGGGTCTGCACCAGATATGATGGTACGGATGATACTCGTAAACGCCGTTGATCAGAGCGGAACGCTCGGTCGGAGTTCCCGCGGGCATGCCCTCTTCGCTGTACCCGCGCACTCCCAGATAGCCGTTCCCGACAGTAAAGATCGTTTCATTGTTATAGCTCTTATCCGCTTCAAAGCGTTCTTCCGTTACCGTCCACGGTTCGGGACGGAATAAAACGGGAACATTTGCATGAATTTTTCGCATATTGTCACCTGTATTTTTTAATTCATGCCCTATTATCCATATATCCGACAAAAAAACAATGGTGAATATATCTACAAAATTGGCATGGCTTGCCATGCCGAAATTATGTTGTTTTTTGATTTATTTGTTCATTTTATCGCACGATACAATTAAATTTTTTGCTTATTTTCATTTATGACAATAATTTTGTTATTTATTTTTAAAATCTGATTCGTATTTTCATAAATTTCTGTATATGTATTTACCAATTTTTGCATGGCAAATAGACAGATTTACTAATTTTCACAATCGGCGGAAAAAGTGCGGGCGCAGGACGGAGGCACGGCATACGGGAACGCGCGAAGGCGCAGGCACCCGCGTATGACGCAGTGCAGGACGAAATTGCCGGCGGCGAGAACCGCCGCAGACAAAAAAAAAGACCGGCGGCGCAAACGCCGTCGGCACCCATGCAGTTTTTCTGCGATATTCAATTGCCCAATCCGGAAAGGGAGGGCAGACCTGCCGTCTGCCCTCCCTTTCCGGATTTCTATCATATTCATTTTCTGAAGGAAACCGCAGCTCCCGTCAGCCAATCGCGCGGGGAGAATCCCCCGACAAACAGCGCATATACGCCGCGCAGGACGGTGCGTTCGCCCGATTCTGCGGCAGCCCCTTCGCCGCCATGCCCTGCGCACAGAGCGGATTTGCGGCGGGGAACAGGCGCGCCCCCTTCGAACAGAAAATCGGCATGCGCCTTTATCGCCGCACGATACCGTATCCGTTGTTTTTCCACTCCTCCCCGATGTTTTCGGCAAGCAGTAAAAGATCCTCGTCCAAATATAATTTCGCCACGTCGATCAGCGCCGTCGGAATACCGAAAAACGCTTCGGCTACGCCGCCCGCGATCGCCGCGATCGTATCCGAATCGCCGCCGACGGATATCGCATTGCGGATCGTATCTTCAAAATCATTCCCCTCGAAAAAACAGGTGAGAGCCTGCGGCACCGTTCCCTGGCAGCTCACATCGAACGTATAGGTTTTCGACAGCTCCCCGCAGGAAAGGGAAGCGACTTCCGGATAGTATTCGCCTTTAACGCGCCGGAAGATCTCTTCCTTCCCCGCCCCGTTTTTGGCTAGGTAGACGCACATGGCGACGCATTCCGCGCCTTTCAGCCCCTCGGGGTGGTCGTGCGAAACGCCTGTAACGATTTTGGAAAGCCGCCTGACTTCCTCCTCCGAGCAGGCATATTCCCCGACGGGGGATATGCGCATCGCCGCGCCGTTGCCGAAACTTTGATACGGCTGCGGATTTTTCGCTTTGAGCCACCGCTCGAACGAACTTCCCCACCCGGCATAGGGATATTTTGCCCCCATAACGCGCATACAGCGGATCGTTTCATTATGCAAAGCAATATCCTGCGCGCGGCCGCATTTGCAAAGCGCCTTTGCAACGGCGAGCGTCATCAGAGTATCGTCCGTAAAATAACTATGCGCGCTGAACAGGGCAAAATTTTTCTTCCGATAATTCCTGTGCTCGAACCGGCTGCCGACTATATCCCCGATAATTGCTCCCCACATTTATCTTTCCTCCTTGAATTTGTCTGTTCCCGCGCGGGCGATTCGCAATAACCGCACCGGAACGATTTCTGTTTTTATCGAAAACCGCAAAACGGCAGCAAGGCAGATCATCTCCCGCTCCCCGTCATTGCCTGCATTAAAGTCTGCGTTCGCAGCCCGCCGCGCTCAATGCGCGCATCGATTTCGCGGCGCACATCTTCGGCGACGGCACACCTCGTTATCTTCCCTTCCTCGTGAATTTCTATAAAGTCAGAACGTGGATAATACAACGCCCCGAACACGCCGTCCTCCGCACGGATCGCGAGCCAGTATTTTGCCGAACGATTGAAAAATGTAGGCAGGATGCGCGTAATGCCGCACACTGCGATATCTTCCGTGCCGTAAACTTCTTTGCTTTTGAAAAAGCGCTTTTTTCCGTCCGTCTGCGTCAAAAAAGTCACCTCTTCCCTCGTAGCATGATCGTTCAGATATCTGATCTCGCGGGTGAGATATTCGTCTTCCGTCTGCATCAGAATATCTTCCTCGCGGAGCCGATAGCGCTCCCGGTTACGGCGCCATTCGTCTTTATCGGGTCGCCCGCCACCCCGCCAAGCCGGGAAAAACAGGTCGATTTCAGAATCATATAAATACAAATATCCGAAGATGCTCTTTCGCAGCTGCACCGTATCGCCGTTCGGGCGCTCGGCGATAAACTGATACCGCCAATCGGGCAAACGGCGGGCATAGCGCGTTTCGCCCTCCTTCGAAGCACGAATAAATCCCCCTTCTCCCCGCTTTGCGGCATTGTAATCGCTCAAAAACTCCGCTTCGGCGCCTTTAAAACGCTGTACCTGCTCCTCTGTCAGACGATAACGCATTTTGTCGTCAACGATGCAGACATCTTGCTGTAAAACGCACTTTTTTAACCCGCCGTTATGCGTTTTGAGGCAAAAAACGCACTCGCCCGCAATGTATCCCGCAAAGGTGAGCGCACTTTTCTTTTTGGCGATCTGCAATTTTCTGTCCGCCCTCTGCCCCGCGGAATTTGTTTGCTCTGTCATTTTTCTTCTCCTTCCCCGAAAATTTCCGCGATGCGCCGCCACTGGTGCACCGTGATCGCCCTGTCCGATTGTTCAACATAGCCGACTTTCGTATTCAGCCGCAGCCAGCCTTTCAGATGCAGCAGCTGTGACGGCTCGCCCGACCGATAGTCAATTTCCACCCCCTGTTCATGCAGCCATGCCGAAACATCCGCATGCCCGTTCGGGAAAAGGCTGCAATCGATCAGCGTGCCGAAGGGCGTCATATACATGGCTCCGGAAACGGGTTCGTCCGTTTTATACTTTTGTTCCAGCTCGCGCAGGGCTGCGCCGCGGCGTTCCCACAATTCCTTTTCCGCCGCTATTTCTTTATAAATACTCTCCGCTTTGCTTTGAACCACCCCATCGATTTTTATGCACATATCCCCCTCCTTTTCTTTCAGCAAGCGCCGAATGCCTGCAAAAAGTCGTCCCTTTCGATCACCGCGCGCTTGACTGCAAACGCGTTGAGCGCAATGGCTTCAATGAAATAACGCCGTTCATTCATCACGACAAGTTCGGGCGCACCGAGTTCAAGCAGTTTTTCCAGCCGCTGCGCACGGTTCAAAACGTTCAGCCCGCACAATCTGCCGCTCGTTATTTTCTCCGCGAGAGCCTTGACCGCGGCAAACGTTTTCTTTTTCCCCTCATTTTTGCGCGCGATCTCCCGGCACGCCGAAAAAGCCGACTGCTCTTTTGCAACAATCGCGGCAGCGTCGATTTCGGAAAGGTCGAATGTATATTTCACCACAAAATCGGCGGAAGAAAGATTTTCCGCCAGTTCTATGCTGACGGCGTCTTCCCTTTTTGCAATACAGAGTATGCCGCCGTCGACGCAGGAAAGCATCGTTTTGAGATATTCTTCGGGCGTTACATCGGCAAGCGAATATTCGTTGTTTTCATCGGGAGCAAATCGGTCGCAGGCAAAAATCTTTTTCATAACAGAACCTCACAGTGTTTATTTTAACAGGAAAATTACACTGCCATTTTACAAAAAACCATGCACCGATTTTGGTACACATATAAAAGAAAAAATAATTTTTATTGACAGGAAACATATTATAACACATTGCCCCTGCAAAAAATGACTATTTTGACTCTCCTATCTGAAATTCAATAAAAAATTTTTGCTTGCCAGCCGCACCGCCCGCCTCAATTTTTCAGCCGCCACCCACAAACAGACGATTGATGAATTTTTCTCGATTATACAGAAAAGCGCATACCTTACTCGGCACACGCTTTTCTGTAAATACTTTATCGGCAAATTAGTAGGGGCGCCGATTGCATCTTTCAATTATATCTTCTTTATGAAGGTCATGACCTATCCCTCTTGAGCCTCTTTTTATATTCCCAAAATTCCTTGCAAAGCAACGCTTTGCGGTACTGCGTCGAGCCTTTCGGCTGAGCGAAGCATGCCCGGCTCGGCAAAAGTTTTCTGACTACGCCTTCGGCGTACCAAAGAAAACCTTTTGCAGGGCTTGCTTCGTAAATACGGTAACTGTTTGTGCAAAGACGGCGAATCGCCGCCCCTTTCTTAAAAAAGAAATACACTGTTGTTCTGCATTCAGTATATTAAAAATTATAATTTTTGTAAACAACTTTCGTTTATTTATAACTGCTCACAATAAATCACCTGCTTCTCTCCCACATTCTGCAGGCGTTCCCCGATGCGTTTGTCGCCCGTAAACAAAAACACCTGTCTGCCGAAGGAAAGCGTTTCTTCCAAAAGCTGCGTAAGATCTACACAATAATCGATATGGTCGGGCAGCGCGCTGATAAACAGCGGCTTTTTTACGCTGCGCCCCATCAATTTATGCACGTCATCCCAAAAACGATTGACTTCCAAAAAGCACAAGTATTGCTTTAAAACCTCTTCCGTCGCGCTTAAATCCATACGCGACCATGTGTCCTTTGCCGAAAAAGCGCCGTCTTCGTCCATCGTCAGTAAAAGCTGCTTTTCTATGCGGATCTGCTGCGGCAGAAATCCGTCGCAGAATCTTTTAAGCTCCCGCCGAAAGGTATGCGTAGTTCCCGCCCCGTCCGTCCGTTCGGAAAATTCCTGCCTGTTTTCCTCCTGCAGCGCCTTACGGTACTCTGCAAGTTTTTTTGAATAGTCGAGTTCGGCAAAAGGAACGTACCTGCAATAATCGTAACGGTTGACAAAATACGAGCATTCTTCCTCTTCCATGCTGACATGAAACAGCGCGCGCCGCTCCTCCTCCGTCAGTTTCCGCGCGCCGCAGTACGCGTTCGTTTCGCAATGCTCCGGCGCATCCGCGCAGTATACCGATTCGGAAACATAATCTGCGCCGTCCCCTTCGATTTCCGCACGGATGCGGCTGCCTTCCATCAAGCAATACGGAGAGACCTGAAAGCGCAGCAGCCGGTTGCACAATGCCACGCACAGTGCAGCAAACACCGCCCGCGCTTTTTCGCCCGCGATCACGTTGAGCGAATCGCAAAAATTGAAACTTTTATATTCGAACCGCCCGAATTGTTCGAGCGTCAGTTTTTTAACGAACATCTCTGTTCCCCTACCCCTTCAAACAGGTTTCCATATACAGATATTGCGCCATTGCGACATACGCAGCGCGGCAGACGGTGAACATGGTATCCCTTTCAAACGCGGAAAGCACCGCCTTCGTCTCCTCAGCGGAACGCCCCGCAGCCCTTGCCCTCTGCAAAAGTATATCGCGGTAAAAGTTGATTTCCACTCTGTTTTTCTTGGCGAACGCCCGCCGCATACCTTCCGCCTCCCCACAGGAAAGCCCCGCCGCGACGAGCGCGCCGATAACGTCTTCCTGGTACAAAAACCAAGACTCTCTGTCCTTAAGTTCAGGGCAGCGCCTGTAAACGATCCGCTCGGTGAGATCCATGAGCGTTTCGGGCGGCTGCGCACTCGCGTCCGATCCTAACGACGCCGCCGCCCTGCGGAGAATTTCTTTATCGCCGTATGATTGCCGCCGCGCGAAAAAGGCTGCCGCAGCCTCCGCGGGCAAGTCCGGACGGGCGGCGTTTTCCTCTATTTCGATAAAGGTTTTCCAATCCTCTTCCAAAAGCCCCCATACCTCTTTGCACCGTCCTTTCGGCACTTCGATAAACAAAACGGGAAGCAACCTGCGATCCCCCGACAAACACCGCTCGAAATAGCCGCCGGCAGACAGCGGGTCGACCTCCGTTATTCCCAGGCAGTACGAAACGAGCGAACAATTCTGCGCGCTGCAATCATACGGATAGGTTATCCGCTTGATCGACGCGACGGCATCCGCCCAAAACAAAAATAATTTCGCGGTGTTCGTCGCGCGGATCCACTCGAACTCTTTTGCGAGGCGGTATTTCACCGCCTTGTTCAGGCGGCGAAAGCGGCGCTTCGCCCCCTCTTCCGTCCGCCGCTGTAAGACGAGGAGCGCATCGTCGCCGTAGCGGTTCGGTACCTGCTCCAACTGCTGCAAAAAATTCCTGTCCATAACAATTTTGCACCTTTGCAAAGCATCTCCGCCGCGAAAAACGCCGCGCTGTTTTTACGGAAAAGCAAAACGTTTCCGATTCCCTATCCGCAGCGCGCCCCGCTCCCGCGGGAAATGCCTCTTTGATTTTGTCTCTATTTTACAGCAAAGGATGTACCAAATGCGGTACATCCTTTGCCGTATCGTAAATTTGTTTTCACGATGATGCGTCATCGCGCGCAGACAGCCGGCAGCGACAATCTTACTTAAACGGCAAAGCTTCTGCCGCGGCTGTCCGTAAAAACATCGTGCGGCAAATGATGCCCCGCAAACATAGTGAACGCGGACGATTTTACTTTATATTTTTAAATAATGCAAAGAAATCGGAAATCGATTTAAACAATGGATCCCAATCACTTACGGCGACCCGTGTACAAGTTTTGTCGTCGATAGTCAACGTCCAACACGGCGCATCGAATGAAATTTCGTCTTCGGGAAACTTGCGCAACCACCGTTCAAAGTAAGAACAGATTTTATTTAACAAATCATCCGGCAATCGCATTCTACAATCGTTCACCCCATGATCAAAATGGAGATATTCCTTTTTCTCCACATCGATTCTATAAAGTTCTTCCTTGTCAAATCCCCACGAATGATAACTATAAATATATTCGATCCGCTTCAAATCATTTCTCCTCAAAGCTCTTTCTGCGCCCCGTTGTTTCTACCGCTATCGTGAAGAGAAGCTCCGGCATAAAAACCTTTTCATCGCCCGACGGAAGAACATGCGCGTCTATCAATTCAGCCAATGCCTCTTCAATTTCATGGGTGAAATATTCGAAATGATCTAAAACGAAAACCGTTCTCGGCTTTAAAAAATCCTCTTTTATCTCTTCTGACCGCAAGCACTGCGCTATTGCATCTTTCTGTTTCTCGCGCTCATATGCCGCAAAAAACGGCACATAAAGAGTAACAAGATTGATTTCATTGTTTTTTGCCCATTCTTTTATTATACAGGTTTTTCCGCAGCCGCTCATTCCTTGAATATTTACGTTCGGGAAATAACCGGTCTCTCCTCTTTCTATAGAGTTTCCTCCTTTCCCCAAAACGACTGTCGTCGGATAGTTTAAATCATGCAGCATTAACGCCTTTTCGAGGCTCGCATCCAGTATCTGTTCTATATCCATCTCCCAATTTCTCCTAAATTGTTATTCTTTCATTGCCGGTTAAAATACTTGCCCCTCGCCGCACGGCTGTATGCCCGCTTCAGCTCTGTCCATCAAAAATGGAACCGATTTAGTTTTTCCGTTCCTCCCGTTCCTCATCCGTCAAAAAATCTGTACGTCCAAAACACGAGGATTCTGAACTATCCGGGCGATGAAATTGTTCTTTCGGAAGATCCGTATAGTTCGTTGCGATTGCAAAAAGAAAATTCGGCGCAGGTTTGCAAAAACCGCCTGCCACGCAATCTCTATACACATTTGAAACAAGATAACGCTTTTTAAATTCAATTCCTGTAAAGTTCTCCAGATACATGACCGTTTTCGGAGCAGACAAGTCTTTGAGGAGTCCGTTTTCATAATCGTTGATATAATCCAAATCCAACTTACCCCAATCAAGCACAAACAAATGCACATCGTTCTTTTCCGCCCACTGCCTGACAAAAGTCTGCACATCGTCGCCTGTTTTTGCCTCAATTACACAATTAAGAGGAATATAATGCAAATTTTTGCCATATTTGCGATGTCGCAAAGCATGCTTAAGACTTCTGTCTAATCTTTCTTCCAACTCTGTCTTTTTTTCTTCCACCGTAATTTCCTCCGATTTTAATTATATTTTCCCCTCGCCGCTTCCGGATCCGCCGCGATACGCTCGCGCAGGGAAACGGGCGAAAGAATTCCTGCAAAATCGAGAATCTCCTGCCGTTTGAGCGGACGGTCGGAATCGCTGTATTGTTTTGGGATCTGCAAAATACGCAAAAGCGCCTCGTCCTGCACGGCAAGTTCGGGATGGTATGTACCCTGCCGAAGCATCTTCAGGCATTGGCTAAAGCGTGCGCGATTGCTTTTCGGCAGGTTCATCCGTTTCTCCCCGCGATTTTCAGATTTATTGTACCATGATTGACGCATTAAAACAAGTTTATTTCTCATTTACATAAAAACACTGACAAATTTTGACAGCAACGTACCCCGATCCGCTGCCCCGGAATGCGACCGTACAGTATTTATTCCGATTCAGAGCCGGTCGCCGCCGCCTCATCTGATTTTATCCGGCATTCGCCGCGGGCAAAAACAATACTTTGCCGAAATCAGCCGATAGGCGGCGCGCATTTTGCACGCCGCCGATATTTTATGCCGCCGATTCTCTGCGCAGTTCGGCAATCTCTTCAAACACGAGCGTGTCCCGCTCGACGAGCGCCGCCGCAACTCTTTCCACGAACGCCCAGTTTTTGCGCAGAACCTCTTTCGCCTCTTCATAGCAGCGGGCGAGCATGGCGCTGCGTTCGGTTATAATTCTGTCGTCATGCGGGTCGGACGTCAGATTGAAATGATTATCGGGGTGAAACAGCGCAAAGCCGCTCGCCGCGTAATCGGTGATGAACCTTTGCACGATAGCGGAGGCGCGGTCGATATCCGACCCTGCCCCCACGTCGAGGCGCCCGTATTTGAGCTCGACTGCAGCCTTGCCCGCAAGCAGGGCAACGACGCGCTCATGCATACGGTCGTACGAACCGAAATAGTTTTCGCCCTTGAAAATCTGCGTCACGCCGCGCGCATCGCTCTTGCTGGGGCGCACGGAGATAAGACCCACACCCTCGGCATCGAACGCAAGCGCCGCCACGGCGTGCCCCGCCTCGTGGAAGGCGACCTCTTCTTTGACCGAAGACGACATTTCGTTGACGGATTCGTCCGCCTCAAAAATATCCCGCAACACCGCGCGCACGATGTGTTCGCGCCCGATTTCCGCTTTATTTTCGTACCCCGCATAGATGCCCGCCTCGTTGAGCACCGATTCGAGCGCGGCACAGGAATTGCCGTCCATCAGCCGCGCGACGCTTTCCGCCGTGACATCCCCCGCAACTTTTTTATCCGCAAGGTAATGCCGCACGATTTCCACCGCCTCTCTGCGGTTCGGAGGGCAGATTTCGAGGATGCGGTCAAACCGACCGGCGCGCCGCAGAGAATACGGCAGCTCGCGGATATTGTTTGCCGTAGCGACGACGAACACGTCAGACCCTTTTACCTCGTCGATGCCCGACTGTACCGCGATGAGTTCTTCTGGATTGCGCGAATCGCTGTCGGAGGCGAATTTATCGACGTCGTCCAAAAAAATGACCGCAGGCGCATGCGCCTTTGCCTCTGCAAACACGCCGCGGATGGTATCGACAAACGCATCGTTCGCCTTATCCTTGCGGCATGTATAGCATACCCTGCCCATTTCTTCGATGAGCGCGGACGCCATCAGCGTTTTACCCACGCCCGGCACGCCGTGCAGCAGGATACCGCGCGGCAGCTTTACCCCCAGCGCCGCATATTTTTCGGGATTCTTCGCCATGTCGCACAGCTGGTACAGTTCTTCTTTTTCTTTTTCATAGCCGATTACTTTGTCGAATGCACTCATAACAAACCTCTCTTTTGTTGATTTCGAGTGTATTATACGACATCTTATGTACTCTTTTTGGTACTTTTCTCCCGTCCAAAAAAACTTTTCCGAATCCGGGTTTTTACAATTTCCGTTTTGCCTGTTGCATTCGCGGGGTAAAAATGTTATAATGTCTGTAATACTCTTTGTTCTTTTACGCAACGCTAAACTTTTTTCTTTTAAGGACTGAAATGAGATATATTGGAAGCAAGGTCAAACTGATCGACGAAATTCACGACACCATCGAAAAAGCAATTTCACTGAATGCCGGAACCGTTTTCTGCGATATGTTCTCCGGCACGGGCGCCGTTGCCGAATCTTTCAAAGACCGGTGCAACCTGATCGTGAACGACAACCTGTACGCCTGCTTTGCCGTGAGCAAATCCAAAATTTTGAATGCGACGGGCTTTTTTGCAAAGCTGGGCTTGGATCCGTTCGACTTTTTCAACAAAGCGGACACCGATGGCTATACCTCCGGATTCTGCTATAATAATTTTGCCCCTGCCGTTTCGGGCAGGCAGTACTTTTCGGACGAAAACGCGAAACGCATCGATTTCATCCGCGACACCATCGACCTTTGGTACAGCGAAAATAAAATCAGTTCAGACGAAAAAGATTATCTGATCGGCTGCCTGATCGAAAGCGTGAGCAAAGTTTCCAACGTTGCGGGGGTATATTCCGCCTTCCTGCATATCTGGGATCCCCGCGCCGTCAAGCGGATGGAACTCCTGCGCCCCGAAAACAGCACTCCCGCGGCGGGAACCAACCGCTTTTTTCTGCGCGACGCAAACAGCCTGATCGGCGAAATCGAAGGCGATATCCTGTATCTCGACCCGCCCTATACCTCCACGCAGTATATTTCGCAGTACCATGTACTTGAAACGATCGCCAAAAACGACCGACCCGTTACGCACGGCAAAGGCGCGCACCGCGATAACGGAGATCAGCTTTCCAAATGGAGCAAAAAGGGCGCCGTTGAAAACGAATTCGTCGACCTGATCGCACAAGCCCGCTTCCGGCATATCGTTGTAAGCTACAGCGACGCCGGGCTCATGAGCAAGGAATTCATCGAAAAAACCTTAAAACGTTTTGCTCTGCCGGGCACCTACCGCCTGAAAAAGATCGATTTCGTCAAATACAAAAACACGCGGGCGGTAAAACGCGAAGAACGGGAAAACCTGAAAGATTCAAAACATTTCGAATGGCTGTTCATTATCGAAAAAAATCCTGCCCCCCTGTTCCAATCCCCGCTCAATTATATAGGCGGAAAATACGACGTAGTCGGTTTTTTAAAGCAGCATTTTCCCCGCGGCATCCGCACCTTTTACGACCTCTTCGGCGGCGGCGCGACCGTATCGCTCAATGCAGAGGCGGACAGGATCGTCTATAACGACAATAACTGGATCGTCTGCGGTCTTTTGCGGTACCTCGCCTCTCACGACTCGGCGGCGCTGTACAAAAAGATAACGGCTCTGATCAAAAAGTACGGGCTTTCCAAATCCAACAAAGAGGCGTACGTCCGGCTGCGGAACGACTATAACGCCGTAAGCGCCAGGGAACGCGACCCGCTGCTGTTATATCTCCTCATCTGCTACGGCTTCGAGCACCAGATCCGTTTCAACGCGAACCTCGAATTCAACAACCCCTGCGGCAATTCCGGGTTCAACGACGAAATGTACGAAAAACTGATCACATTTGCCCGCAGGGCGCGGCAGCAGAACATTCAGTTCCGCAGCGAAGATTACCAAGCCTACCTCGACGAACTGACCCCGGGCGATTTTGTTTACTGCGACCCCCCCTACCTTTCCACCTGCGGCGTTTATACGGACGGGCGGCGCGGGTTCAACGGCTGGGACGCGGCGCAGCAGCGCGGTCTGATGCTTTTTTTGGAGCAGCTGCACGGCAGGAATATCCGGTTTATGCTCTCGAACTATGCCGAACATGCCGAAAGCGACAACAACGAGCTGATCCTATGGGCAAAAAAGAACGGATTTACGGTTATCTGCAACGATAAAATAACAAAACGCAACCGACAGAACAGGAGAGAGTTGATTATCGTCAACTATGAAGCGTATGGAAATCACCGCCCGGATATACAGCAGCTATAAACTGACCTACAGCAATATCTACAAAGACGTGGTCTCGCGGCTCTACCCCGGCATCGACCCGGAAAGCATCCGCCTGGAGGTGGAGGATATTTCCGACAACGGCAGAAGGTCGATTCAGGGGCAGCGGAGCCTGAAAAAGTATGTTTCCAGAACCATCCGCGTCTGCGAGGACGGCCGCCTTGCGCACATCGTCGGCATCAGCAACACCAATTACGACCTGGATAAAAAGCGCGAAAAGGAGCTTGACCCGACCAAAAAATATGAGTACGGGCGCCGGGATTACCACGGAAACAGCTACCTCAAGCAGGGAAGCCCCGACATTTTTAACTATTATTTCAGCGAAAAGCAGAACGGGGTCGACCTTTCGTTTTATCTGCTGGATACCGATACATCCGTTCCGCACAACCTGTTCAACGTGCTGTCTTACCGCGAATTGCAGACGATCGGTTTTAAAATCCTGAACATCGACCGGATCGACTTTTCAAAATATACGGCGACGGGTTGCGTGCTGAACGGCGCAAACAACATTGCCTTTTCTTCCTTCAATAAATACATGAACGACATCGCCCTGATTTCCAGGCGGAATTCGGGCAATATGCCGTCCTTCCTGCAATGCCGGGAACATTTGGTCAACAACGGCGACGGCACCGAATCCTATTACGTCGATAAATACATATACACCTTCAAAGCATTGAGCGCCCAAGGATACGACAGCCTGTTCCGCGCGTGGTGCATGAAAGTTCTCGCCGACCGCGAAAATACGGAAATCGAATTCCGGTTAGGCAAGCGGTATTTTCATTACGATGCGGACGAACGTTCGGTGTCTGACCGGCTGACCGATCCGATCCATAAAACTTTCGAAAATGCGGGAATCCGCTTCAACTATGTTACAAACGATCAGTTCCTGAAGGAAAAGAGCCTTGCGGAAAACGCTTATATAAACGCAAAAATGCGCAAAGACCCGCGGAACCAGAACCTGTTCCGCAACAATCTGCGCAAAAAAGGCATCCCCACCCGCTGTGCAATTTGCGGCAACGACAATGCCCATGTACTGAAAGCCGCGCATTTATGGGAAGTTTCCGCAATCAAAAGCGCGGACGCCTCCGCGATCAACAGGTTCCTTTCCGTCAACAACCTGCACGACCTGCTCGATCCGTCTTTCAAGTACAAAAACGAACTGTTTTATAAAAAATACTGTCTGACCAATTCGGGCGACAACGGGATATGGCTCTGCGGCAACCACCACGATCTTTTCGACCTGAACCTGTTCTATTTTGAGAGCGAATACGGCACCGTGGTATTGCATTTTGAAGACGCAAAACAAGAGGCGGATTTTTTGAAAGAAGCGGTGTGCGATTGCCGCATTCCTGCGGAGGCGTTTAACGAGGCGACGAAGGCGTTCAATGCGCAGCGGAACGTCTGCTTCAAAAACTGAAGCGCCGCGCGATACGCTTCGGCAGGCGAAGTGCGGGGCGGGCGCGCGTCTGCCGAAGCGTGTGTTCGGTGAATTTCCCGCCGCGGGGCGCGAAATTTTCATTTTTCAGAATAAATTCTGCTTGACTTTTCGGATGTATTATGTTATTCTAGTTTAGCGTTGTGCGTTTAAGGACGCACACAGCGATAAGGCCCCATGGTCAAGCGGTTAAGACATCGCCCTTTCACGGCGGTAACTCGGGTTCGAGTCCCGATGGGGTCACCAAACAAGTTAAAGGCGAACCCGTTTCCATTAGGAGACGGATTCGCCTTTATCGTGTGGTTAAAAATGTAAAATAGAAAAATGGTATAGTATATTAAATTAGCCCTCGTACCGAGGATTATATTTGTATTGCAACAATCCTTCAATAAAGTTTAATAGCTTCTTATTTTCGTGTTTATTGTTGCGTCCAGGAATAAGAATATTAACGCGTTCGCAATTATTAATAATCCATTTTCGGATGTCGCTTCCAACAACAAAAGTTGGATCGTGTTTTAGACTTTTTGCTAAAGTACTTGAATTCTTTCTTTTGCCGGTAAAATCTATATAATGCTGACTTTGATACCTAGCATTGCTATTTTGGCCGGCTTGCCCGATTTTAAGGATTTCGTTATTATGAATAAAAATATAAACAGCCATTTTGCCTTGTGGTAATTTGGATGGATGATTCCCTTGCGATTGATACTCTACATCAAAATCTTTGGATTGTTGAAGTGGGTTACCGGCGATTGTAGAAACTTCGGTAATCAACCTTGATATTTCATTCACAAGAATTTCAGAATTCATGTACAATCCCTTTCGTGAATTATTTAAAGTAATACTATCATATAATATCGAATTAGTCAACTAAAAAAGCGGCGGGTGCTTCGTTTGAAGCATCCGCCGCTGCCGTTGATCAAGGTTTATGAGTTTCAGCGCAACCTGATGATCTGATAAATAGACTTATATCCCGCAACGCATTCAAGCGGCGGCCCCGTACTTTTTTCACGGTCATCCGTATGTTCCCAATCGGATATTCTTACTTGCGATTTGGTTGTATTGCGCGTTCTGCCTGCCACTTTTCAAACTCCCGTTGATTTTCCTCGTCCGCCATATAGGCGCGGATCGCGGGCAGCAGAAACCGTGCGAGCGAGTCAAGCTCGCAGTTTGAAGTGCCTGTCGTTTTGTTT
>CAJFFD010000020.1 GCA_904373255.1 uncultured Clostridia bacterium | reverse complement strand
GCTTTGCCACAGGGAACTTTCCCTGTCCTTTGCCATTGCCTTCTTTGTCTGGCGGATGAGCGCCGTAGCCGAAGCGTACGCCTCGAAACAGCCCCGCCTGCCGCACGAACATTTTTCCCCGCCGAAGCGGATGACCTCATGCCCGAGCTCCGCTCCCGCGCCCTCGCAGCCTTCGAACAGTTCGCCGTTCAGCACGATGCCGCTGCCGACGCCCGTGCCGAGCGTAACCAGCACGACAGATTTATAGGCGCTGCCCGCTCCGCATATGTATTCTCCGAAAGCCGCCGCGTTCGCGTCGTTGGCGAGCGTTGCGGGAACGCCGAGCAATGCCGATAAATCCCGCGCAAACGGCTTGTTTTCCCAGCCGAGGTTGCCGCTTGTAACGACATACCCCCGCGCGCCGTCGATAACGCCCGGAGAACCGACCCCGGCGCAGCGGATGCGAACGCCGCTCTTTTCCGCAATACCCCGCACGGCAGACGCGATCGCGTTCAGCGTTTCCACATAGCCGCACCCGGGCGGCGTAGGCACCTTGCCTTTTTCGATAATTCTGCCGTCCTCTGCGACCAATCCGTATTTGATGAATGTGCCGCCTAAATCAATCCCTGCACAAAAGTCCATTGCACTGTTTCTCCGCCGCAAATTTTTGATTCTTTCTGTTCTGCCGCCGTTATAAATTATACTGGATTCTTTGCGGAAAGTCAATGTTTGGCTTTCACCGTACACAACTTTTATCCGCGCAATTTTTTACTCCGTACGGCGGAAAAAGGATTAAGCTCCCTGAAACGGAGCTTAATCCTTTTTCCGGGCATACTCCCGCAAAAGCGAACTGTACAAACGATACTCTTCCGCGCTGACGGAGGGCGGCGTCTGATGATCGACCGACACGATATAGCGGCCGCGGCGAATGCACGGCAAAAGGCGTTCGAATTCCCTGCGCAGGGCGGCCTCTCCGTCCGACATGATCCTTTTATTGAAATTTCCGATAAATGCGGTGGTCGGGTAGCGCGCCGATAAATCGTTTACGTCGCAGCCCGCCTGCGCCTCCAGAGGATGATAACCGTCGATGCCGACTTCGTTATACCAGCCGATCGCTTCGCCGATGTTTCCGTCGCTGTCCACCAAAACGGGCAGACCGCTCTTCTTTAAAAAGGGAACCATCTCCCGATAGTACGGCGCGATGAAGCGGTCAAACAATTCCTTGCCCAGCATCGGGCCGTTGTTGTAGCTCATGTCCTCCGCGACGGTGATATAATCGAAGGGCAGCGTATTCAGGGCGTATTCCACCGTTCTCTTTTGCCAGCGCTTCATGTCGTCGACCATCCGGTCGTACAATTCGGGCTGGTCGTAAAAGGCGTACAGGTGCGGTTCTATCCCCATATATTCGCGCGGCTCCCAGAACGGGCCGTTGATGATCAGCTCCAAAATGAGGTTCCCTTCCCCCTTCCTGCGCCGGATCATCGCCAAAAAATCTTCGCTCATCCGCATTTCCGGGTACAGCGTAGGAAGCAATACCTTTTCGTAGCTCTCCATATCCGCGGCGCCCATTCCCGCGCCGAATACCGAAGGGATCGGCGTTTTTTCCGTATACGGCTTTGTCCACCAATGCGCCAGCAGATCGAGCCCGAAATGCTCTTGCAGGGCGATTACATCCCGCATATCGTAGGCATAATTTTTCGTGACGGAAAGCCCTTCCTTCTCCCAGCGGTGAATCGTTTCGTCCCACCAGATCGAGTTTTCGATGACGGGCATCCTGTCCGTTTCCTCCCCGCGCAGCGTGCGCACAAAGCGCTCGTCGGCGCGCAATTCTTCCCGCATTTCCCTTCCTCCTTGTCCGTTCAGCGCGAAACGGGGAGCTGCATGGCGGCGCTTGCCGCCCGCCTTTCCCCTTCCGCATATTCGCAGCGCACCTCGCTGCCGATCAGCTCGATATTGCGCAGATACACCTCGCACTCGCTGCGGCTGCGGAACAAAAATTCCGCCTCGGCGATTTGCCCGCGCTCCGCCCCGTCCAGCGTTACGAGCGCAGAATCTTCGCGGAACGCCTGTTCCAACCCGACGCAGTAATCGGAAAACTGTGCAGCGAAAAGGGGCACGGCATCCGCCGCCGCGCCCGCATTGCGCGGCGCAAAACGGAAAATTTCGCCCGAAGCCATGCGCACGGCGATACCGTAAAAGGTGACGCCCTCCTTCGACGCGCCCAACTGCACACGCAGAAACGGATAATCCGCCAGCCCGCTGCGGTGCCCCGAAAGGCATACGCGCGGCGAGGCGCCGAAGAAATAATACCCCGCGTTGTTCGGGCGGGCGGAAATTTTCAGCGTGCCGCCGCCGTTCGGCAAAACCGAAATACGGCAGAAATTTCCGTAAACGCGCCCCTTTTCCCAGCGCGGAACACGGCGCTGCATGCCGACCGACCACCCGAAACAGCATTCCGCGACCGTTTCCCTTTGCAGGCAAAGCCAATGCGGCAGCGGGTCATAGCCGCCGTGTACCTCTTCGCGGCGGGTGCGGTACGGAAGGAGCGGTTCGCCCGTCTTTAAAAAGGCGTCGCAATCCTCCGGATCCGGCACAAAGGCGTAGGTCATATCCGTCGGCTCGGCGACCTGCGCGGAAGTCAGGCGGATACGATCCGCCGAAACGGCTTCCGCCTTTGCCGTATAATATTTCCCGTCCGCGCCGCAGACGCTGAACCCGTACAGGGGGCGTTCCGCAAACCCTTCGCCCGCGTCCTCGATTTCGCAGACGATGCCGCCCGCCCCGTCGGGCGAAGCGGAACGGATGCGCGGGAACGCGTACCGGCGGCGGCAGACCGCATTTTCATACAAAATTTTGGCGATTGCCGCCGCGATCGGCTGCTTGTTGACCGGATGGATGGGATGATAATACATATCCCCGTCTTTGACCATCCAGCGCGGCTCTACGGCATAGGCGGGCACGGCGAAGCACCCCGGCTCCTCCCGCGCCAGACGGTCGATGCTTTCGTTGACATACATCAGCCCGCACCGATCCCCGTACGGATAATATTCGTTGGCGATCTGCACGGCGACGAAGGGAATTTCTCCGAACAAACGGCGGTAATGCCGCACGATGCAGCGCAGTTCTCTTTCAAAAAACAGAGCCGTTTCCAGGTCGTATGCGGCGCTTTCGCCGAGGTACCACACCATTGCGCAAAAGCGAAGCCCCGCCAGCGGCGCAACCTTTTCGTTGTAAACGCCCGAAAGCTGCGTATAGTTCCTCTCTCCGCAGCTGTTGAAGGCGTCGGCGGGCACATACCGCCCCGTGCGTTCCAGATATTCCTTCAATTCCGCGTCCGATTCCGCATATTCGCGGGGCAGGTACGCTTCGACCGAAAGCCCGCCCATCGACGTATCGACCATGCCGACGGGCACCCGCGCCCGCTCGGAAAGGTACACGGCTGCCATCACGCCGATTGCCGACGCGCCCGCAAGTTTTTCTTCGTCTGCCGATATGTACAAATAATCGCGCGCAAGATCCTGCAGGGGCGAAACGGGGCGCGTAACTTCGGATAAGTCCGAAAACGGCGGTTCCGTCAGCGACAGAAACGCGATATCCGCCCGCGCGGCGCGCCGCGCCAGGCTTTTGCGCTTTTCGACGGCGGAGAGCGGGTAGGACATATTCGATTGCCCCAACAGCAGATATACGTCGCCGAAACGGACGCCGCTCACCTCCGCGCGCTTTTCGCCGCACACCGCCGACAGCGTGTACGCCGCACTCCCGCCCGCGACGGCGGGAAACTCTGCAAAAAAACGGCCGTCCGGCAAGGCGCGGCAGACCGTTTTGAAATTATCCGTTCCTCTGCATTCGACCGCAACTTCCCCTTCGGCGCCGAAGCCCCATACCGTGAAAGCGCAGCCGCGCTGCAAAACCATCCCCGCGCGAAAGACGCGCGCGAACCGAAATTCCCCCATTTTATACCTTTCCTTTGGCGACGGTATTGTAAATATAGCACGCGACCGCCGACCAGCCGTGGCACAGGCTGCCCGCCAGCGCAAAATCGTCGGCGCCGCCGTCCGTTTCGTACAGCGTCGTATCGCGGCACGCCATTTCCGCAAACGTACGATCGATATCTTCCAGCACGAGCGGCAGGTTCTGCTCTCCGCCGAGCAGGAACGCCTCGTATACCCATAACTTATTCCCGAGGGTGACTGGCGTCAGCGACGCGTCGTCCGCGAGCGAAGAAATCAGCTCGCCGCGCTTCTCCTCCCCGCAGCCCGCCGCGAGAGCGAGCGCGACGGAAAGCTGCGAAGCGCCTTCCTTCTTTCCTTCCTTGACCGTATCCGCATAGACGCAGCGTTCGGCATCGAAAAAGGTGCTTTCGATCGCCGCGCGAAGACCGCCCTGAACATCCGACAGACCGGCGCCCTGCCGCACGCCTGCCGAAGCGCACGCGCGCTCCCACCGCTGCAGAGCGATCAATAAGAGCAGATTCAGGCAGCTGTCATATTGCAGGGGCAGGCGGAAATCGCGGAAAATCAGTCCGCCGTCCAACCCTTGCCGCCATTCATAAAAGTTCCAATATTCCTCTTCGGGGAGCGTGGGAACGAGCCCGCCCGCATCCACCCGCGAGAGAAACGAGCGCAGAATCGTTTCCGCCGTCGGCTGCATTTCGCGGAAAAACGCCGCGTCCTGCGTGTATCGATAATTTTCCGCGACCGCAAGCACGAAATACAGGCTGAATGCCGGTATCGTGATTCCTACGCGCGCGGGGAAACACAGTTCCAGAAGTCCGTCCTTCCGCAACCCGTGTGACATCAGACGCAGATTTGCCTGCGCATACCGCCCCGCATCGCGGAACACCGTATACCCGAACAGCATCTGGTTGCGGCTGTCCATCGCGTACAGCGCCTGCTCGCGCCACGGGCAGTCTTCGTAGTGTTCGTGCATACAGGCGCGCAGCGTGCGCACGCCGTTCGTATAAATGCGCCGGCGCAGCCCGTCGCGCACCGTGCACGGAATTTCTTCGGCGGGGTATTCGGTGCGGAGCAGGCGCAAATCGTGCAGCACCGCGTTCGGCGCAAACACAAAAATCTGCAGATACCGGCAGCCGATCCGCCGCAGCCTGTCCGTCCAGACGTTCCGCCCCTTCTTCGCAAAATATGTGACGGCAAAGTTCCTGCCCTCGATAAAGGAGCGCACGCGCAAATCGCGCGTATGTTCGCCGAACGCGACGACGACCGGCGCATCCCTGTCCACTTCCAAATCCAGCGACAGCCAGCCCGCCGCCTCCTCGCCCAAATCAACCAGGGCGTACACCCCTTCGGCATCGGTCTGCAGGCGATATCCCGCAGCCGAGGGCAGTTGCGGGCGCAATTCGAAAGCGTTGCCCAAACCGGCGAGCGTGCGGTGCCGCAAAAAGCTGTTGTACACCGTTTCCGCCGCGGTCGGGTATTCTCCCTCCGTGCGGAACTCCCCCTGCGCGCAGACGCCGACAGACCCGCCTTTCCGCAGAACCAGCCGCTCGATCGGGCGCTCCGCCATCGCGCAGTTCTTTTCGACGAGGCGGGCGGGAGTAAATCCCTGCGCATCGCCGTTCAGCCAGCCGTCCTCCGCGCGGGAATCGTAATGATAGGTAAACCCGAGCTGCGGGCTGATCTTTTCGACGGCGCCGCTGCGATAGGCTCGGTCTTCCCGCGAGAGGGTCGAAGCGCCGCTCGCGGCGACCACCGCGCCGCCGCTGACCACTTCGAACAGCAACCCCGCCTCCTCGCGCGCATAGGTACTCGTGTCTTCGCCCACATAGGAACAGCGAACAGCCAGACGGTTCTTCCCTTCGCGGCAGAACGAGCCGATGTCGAACGTGTCGTACACTTTGTAATGCGGATAATCGGGGTATTGCCCCGCGTATACGAATTTGCCGTTGATGTACAGCGCATAGTTCGTATCCGCACTGATGCGCAGCTCCGTTCCGTCTTCGGAGGAACAGTGAAAATCTTGTATGAAATCGGCGTATTGATTGACGCGGCTCTCCGACAGCCATACCCATCGGCTCTGCGTGAAAACTGGCATATTTCTTCTCCTTATCTCAGCATCGGCTGAGAAGCGCATGACTGACGGCGTCGATCGCGCAGCGCAGTCCGCCCAGAATTGCCGCCCTGCCCTGCAACAGCGAGTAGGAAACATCGATGTCCTGCCCGATATAATTGTACTGGGCGATGCAGCTGCGGATTTTTTCCAGATATTCGCCGCCCAGCGCCTTGATCTTTCCGTCTAAAATGAATGTCGTTATATCCAAAATCGTAGCGGTGTTCAAAATTTCTATGGCGGTGATTTCCGCCGCCTCCTCCGCAATCCTGCGCACGACCGGATCGCCCGACAGATACTGCTCGATAAAATTTTCAACCGTGAGCAGCTTCGCCTTTTCGGGCAGGTCGCCGCGTTCGCGGAAAAAGCTCTCCCATGCGTACACCATGCCGCCCAGCGATATGCTGTAACTAACGTAGCGGAATTGCTTCTGTTTTTCCTGTACGCGCACGCTTCCGAATTCACCGGCGTAGCCGTGTTCGCCGTCAAAGATCTTGCCGTCGAGTTTGATCGCACCGCCGTAATTGTTATCGATATGCAGATACACGACGTTTTTGGGTTTGATCGCCGAACCGAAATAACTTTCGCCCATCAGAGCCAACTTGACGTCGTTTTTGATGATGAGCTGCGCGTCCGCAAAAGGCTCGGAAAAAATTTTGCGCAGATTGATGCTCTTATAGTCGACAAACTTCGGGGCAAAGGCAAAATATCCGGTTTCGGCGTCGATCTTGCCCGGCGTGCCGATACATATGGCGCTGTACCTGCCGAATTCCGCGCCGTCTTCCTGCAATACCTTTTCCAACAACGCAACGATCTGCGCCAGAATTTCCCTCGTGATATAGATGCAGCCCGGGATCACGCGGCGGCTGACGATCTGCATTTTCATATCGGAAACGCAGATAACGATGTCGTTATCCGTTAAATCGACCGCAGCCACCAGTCCGAAATCGGGGTTCAGTTCATATAGCACGAGCGGCCGCCCTTTGCTCTGCTTCCCCGATACGGAAGAAGGCCGAATCAACCCTACCGCCAAAAACGCTTTGACGATATTTGCCGCCGCCGTGTTGCTCAATCCCGTAGTGCGGGCTATATCCGTACACGAATACACAGGCCCGTCGCGGAACAGCCCGTATACGAGTTTTTGATGTTCCAGTTTGATCTTATCCTGATTTGTAATACCTAACTTGCCCATTTTCCCGCCATGCCCTCTCTTTTAGATTCGGTACGAATATTATAGCATACCGAATTTTATATTTCAACCGAATAAAAAAAACGGGAAGAATGATTTTTGCGGAAAAAACCGGATTTCCTTTATGCCTCCCGCAGCGCCGTCGAGAAAGAAAAACCGTTGGAATCTGTGATATTGACAAAGAAAAACTTCGCCGTTTGCGGGATTTGCAAGGCGATCTCCTCCCCCGCTTCCAGCGTTACCGTTTTCCAGCTTGCGGCGTTTTCCTGCTCGCAATAGAGCAGTTCCGCCTCTTCGACCGTAACGCCCTGCGGCACGTCCAGCTTCAGAACGGGCTCTTCCGCCGTCGGCTGCGCCGCAATATTGATAAAAGGCTGCGAGCGCCGCACGACGTGGTCGGCAAACAAAAACACTTCCTCCACGCACGCCGCCGAATACTGGCTGTGCTGCAGCGTGCGCCGTACGAGTACGCGCGAATTCGCGGTATCCGCGGCGGAGCGGAAGGTACCCTGCACATTGAAATGATAGTCGTCGCCGCCGTTGACGTAGAAAGTCGGCGTACTGCACTGCGACAGCGGCGTTCCGTTATCCCAAAGCGACGCCGCGCGCTCGCTCGCGGCATAGATGTTCCCGAAATTGCAGGAGGTGCCCGCCATGTTCAGCGTTCCGTAGATCGGCGCGGCAAAGGCGAAACGGTCGTCGTAAATATTGGCAATGCTGCAGATCACGCCGCCCCACGAAACGCCCACCATGCCGATGGAATCGGCATCCACCTGCGGGCAGGAACGGAGGTAGCTGTTCGCCGCAATGACGGATGCGACCGCGTGGTACATCCACTGCTCCGAAGGCTCCGACGAAGCGTCCGCATAGTATCCGCTGTTCTGCGGGCCGCGTATATCTTCGGGCAGCAACGCGCGGTAGCCGGTCGCCATTTCGCTGCCGACGGTCGGGAACCGACCCTCGGTATCCATGGCGATGGCGGCGTAGCCTTTGTCCAGCCACATCTGCACCCAATCCCAAAACGCGGTGCCCTCGCCGCCGTGCACCAACACGACGCCCGGCACGGGATTATCCTCGCTCGCCCCTTCGGGAAAACCGACGTAGGCGAATACCTCCGTCTGTTTTCCGCCGTAGGATACGCCCTTATACAGAATGGGGCGAATGCGCGAATCGGACGTTTCCAACAGAGCGTTTTCGCCCAATATGCTCTCCAGTCCGCTCTCCGTAACGGAGGGCTCCGACCAAAGCGACTGCGGAAAGGATACTTCCCCTCCGGTATACGCCTGCGACATTGTGACCTGCTCCTTTTCCGCAAAATAATACTTGTCGTCTGCCCCGCCGGAGGCACAGGCAGACAGGAACACCGCCGCCAAAAGGCAGGCGAGCAAACCTACAAATCGAAATTTCTTATTCACCATTCTTTCTCCGAAACCGCGCGAAGCATCGCGAAATACTTTTCGTCGGGAACGTAATCGGGGATACTGTTCCCGCTTCCCAGGGCATAGCCGCCCCGTTCCTCTGTTCTCTCCAACATGCGGCGGCACCGCGCCGTGATTTCCTCCTCCGGCGAGCAGATCAGATAATTCATATCGATCCCGCCCAGTACCGCCATCTTCCCGACGAACTGTTCGTATGCCTCTTCCACGGGGATAATCTTATCCTCGTAGCTGTGGCGCGCATCGTAGCCGAGCGCGAGCAGATCGTCGAATATCATCGTATAATTGCCGCACGAATGCAAAATCGCAGGCTTGCCCGCCGCGTGAATGGTTTCGACGATCTTTTTATGCCACGGGAACACGAATTCGCGCAGATCGGCGGGAGAGAGCATCGTCTGCGAATTGAATCCCCAATCGTCGTTGCTGATCAGGGCACCGACGGAATCGTGCGCGGCGCAGCGGCGGTAATATTCGACCAGCGAACTGCCGATCTTTGCAAAGATATCCCCCGCAAGCTCGCGGTCGTCGTAGAGCATCATGCAAAGATTGTCGTACCCGACCAGACTGATGCAGTTTTCCAACACGCCGCCCGGCCCCATTACGATGACTTTCATACCGCGCGGCAGATCGCCGGCGATCCTGTCGAGATCGCCGTAATGGCAGGCGGCTGCATCCATCCAGGGGTAGCGGTCAAAACTTTCGCGATCCTCGATGCAATGCCCCGCATTCAGCGAAACGGTGCGGCTGTTCCCCTGTTCTTCCCCGTTGGGGAACCACAGTTCGCTGCCGCGCACCGTCGCGTAATCGTAGCCGTAGTACTCGAAAGAACGCACCATTGTACGCATCGTCGCGTACGGCGTGGAGACATCGTATTTGCCCTTGCAGGCGCGGCGGTACAGCCGCTCGTTCATATAGAACTCGAACAGCACCGGGCGCGAAGGAACTTCGCGCCGCAGCACCTTGAGCAATTCTTTAAATTCCGCCATAATTGACCATCTCACCCTTTTCCAGAAATCCGCTTACGATAAAATGAAAATAGAAGGCATCCAGCGCGCCGCGCATGCGCATTTCATTTTCGTTTACATAGTCGTGCAGGCGCTTGTACAGAGAGATCACTTCGCTCTGCGGCCTCTTTTCACCCTTTGCTATACAACAGGGCAGCAGTAAGAGCAATGTGTCGATATAAAATACCAATTGCTCCAATCCCTCGCGCAGATACGGCTCCAATTCTCCCCTCAGCGCCCCTTGCAGCGGCTCCTTTGCCGCGCGGAGATACTCTTCCGCCCGGCGGAACCCCTGCAATGCGGACGCGTCGCCGAGGGGTATCCGCTCGCGGAAATAATCGAAGGGAACGTTGTCTTGCACGGCGCGGAAAATGCCCTTCGCGCTCTCCGCATACGGCCCGTACGCGTCGGCAAAAAAACCGTCGCAATAGGCATCGAAATCCTCGATCGGCTCCGAGAGCGAATCCGCCATGACGTGCATCGCCAGCGGAGAAGGATAGAAGCAGCGCTGCACCTGGCAGCTGATCAGCCCGTTCAATCCCAGCTTCGGGAATACGGAAATATCGCGCCGCAAGATCGAAGCCAAAGTCAAACCGCTGAAATCGCGGTAAATATCCCACATCAAATGATAATCGAAGTCGAAACAGTCGCCCGAAAAGCATCGTTTCCATCCCCGCAAAAAGCCGAGATAGACGGATACATCGTGCGGATATGCGACTTCGTTGCGGCGGTACGGGAGCGGCTCGCACGCGACTCCCTGCAAGCATTCGTCGTACGATTCGCTGTACGAGCGGAAAATGGGAGCGAACATCATGATAAAGCGGCTCTGATTGCGAATTTTTTCCCGCTCGGGCGGCCAATACACGTCGAGATAAATCAAAAAAGCAATCTTCGTCGGCAACCCTGCCGCCGTCAATGCCGCATCGATTTCGTTCAGCAACTCAACATATAAATCGGAAGGCAAACTCTTTTTGCATTCCGCGCACTCGCAGACGTTGTTGAAATCGTCCGCCGGCCAAAAATGCAGAACATCGATTTCGGGGTGCGCCGCCGCATAGCGGACGACCTCCTCGACGAGCATCTTCCGCACGGCGGGGTTGGAATAGCAAAGCTGCGTATTCAGCGGCGTATCCTTAAAAAATTTCCGCTCGCCCTTTACCTCCGCAAGATACGGGCGGATCGATTCGGGAACATCGCTCCGCTTTTGCCAACCCGTGGACGATATGCCAAGGCATTCGCACGTCCAACCGTGCCCTACCCCGTGCAGAATCAACCCGCGTTTTTTGATTTCGGAAACGATCCGCCCGTGGATGGACTGCGCGCGCGCCCAATCGAACTTTTCGGGCGGTAAAAGAGGATTGTCCGGATGCGTATACCAGCGCTCGTAAAACTCGTAGCCGTTGCGGAACTGAATGAAATAGCTGTTCATCCCCACCTTCGGCAGCCAATCGATCAGCGCTTTCAGATCTTCTTCCGAAACCGCCCCCTCGATCGTGATGCCGCGATGGTCGTTTGCCGGTTCAAACACATAAGAAACCTGAAAATCCCGAACAGATAAGCGGGGAATTTTTTCCCCGCTTTTACCCGGCCGAATAAATCGGCAGCCGATCTGTTGCAACGCTTTATAAACGCCGAGCAAAATACTCCTTTCGTTGTTCGCAATGATTTTTCCGGCTCCGCCGCGGATATCGATCGCATATCCGTCGCGGAAAGGATTTTCGCCTTTGCCGCGAAGCTCGAAGGCGATGTTGCAGCAATTTTCTTCGCCGAAGATGCGGCTGCAATAGCGATCCAGTTCTTCGCGGGCAAATTTCAATACGGCATTCATAAAACTATTCCGTTCCTTTTAGTCTTTTTTCCTCTTCACGACGAGCGCAACGAATGCGGCACCCGCCAGTATCACGGCGCCCGCCGCCGTGCCCAGCCCGACAGCCGCCAGCGAAGAGCCGCAGCCGCCGCCCGGATCGGTGGGAGCCGGATCATCTCCGTTATCACCGCCGGGATCGGTCGTCGATTGCCCTGTCGTCTTGAAAGGATCGCTCGACGCCTGCCCGATCTTGATGCCGTTTCCGTCGTCGATGTCGTAGCTGTATGTGACGACTGCCCTGTATTCGGTACCCGCCTTCAACCCGGTCACCTTCGTCGCGGTAACGTCGGTGACGCGCACCATGTCGTTCTCGTCCGCCGTGTTGACGAACTCGATGTAGTCCAGTCCGAGACCGTCCATCGCGCCGTCCGGGTCGTCGACCGTGACTGCAAAATCTGCCTCGGTTTCCGTGACGTTGCTGACCGCGATGCTCACCTGCGGCGCGGCTTTGAGAACCGGCGCGGGTTCCTCGTCGTTGTTGGTCAGCTGAAAATCGTCGATATACACGTCGGAAATGCAGGCATTCAGGCTGACATAGCCGTAGCCGTCTACCGATTTACTGCTGTATTCCAACGTTCCGAGGTAATTTTCAACGCCGTCCGCCGTAGTAATATAGCTGCTATACTGCGTTTTGCCGTCTACCGTTTCGACCTTGAACCGAACGGTAAGCCAGGTGCGCATGATATTCTTTTGCGCGTTATGATTCCCCTCGCTGTCGTAGTTGGAAAGCTGGTTGCCGGGATTTTCTTCGTCGTATGTATCGATATCCTTCGTCTTATCCTGCGGATTGCCGGCGCCTGCATAGCCGCGCAAAATCATCAGAGGAATTACTTCGCGCGTAGGCGTGACGGTCGCATCCTCTACGGTTTTCAGGGTCATCAGAACGTTGTTGCAGCCGTTGTAGCGGACATTGTTATCCTTGCGGACGGACAAGCCCACCCACGGTTCCTGCGCGGAACGGGTGATATACATTTTGAAAGATACTTCAAAATCCTGTACGCGCAACCCCTTCGGCGCAATGTAGAAGAAGGAACCGATGGGGTCGTAGTTTTTGATGTGCAGAACCTTATTCCCCGCGGCGCCGCCCGTAGGGTCGGCAATGACCTGCGCAACGCCTTTGCATTCGGAGTCCGCCGCAGCCATTTCATTGCCGTCGATATTCAGCATCAGTTCGTTTTCCCAATTCTGGCGGAAACTCGCATCGTCCTCGATAAAACCTTCCGTCGAATACGAATCGAAGTTATCGGAAAAATCGGGGGTCGGATCCGCCGCATCATCCGCAAACGCGGTCACGGCGCCGCCCGCCGCACTGACGGCGAGTACCAAGCCTACCAATACGCTGAGTAACTTTTTCATGTTTCCTCCTAAAACTTTTTATTTTTACAGGCAAACCAAAGCGCCTTCTCCCGCGTTGAGCGTGAGGGTAAGCGTTTCGCCTTCGCCCGTCGTTTTTTGACCGTTTTGCGTCACTTCGTAGGAGAGCGAACTTTCAAACGACAAACTGATTTCGGCATTGTCGCGTTCGCTCAAAATACTGTTGTTGACGACATACAGAACCGTTTTGCCGTTGCGGTCGAAGCAGCCGACAATGGCATCCGCACCCGAAACGGATTTCAGTTGGCGGAAATCCGTCAAAAGATCCTGCGCGGGGATTTCGTCGGGCGATTCGCCGTGCTGAACAATGCCCGCAAATCCGCAGTCGAGAAGCACCTTGCCGACTTCGGTCAAATTGATGTTCGTCTTCTGCACGCGGTAATACATATCCTGCTTTTTCCCGTCGTGGCTGACCATTGCGCCGATTTGTTCATCCGAGCGAGAAGGATAGAAGCCCGGATTGGTGCCGGAATCGTCATACGGCGTCCAATAGGTAAAATACTGGATGCCCTTTGCCCCGTACGCCAGCGCAGTATTGACCTGCCAGTCGATTTCCGCCTGATTGCAGATGCGCACGGTGCTCCCCCACGAACAGGACTGGATAAACGTCCAGAACGGGATGCCCGCTTCCGCCGTTTTTTCCGCCACGATCGACATGTTGCGGAAGTACCCGCTTTGGATGTTCGGGTAGCTGTTCACCATCGGATAAAAATCGTAGCTGAACATCTGCGGTTTTACTTTATCCAAAAATTCATCGACGTACTTTTCGTACAGTTCGATCGTCGAAGGATTTCCGCCGCCCGACGCAGCGCCGTTGTTCAGCTGGTTCTCCGTCGCATAGGTGGGCATCATGTTCGTATAGAAAGTTTTCCCTTCGAAATACTTATCGAAGTTCGTTTTCATCTGCGCGAGGTTGTCGAAATGCACCAACCCCGGTTCGTCCTGCACGAGGATCCCGCTGAACGAAGGGATCTTGTCGAACTCGTCGTACAGTATACGCATATCCTGCGTATCCGACTCTTCCATCAGCGCCATCTCGTTCCAGTCGCGGGCGAAATAAGCGATGCCGTACTTATCGGCATACTGAAGCGCCTTCAGCACGTTCTGGTTACGCTCCGTCGTAATATCCCCCGTATTTTCGCAGCGGTCGTACAGTGCGTATATCAGGTTGATGCCGCTGTCGGCGATGTCCTTGTATGCCTGGTCGGTGATATAATTATCGGGCGCCATCCATGCACCGATGGGAAACACGTCGTCGCCCAAATATTCGATCGTATATTTGTACGAGGGAATCGGCTCATAGGTTTCCGTACCTCCGGGGTTTTCGTTGCCGCCGGGCGGCGTGGGAGAAGAGGGTGCGCACCCCGCCAAAAGAAACAGCGACAGCAGCGCGCAGAGCAGCAATCGTATAAATCTTTTCATTTCAAAATTCCTTTATCGTCATAGATTCTGACCAGAATACCTTCTCCCGGCGCGACCTGCGCACGGAAAGTATTGTCGCAAAAACGTTCGGTTTTTTCGCGGCGGATGACCTTGCCGGATACCTTTTCGCGGAAGGACAGCCTCGCTTCGGCGGTGTCGACCAGACTCGGGTTCATCACATAGTACATAAAGCCGCCTTCCGAACGGAAGCACCCCGCTATACACGGTTTTTCGACGCCTTCGAGCGCGCCACAGGAAGAAAGCATATCCTCGGGCGGTATATTCCACAGCGAAGCGGCGTCCCCCATGATGCCGAGGTGTTCCCCCTCCAGCATATCGGCTCCGATCCCGTTCAGATGAACGTTTATGTTCTTCACGACGGAAAGCTTTTCGGTGGCGTTGCCGTTGTTGTCCATCAGATTTCCATAGAACTGCGTCCCCTCCAGCGCCTCCTCGTACGGGTTGAGAAATGTAAAATACTGAATTCCCTTGCATCCGTACAGCAGCGCGGAAGAAACCTGCCACACGATTTCGCTCCCGATCGGATTGCGGACGAGATCTCTGTCCCATGTGCAGCATTGAATGAAACAGTAGAACGGTATCCCGCCTTCCAGGGTCTTTTTGCGGATATAGGACAGCTGCCAGAAATGGTCGGACGTTATATTCGGAAATTCCCCTTCCATTGGATAGTAGTCGTAGGAGATATATTCCGGCTGCACGACCGAAAGGTATTCTTCGATGTAGTGCTTATACTGTTCTTTCGTTCCCCTCGGTCTGCCGAACTGCCAGGCGGCGGCACCGCGCAAAAACTGCTCGTTCTGCGCATATACGGGGAGCAGGTTGAGGAAAAAGGTTTTATCCTTCGTCTTTTCCCGGAATTTTGCCCAGGCGTCGCGGATCATCGGAAACTGTTCGATGCCCGGTTCGTCGGCGAACAGAACGCCCGCACAGGCAGGATGCCGTATATATTTCCGGAAATAAGGCGTATCCAGGTCGACGCTTCCCAATTCGCAGTTTTTATCCCGCACGAGATAGCGTATACCGTATTTTTCGCAATAGTCCAATGCCTGAAAGGCAGACGTGCTGTATTCCGGAAACTTTTCGTACAGAGCGTAAATACAGTTTATACCGATCAGATTTTTATTGTTGTACTGCTTCATGTGCGGCGCGGGCGCGACCCATGCGCCGATCAGCATTTTCCGGCGAGACAGCGGCGAGGCAACGGATAAACTTGACATACCATCCATACGTTATCCCTTCAACCCTCCTGTCGTCATATTTTCCATGATCGTCCTTTGGAATGCGATAAAGACAGCCAGAATCGGAACAATGGTGATCAGCATCGTTGCAAACAGCAAAGGCCAGTTCGAGCGCGCCGTCATATCCCTGACGATGCCGTCCAACCCGACGGCGAGCGTAGGATATTGCGGCATATACATATACGGCGTGAAGTAATCGTTCCAAAGGTTGATCGCCTGCACGATGCCGAGCGCACACAGTACCGGCATCGCCTGCGGCAGCATGATCTGAAGAAACACACGAAAATCGCTGCATCCGTCTATAAACGCCGCCTCCGCATAGCTCCACGACAGGTTTTGGAAATAGCCGTACAACATGATGAAGCTGAAGCCGAATCCGCCCGAGTACATCAAAAAGAGACCGAGATAGTTATTATACAGCCCCGTTTGCTGCAAAAACTGATATGTGGCGGGGATCGTGCCGACAGACGGAACCAACATCACGGTAATCGCGATCATGTAGATCGCCCTGCGGCCGAAAAAGTGATATTTCGAAATCGTATACGCCGCCATGGAGGATACAAACATGCTGATGAACGTACCGACAATGACGATGAACACACTGTTCCCGAACATCATGAACAGATTGAAATTCCGCACCTGCAATCCGAATGCGTCCACATAGTTCGTGAACACCCAATCGATCGGCAAGCCCCAGATGTTCGTGAAAAAATCCTGGTTGGTCTTGAACGAATTCAGCAGCAGCCAGAAAAATGGAAATATCAGCGTGAAAGCATACAGAATAAAGATTACCAGCGCAATATATATCGTTATTTTTTCAGACTTTGTCCGCTTTTTCATGTTTTACCTTCTTTCTATTGTGCGGCGCCGCACAGCGCGGCGCCGCGCCCTTTCCGTTCAGAACTTTAAGAACGCGCAAACACAGCCGCTCCGCCCGCAGCGAACGCCGCCGCTCCGCAGCCGCCTTCCGCCGGAGGTGTTTCACCGCCACTCTCCTCCGCAAGCACCGTTACGTCGAACGATACGGGAGTAAAGGATCCATACGTCACTTTGATCGTATACGTACCCGCTTTCGCCGCGTCAAATCCGCCGCGGTCGACCGTATACCGGTCGGAGGTAAGTTCCGTTCTCGTGCCGTCGCTCATCAGGGCATACACCTTCATGCCGCTCAAATCGAGGTCGGCTCCGTCCTGCAGGAACTTCGTTACGTCGGAAGTATTGACCTCGACGCCCGTTTCGGTGACTGCTTCGGGTACGTTTGCGCCCTGGTCGAGGTTGGTGATGGAGAAGTTGTCGATCTTATACGACGTAGGCACCGTGCAGCAAAGCGCAAGATAACCGTTCGTCTGTACGTCTTCCCAGACCATGATCGGCGTATCGAGCTTCGAAAGAGGTTCGTCCGCATAGCGGATAAACAGTTCGAGCGTACCGTTGACCGCACGCAGGCGGATTGTCATCGCCCCGCGCGCCTGGCTTTCTTCGCTCCAGGCGTTTTTGTAATTGTAGGTAATATCCGCATCGGCGGGGCCGGAACCTGCGCGCATCAGATATGCGCGACCGTTGATTTCACCATCGCCACCGCCCCAAGGATTGTTATCGATAAACACCGTGTACGCGCCGCCGCCGTCGCCGCCGTGATACATCGAATCGAGAGAGGCGCGCCCCATCGTAACGCCGATCCAGTTGGATGCGGACTGAATGGGCATATCGTCCTCGTCGTAAATCGTTTCGTAAACGATGTCCGTCACGTCAAAGCTCAGATCGAAATTGCTGTACTGCGCGGTCGGCCCGAAGTAGGTGCCGTCGGACGCGTTGTAGAAATCCAGCACGCCGTCGCGGATGAATGCGCCGTATCCGTTCGGGTTCGGCTCCGTATCGGCGGTACCGCCCATGCCCACACTCGTAAAGTACCACTCGTCGCCGAGCTCTGCGGACGAGAAATCGTTGAACAGATTCTCCGCCGCCGAGGTCGTATAATCGACAAAATCGACGGTCAGATTGTCCATGCTGACGTTTGCCGTGCCGGTTACCGCATTATCCGCTTCCGTATAGCTGCCCGGCTCGATGCCGAAGGCGACGTAGCCGTTGAGCGCGACATATTCAAAGGAGAACACCGCCTCGCCGTTCAGCGTCATCACGATGTTCTGATCCGCCGTGTTGTTGACGATGGAGAAGCCGACCTCTACAACGTCGGAGAAATCCGCCATGCCGCCCACTTCAACGGCTGTGCCCTTTGCTGTTCCTTTCTCGTATGCGACCGCCTCGATCACGCTTACAGGAGCCTCTTCTACGGTTTTGGTCGTTTCGCGAATGGCGATCTTGAACCCTTCGTTTTCGCCGACGCTCGCCGCGGCAAGACCGAATACGCTGACGAAGGCAGACTCCTTCAATTCCTCGATGGTGAACTGGAACGAGATCTGCGCGGAAACGTTCTGCGTTCCCATATCCAGCAATTTATCCTTCGTGATCAGGTAGGAAGGCTGCGCCGAAGCAACCCCGTCCTCTACGTTGTTGAATGCGGCGTTATACGCAGGCCCGCTCGATACAGCTGTAGACGCCACCCATTTTTCCTCGTCCAACCCTTCCTTCTCAAAATCGTCGCGGAAGGATTCCGTACCGTCGCCGTCGGTGATGATCAGGTTGTCGATCTCCAGCATCGGGGTTGCTCCCGAGAAATAGAATCCGAAATAACCGCTGCCGACGTTCGTGAACTTCGTGCTTTCCGAAATGATCGCATCGATGTATGCGCTGTCCTCCGCGCCGATCGTTTTGACCTGCAGAAGGAATGTTCCGTCCGCCTTGAAATTCATGCGGTATGTATAACCGACTGTCATACCGACGCTTGCCCAGGCATTGGCGTCAAACCAGGTGTCCGACGAAATCTGATAATACGCGTCGCCGATGTCTGGGGTGTCGACGTTTTGTGCCGCCATGCCCTTGACGATCATGAATCCGCCCTGCCCGGCGTAATCCAGAACGTCGAACTGCACGATGAGATCTTTGCCGTCTGTACCGACGGGGGTTTTCGTGATCACGGAAGACTGCGCAGGCATATCCTTCATTTTCAGGCTGCCCGCCAGCACGTTCTGCCCGACGCCGTCGCCGGAGGTGACCCATTTATCCGCATCGATCCCCTTTCCGTCGAAATTGTCCTCAAAGCTCTCCCCTGCAATCGTACCGGCCATAGCCGGCGCGAAGGTCAGCGGGAGCGCCGTAAGCACCAGCGCCAAAACCAAGAACAATGCCGTAAAGCAAGCGCTGAGTTTCATCCATTTTCCGCCTGTTTTCATAATTCCTCCTAAAAGATTTTTTATTCCGCATTCCCGCGGTTTCCCGCGGGAATGCACTTTCCGACCTTAAAACTCCACCTGCGGCGTGATCTTTTCGAGCAGCGTTTTCACGCCGAAGATCAGCGGAATGCCGATCACCGAAAAGAATATGCCCATCGTTGCCGCCCTTTCCAACTGATTGCCGTTCGTAAGCTGCACGATGTAATACGCGATCGTCATCGTCTGGTTGTTCGGCCCGCCGCTCGTGAGCAGCATCGGCTGCAGGAAGAGCGTAAACACGACCGTACACCCGATGACGAAGAGCGTTGTAATCGTGGGGAAAATCAGCGGGATGATGATCGACCACAGCTCGCGCCAGAACCCGATGCCGTCCAGCTCGGCGCTCTCGATCACTTCTTCGGGAACGCGCTTGATCGCCCCTGCGAGCAGCACGACGTTATAGCCGATGCCCGCCCACAGGCAATACAACAGGATCATCGGCATCGCCGTATTCGCATCGCCCAGCCAGCCGTTGGCAGGGATTATCCCTTCCAGCCCGAGCGCGTACAGAATGTCGTTGACGGGACCGAACGTCGAGTCGAACATGAACCCGAACACCATCGTCAAAACGACAATCGAGATGATCGACGGGAAGAAAAAGATGACCCGGAACGCCCTGTGCAAGGGAACCTGTTTATGTAAGATATAGGCGCAAATGATCGATATCGGCAGCAGTACAAAATTGTTCCACGGGAAGAAGATGACGGAATTGCGCACCGCCAGGCGCAGGACACTGTAGTCCTGCGCAAACTCGCGGAACAAAATTGCATAGTTATCGAATCCGACCCAGCGATACTGCTGCGTCATCCAGGAATAGCGCTGAAAGGTCATGACGACCGTATTGATATTGATATACAGCCAGAACACCGCGAATTGCAGCAATGGGTAAAGCAACATCAAAAAGACGAACAATTTCTTTTTAAAAAACTTCTTTTTTAACGTCGCCTTACTTTTTGCATCCAATGCAACCGCATTTTTCATCTCGTTCCCTCCGACTTACTGGATCTGCGACAGCCATGTATCCCACTCGCTCTCCGCCTTGTCGATCTCCATCTGCCAGACGGACTGTGCGCTTTCGCCGTCCGCGATCAGACCGTAAGGAGAGCCGGAAGCGGGCCAACGGTTCGCCAGGTTTGCATAATACAGCGGGTTATTGCTGTATGCAAAAATGTTGGTGCTGTTCTGATAAATTTCGATAACGCTCTGACCGAACGGCGACATATCGTTTTTGATCGCGTCCAGATCGTATTCAAACCCGCGGGGCGTACCCGTCGTCTTCGTATACGCCTGCAGCTGATCCTCCCGCGCCAGGAAAAGCAGGAACTCTTTTGCAAGCTGCTTGTTCGCCTCGGGAATATCCTTCGGGATGACGATGAAGTCGCCGGAAGACGTCCAGTTCATCCGCACTTCGTGGTCTTCGTCGATGAACGGCGTAGGCATCATCCGCATTTCGAACCCGTCGGGAAGGCTGTCCATCATCTCGGTTTCAATCCACGCGCCGTTGGGGATCATCGCGCCGTTGCCGTTGACGAAGTCCATCTGCGACTGGATATGGTTCTTACTCATCGCACCGGATACGGAATTGCCCGGCTCCGACATAAGCTCTTCAAACACTTCCAGCGCCTTTAAACGCCCCTCCTGCTTATAGACATCGGGGCTGGCAAATTCGAAAAATTCGCGCACTCCGTCGATGCCTTCCCACTGCGCCCACAGCGCTTCGATAAAGAACTGCCAGTAGCTGCCGACCTGCCCGCCCCATGCGAAGGGCGCAATGTCGTTGCGGCGGTCGTCGTCTTTATTGACGGGATCGTTGCGGATCTGCTCGCAGAGCGCATACAATTCATCCACCGTGGTCGGAACTTCCCAGCCGTGCTCTTCGAACATGCTCGCGTTGTACACGAGACCGGAAGCGCCGCTGTTCCACGAAGTTGCATAATAATGTCCGTTCACCTTCCCGTAGTTGAGAAGATCGTCTTCCACTTTGTCTTCATACGTCTTGCCCTGTCCGTCCTCTACCGTCCAGGAATAGAGGTCGTCCATCGGCTCGAGGTAATCCTGATACGCCCACATCTGCCAGTTCGTTTCCAAAGAGAAGAACAGATCGGGAAGTTCGGTACCCGACTCCAGGCGGGGCAGGATTTTGACGGTGATGTTCGGGTCGCCCTCCAGCTCCCACTGCAAATCGGGCTTTACTTCCGCTTTGAAAGCCTCCAGCGCATTCGTGAGCCATTCTTCGCCATAGCCGCTTTTCGCAAACGCGATCGTCAGCGTGTTCGGGTCGCGGTCATCCCCGCCGCCGCGGCATGCGACGCCCGACACCAAAAGCGTTGCCGCCAAAGCAGACACAAGAACCTTTTTTACAATCGATTTCATGTATTTTTATTCCTCCTTTTTCTATATCAATTGAACGGGATGACGAAATGCCCTTCGCCCGCATGGAGCGTAGCCTTGTACGTCCCTCCGTCAAGCTCGACGACCGTCCTTTCCCCGTTTGCGAACACGACCGCCTTGGATGCGTTGTTGAACCTGATTTCGACTGCGTTGTCCAGATTCTGCGCAGGATCGCTGTAATTGACGAGCATAAATCCGTCGTAGCCGTTCTTATCGAGGAAAGAGCCGATCAGAAGATCTTCCTTGTTCGTGACCGATTCGATCCGTTCGTTCTCCTTCGTCGGGTATTCTTTACCCAGATTCTCGACCAGGGCGGGGGCGGAATTGACCATGTTGAATCCCGCATTTCTCGTCCCTTCCTCGTTGAGATAATTGGTCGTTCCCTGCCATTCAAAATTCAGGAAAGTATTTGCAAACGTCTGAATTTCCAGGTTGACTGCCTGCGCATAATCGTAAATGTCAGACTTGACGCCGTCTTTGGAAATCATGGCTTCGGTAAATACCGTGCCGCGGTCGTCCGTCAGCGGCTGCCAGTAGCAGAAATGCTGAATCCCCTGCGCGCCGTAAGCGAGGTCGGTGTAGACCTGGAACCCGATGTCTGCCTTCGACTGCGGGCGGCGGTTGACGATTCCGAATCCGATCGTCTGGATGAACGTCCAGAACGGGATGCCCGCTTCCTTCGTTTTGGTGGCTATGATCTCTTTATTATACAGATAGTCTTCCTGCAAAGAGGTCGTGCCGTACGCATCCGCCAGCAGCGAATACGAGTCGTACGAAAGGAATTCCGGCTGCACCTTTTCAATGTATTGGTCTATATATTCGAAATATGTATCCGTTTTCCACAGCGATGTGCCCGCATACGTCGGGAACAGATTTATGTAGAAATCTTTGCCGGGGAACATCTTTTCGTACTTCGGTTTGAGGGCGGCAAGATCGTCGAACTGAAGCGCGCCCGGCTCGTCGACGACCAGGTGACCCTTGAATGCGGGGCTGTCCTTATACGCGTCGAACAAATCCGTTTCCGCAATCTCCTCGTCCGTCATGTCCAAAAGCTGCCAGATCGTATCGTCGCGGACATAGTAACCGATGCCCACCTTTTCCGCCAGCGCCAGCTCTGCAGCCGCCTGTTCCGCCCCGAGGCTATACAGCGAGTAGATCGTATTGATGCCGCTGTCCGCCAATATCTCGTAATTTTCCTCCGTTGCATAGTTGACGTAATTCGTCGCCTCGATCGCCGGCGGAGGAGCTATCCACGCGCCGATATGAAATTGCAGATCCGTATCCGAATAATCCGGCTCGCCGACATATTTATCCGAACCGCAGCCCGCCAACGGCCCGGCGCACAGAACTGCCGCCAACGCCAATGCCAACCATTTTCCCTTTTTCATTTCGCTTTGATCTCCTTCCCTGTTTTATTTGCCTGCATTCCCTGCAATCCACCCTTTGAAACATCAATTGAACGGAATGACGAACTGCCCTTCTCCCGATTGGAGCGTAGCCTTGTACGTCCCTCCGTCGAGTTCGACGACCGTCCTTTCTCCGTTTGCATAGACGACCGCTTTCGATGCGTCGTTGAACCTGATTTCGATCGCGTTTTCTAAATTCTTCGCCGGGTCGCCGGAGTTGACCAACATAAATCCGTCGTACCCGTTTTTATCGAGGAAAGAGCCGATCAGAAGGTCTTCCTTGTTCGTGACCGATTCGATCCTCTCGCTCTCCTTCGTAGGGTATTCTTTGTTCAATCGTTCTGCGAGAACCGACGAATCGTTGACCATGTTGAACGCAGAATTCCTGACCCCCTCTTCGTTGAGATAATTCGTCGTACCCTGCCATTCGAAATTCAAAAAGGCATTCGCGAACGTCTGTATCTCCAGGTTGACCGCCTGCGCATACTCGTAAATATCCGTCTTTTGCCCGTCCTTTGAAATCATTGCCTCGGTGAACACCGTTCCGTTGCCGTCGCTCGTCAAGGGCTGCCAGTAGCAGAAATGCTGAATCCCCTTCGCTCCATAGGCGAGGTCGGTATATACCTGAAACGCGATGTCTGCCTTCGACTGCGGGCGGCGGTTGACAAGCCCGAACCCGATCGTCTGGATGAACGTCCAGAACGGGATGCCCGCTTCCTTCGTTTTGGTGGCTATGATCTCTTTATTGAACAGATAATCTTCCTGCAGAGAGGTCGTACCGTACGCATCCGTCAGCAGCGGGTAGGAATCGTACGAAAGGAATTCCGGCTGCACCTTTTCGATATACTGGTCAATGTACTCGAAATACGAATCCGTTCTCCACAGCGCCGCACCGGCATAGGTCGGATACAGATTTACATAGAAATCTTTGCCGGGGAACATCTTTTCATATTTCTGTTTGAGGGCTGCAAGGTCATCGAATTGATGCGCGCCCGGTTCGTCGACGACCAGGTGACCCTTGAACGCGGGGCTGTCCTTATACGCGTCGAACAAATCCGTTTCCGCGATCTCCTCGTCCGTCATGTCCAAAAGCTGCCAGATCGTATCGTCGCGAACGTAGTAATCGATGCCGACCTTTTCCGCCAACGCCAAATCGATGGTCGCTAATTCCTGGTCGGTAGCATACAGCGAATAACCGTTGTGGCTCCGCTCTCCGCTATCAGGCGATAATTCTCCTCCGTAGCATAGTTTATATACCCGGTTTCTTCGATCGCCTGCGGGGGAGCTATCCACGCGCCGATATGAAATCGCAGATCCGTATCCGAATAATCCGGCTCGCCGACATATTTATCCGAACCGCCGCACCTGCGAGCGACCCCGCGCACAGAACCGCCGCCAACGCCATCGCTACCCCTTTGCTCCTCTTCCCCGTTTCTGTTTCCTCCTTTTCATTTATTATTTATTAAACTCAATTTAATAAATACATTCACATTATAACATCCACTTTAAAATATGTCAATACCCTTTTTCAAAATTTTTCAGACAATTTTTAACCCACTTTTAAAAATAGGGCGATTTTTGCGATCCCGCCCGGAAAAACGAAAAGAGGAACGGCACAACGCCGTTCCTCTCCGTTTGTTTTATCGGTTAAACATGTTCCTTTCTGTGCGGGAAAAGCCGGACGATCCCGCCGGCAAACACCGTGCTGATGATCAGCCAGATCGCCGCAAGTGCGATAAGGCAGTAGACGATTACCGCGCCGACGCTTCTGTCCCCCATAAAGACCGCCGACACCAGGTTGAAGTTGAATATACCGTACAGCCCCCAGTTGACCGCGCCGAGCAGCACGAGGATATACGATACAAGATTCGCAATAAACATCGTTAGTACCTCCTGCCGTAAGTATGCACGCTTTTTTTAAATATATGAATGCGGGCGGCGCACCGCGCCGCCCGCAAACAGAACTCCCCGTAAAACGGAACTCCTTATCTTTTCAGATGCCTGCGCACCTTGCGCAGAAAACAGCCGAACTTTCCCCCTTCGGGAAACACGCGGAACAGCGCCCTCCAGAACAGATTGCGCTCGGCGCCGCATTTTTCCGCCCTGTCCCTTTCGCCGTAAAAAACCGTGCCGCGGAATACGCGCCGAAAATATTCGGAATACCCTTTCGTGGGGTAGTATTCCCTGCGGGCGCGGGCAGGCATCTGCTCGCCGCGCGCGGAAAGATCAAAAACGCCTTCCCCCGCCGCATATTCCGCAATATCATATTCCGCAATATCTGCCCGAACCAGCGAAAACCCGTCCGACCACAATATGCGCCCGAACGCGGGGAAAGCGGCGGGCAGGCGCGAAGGGTCTGCCGTTACGTCGCGCCGCGATGCCGCACAGGGAGCGAAAACGCGCGCCGCTTCGGCAAAGCGCACCGATACGTTCGAGCAATCGGCGACGCTCGCGGCAATCCTGTCCCTATCCGCTTCCGAAACGCCGTTATCCAAAAAAACGGCGGAAATTTTTTGTGCGGAAGAAAGCGCCGCCGACCGAAGCGCAGCCGCGGCAAAGGGTGCGGAACGGGCGTCCGCCGGCAGAAACAGCGGAAGAGCTCCCGCCTCGGGCAGCAGCGGCGGCATGCTTTCCGCATTTTCAAATACCGCCATACGGCAATGGCGGATTTTTGCGCCGCCCTGCATTTGCAGGTGCGTAAGCCAGATCCCGAAGAGCCGTTCGCCCAGATGCCCGGGCGTGCGCAGCTGCGCCGCGGTATACCCCGCCGCCCGCATATCCTTCCGCCCGTAAAAGCGGAACAGCACGGCGAACAGCCATTCGCTGTACGACAGGAACAGTTCGCGGCGCATAACGAACATATTGCAGTAATACAGCCGCCGCCCGCGCATATATTTTTTCGCCGCCGCACGGTATTCGGGATAGTCCCTCTCGATGATGCCGAGCACGGCATCGAGGTCTTCGACGTTCAAAACGTCCGAATTTTTATATTGCCGGTACGCCGAGCCGACGGGATACTCCACGGGATACGGCGCAAGCACGTCGCACCCGTCCAGCGCGCCGGCTATGGCGGCATCGTCTGCCAGGGCAAGTTCGCGCACAGTTTCCGCATTGAGGGAAACGCGGCGCACAATGCCGTCGCCGTCCGCCGCCACCGCAGCAAAAGCGAAATACCGGCGGTAATGCCCGAACCCGACGTAAGGCGCGCCGCAGCGCTTCCACGCCCAATATTGAGTGAGCAGCTCGCAGAATTCATTCGCGTGCGCCGCCATAAAGCGATCCTTTTCGTCCCCTCCTTCAAGGTCGCGGATCACGTCTGCCTGCATGACCGTGCGCACGAATCCGCTCTCCGCACGCTCGCAGGGTTTATGGCTGGAAATAAAGATCTGTACCCTTTCGTCCATAACCGTTCCTCTCGCAACTATCTTACCAAAAAACGCGGCGTTTTACAAGCTGTTTCGCCTTTCAGACAAAAAAACGTACGGGCGACCGCGCGGCGGAGGGGTGCGCGGCGCGGCGATTCGTTTGCTTTTTTCCGGAAAATAGTATATAATATCTCCGATAACGCAGCTGCGGATGTGGCGAAATTGGCAGACGCGCCGGACTTAGAATCCGGTGGGCAACCTTGCAGGTTCAAATCCTGTCATCCGCACCATACGGCACAGGGAAGCGGAAAACGCTTCCCTGTTTTTTTGCGAACTCTCCTTTATAAGCGCGATTTCAACTCCGCCTGCCCGCGCCTGAACTGCTCGCCGAGGGAGCGATCCAGCCGATAATCGTAATAGATACTCGCAAGCTCCTCAAACTCACTCTCATCCGGGAACATATAGTCCTGCCCGTCGTCAAAGAGCAGATCGTCGCAGTAAAACAGGTCGAACCGCTTATTCTTTTTATCGAGGAAAAACACCCGCCACACCTCCGCCGACGCGCCGCCGTTGTAATAGTCCCACAACAAAAAGAGGTACCCGTCCTTTTTGCCGAACAACCCCTTGCCGCGCCCACCTTTTTTCTGCTTTTCGATGCGGAAATTGCTCCACTTGACCTTCGCAAGCAAGCTCCGCGCGTTTTCCTCCCGCTCCCGCGGCGTTGCGCCGAGGATATTGAACGCCTCGCCGTCAAAAATCCACGCCAGGGCGCCGTACAGCCCGGCAAGCTCCCCGCTCGTGCCTTTCGGGGAATAATACAGGCACTGCATCAGAATGCACCAGCCCTGAAAATATTCCGGGGAGATCGCGCCTTCGCGATACATCGAAACGGCGCGCACGATCGCGCCGAAATCGTAATAATCGTCCTCCTCAAAGGGGGTTTGCTGGCAGATGTCCCCGATTTCTTTTTCCGTCAGTTCACATCGGATGCCTTTCCAAATCAGCTCTTTGGGGAGCCGCTTCCCCTTTTTCGCCTTCCCCTCCCCCTGTTCGGGCAAAACGGGCAGCCGGCTCTGCCGTTTAAATTCGTTTTCGACCGCATAGCCGTGCAGCAGTTCAATGACGAGCCGGCTCACATGCTTCGCCTCAAACAACGGCTGACCGTCTTCGTAAACGCTGTCGAGGATATAATAGTTCGCCCTCGTACTATAATAATAGCGTTTGCGCAGACGATTGACCGCAATTATGTAAATTTCATCGTCGTCCACGTCGGAAATTTCCGACCAATAGCATTCCCAACCGTATTTTTCCGTCATATTATTTCACCTCCGCAAAAAGAAAGCGGGCTGAAACCGAACTTCGCCCGCCGTTAAGTTTTCCGAAAAGCGCATGCCAAAATTAAGTCATCTCCTGTTATGTCTCCTGACTGCTCTTAAACGCTTAAACCTTTGCTCTGCAAAAAGATTACCCGCATAACGAAAACTTCGACGATAAACCGCAACAACCTTTTCATTATGGTATTTCTCCATGCGTTGAGTTCGGCACCGAATGCCTGCAAAATTAAGCCTGGCGCTTTCCGCGGAAAGTCTGATCAGATTTCGACGTAATTGGTCAGATTCGCCCGGTCGATCGCCATCTGCAATTCGGCAATCTTTTCGCGCAGCGCCTTTACGTCGCCGGCGGCGCGGGAGACGTCGTACACGCATTCGGAGTACTCCACAACGCCGTTCGACGTGATGCGGCGGGAGACCTGCTTGCGGCCGGCAAGGCTTTCGATCTGCCCGCGCTCCGCCTGCAGCTGCGCAAGCATGACCAGCGCTTCGCCGATGGTAATGCCGAACGGCTCGACGGTCACCGTGCAGTTCGCTTTCGCCAGAACGGCGCGCAGCGAGCGCACCCTGCCGTCTACAGAGCGGATTTCTTCGCGCATTTTATCGTAATCGTATCCGGCGGGAAGGCGCTCCTCCCCCTCTTTATAAGATACGATACAGTTTTCGTCTTCCTTTTCGATCAGCAGGCGCTTCTGCTCTTCCAGTTCCTTGATCATCTTCATGGCGTGTGTATGGCAAATTTTCATGTTCCGTTTCCTCCTTCGTTGTTTTGCCCATCCATTATCGCACAAAAAAATCGATTTGTAAATGCGCAATATCATCTATCTTTTTGCCCCCTTTTTTATGGCGCTTTTATGCTGATTTATGCCATATTATGGCAATTTCAGCATTTTTTTTGCGAAAAATGAATTTACAATATCCCCCTTTTTATGGTACAATATTCCAAAGCAAAAAGGAAGAAGCGATATTTATGCTCGATAAAATCAAGATAAATGTGACCGCACATACAGCGGCTATTCTGCAAAAGGACGCGGAGGCTTTTGAATTTTTCAAAAAAGACGGGCGCACTTTAAACAAAAACGCGCTGCTCACAAGGCTGATCGTAAACTATGACGAAACCTTCCGGGCAAAGGAGCACGAGCTTTTTTCTTACCTGAAAAAAAAGCTCGCCGCCGCACATATTTCCAAAAGCGAGCTCGAGCAGCTGTGCTACACCGTGGCGGGGCATATAAACAAGCGGGAAGCCGCGCCGACGGGCGAAAAATTTTCCTGCACCGTTTCGGTCAAACCGACGAAAGAATCCGAGCCGATCATAGCGTATACGGAGGAATATCTCCTGGCAGGCAGCACCCTCTCCGAATATTTCCGCAATATGTTCTCTTCTTATGCCGCCTTGCCGCAGGATGAGCGGGAAAAGATTATTTTCCGCAGCCAATACCGAAGTTTGCAGCGAGCCATCGACGCGGGGAAAAAGGTTTTCGTAACCACAGCCAACAACCGGGAAAAACGGCTGGAACTTTCCCCGTACGCCCTGTCGAATTCGAAGGAGGAGCTGCACGGCTATCTCATAGCCGCGCACAACGGGGCGTGCATCCCCCTGCGCATTTCGCGCATTCTCTCCGTAAACGAACTTGCCGAACCTGTCGCTTTTACCGACGCACAGAAAAAAATTTTTGCCAGAATGCTCGCTTATGGCCCGCAATTTGTATACGGCAAGGCTGAAGAAGAAATACTCGTACAGCTGACCGCCCAGGGAATGGATAAATTCAAAAAACTGTATGTGCACCGCCCCGTCCCCTCCCGCGTGGAAAACAACAACTATTATTTCAACTGCTCCTATACGCAGGTCATACAATATTTTCAGCGGTTCGGGAAAGACGCCTTTGTCGTATACCCGCAGCAGGTACGCGATGCCGTGATCCGTTTTCATCGGGAAGCAGCCGAACGCTACCGCCCGCGGCAGCACGAAAAGAGGAAGAGAGAATTGCGGGAGCCGCCGAACCGCGGTTGACCGAAATCCGAGCCTCACCGAACCGCGGTTGACCGAAATCCGAGCCTCGCCCCTTCCGTCGCGCCCGCAAATGCTCCGGCTGCGCGGCAGAGCCGGGGCGCGGACGGTACCGCCCCGTTAAGGCGCGCAGGCAGCAGAGCACGCAAAAAGCGCCCCGAAGCGAATGCTTCGGGGCGCCCCTGTTTGCTTTGAAATTATTCAGCCTTTGCGTATACGCTGACCTGCTTCCTGTCTTTGCCCAAACGCTCGAACTTGACTACGCCGTCGACCAGGGCGAACAGCGTGTCGTCCTTGCCGATGCCGACGTTGTTGCCGGCGTGGAACTTGGTGCCTCTCTGGCGAACCAGGATGTTGCCGGCGAGCACTTCCTGCCCGTCCGCGCGCTTTACGCCGAGGCGCTTCGCCTCGCTGTCGCGACCGTTGTGCGAGGAGCCGGTTCCCTTTTTATGAGCAAATAAATTGATGAAAATCATTTATTTATCCTCCTTGTTCTGTTTACAGCGAGATCTTTTCGATCTTGACTGCGGTGAAGGGCTGCCTGTGCCCCTGCTTTTTGCGCTCGTTCTTCTTCGCCTTATACTTGAAAACGATGATCTTTTTGAACTTGTCCTGTGCTTCGACCTTCGCGCTGACCTTCGCGCTCGCTACGTCCGCGCCCGTCTTGACACCGTTTTCATCGGCGACCATTACGACCTTGAACTCGACCTCCGAACCTACTTCAGCCTTCAGCTTTTCGACCCGGACGACGTCGCCCTCGGAAACCTTATACTGCTTGTTCCCGTTTTCGATGATTGCGTACAAAATGCTTTACCTCCTCTAACCAGTCTCGCCGTGTGCCAAGGCGGCGCAAAAAACGCGCACTTAAAAAGCCCGCTACGAGCGGCTCATGGAGTATATTACCATACCCCTGTAAAATTGTCAAGCAATTTTGGCGCAATGCGGTTATTTTGCAGCGGAGAATTTCCTCCCGCGCATAAAACGCCCGCACCCTGCACATTCTAACGGCAACAAAACCACGGAGGTCAGATCTATGGCAGACATCAAAAAGGAGAGCGAACTGCTCGCGGAAATATACCGGAACACGCATTACGCGCTCGTTTCCATTTCAGACATCCTCCCCGAAACGGAGGATGAAGCGCTGCGCGAGGAACTGAAAAAGATGCACGACGGCTACGAGCGCATTTCGGGCAAGGCGGCGATCTGCGCGCGGGACAAAGGCATCGAACTGAAGGAGCCGAACCCCGTAAAAAAGGCGATGATGTGGGGTTCCATCAAGATGAACACGATGAAGGACGATTCGCGCGCCCATATTGCAGAGATGATGACGCAGGGTACCGTGATGGGGATCACCGCGCTCACCCGCTCCATCGGGGACTGCAAAGGCTGCCAGGACAAAGAGGTGCTTTCCATCGCCGAAGAGCTCTTGCATCTGGAAGAGAATTACGAGAATGTGCTGAAAAATTATCTGTAACCCTTCTTGCGGATTGGTTTGACCCGTTAAAACAATTCGCGGGCGAAAAAGGGAGAAACCTGCCCTCCGGCGGTGTTTCTCCCCTTTTTTACGCTCTCATTAAACGGGCGCGACGTCGCCGCGGACGCAGGCGCCGCACCAGATGTTGGCGCCCTCTCCCAGCGTCACCTCGCCCGCGACGTATGCGCGCTCGCGGATGAATACGATCTTTTCTTTTTGACCATATGCGCACCTGTTCAAAAACGCACTTTTTCTGACCGCGCGGGTCAAATTTGCCCCTTGCGGCGCTTGCGCTCGGCGAGGATGTGCATTGCGTTTTCGGTGCGCTTTTTCATCATCTCGCAGGTCATCTCGTACGGGATGTTGATGTCGCCGTTGTAGTGGTAGTTGTTTGCGTTGCACCCGCCGCTGCAGATGAACTTTGCAAAGCAGGAATCGCACTTCTGCCGCGTGAACAGGCAGGAATTTTTGAACTTGCCGCGGATCTCCTCGT
>CAJFFD010000019.1 GCA_904373255.1 uncultured Clostridia bacterium | reverse complement strand
GAGAGCTTCGCCTCCTGCAACCGCCCGCTGTATTCCATGCTCGACGGCGTTTCGATGGGATTGGGATTTACGGGCGCGCTCTGCCTCATCGGCATCGTGCGCGAATTTCTGGCGGGCGGCTCGTTCGCGGGATTTGCCGTCCCCGGCTTCCCCGCGATGAGCGGCGCGGGCGCGAGCGCCTTCGGATTCATCGTGTTCGGCTGCATGATGGCGCTGTTTAACTTCGTCATCCAGAAGATCGGCGAGTGGAAAAGGCGTCGCTGCCCCTGTCCGACGGCACGGTGCATACGACTGCAGAGGAGGCGGCAAAATGACGGTATCTCTCATTTCCGTGATGTTCACGGCAGTCATATCGGAAAACATAGTCCTGTCGCAGTACCAGGGCATCTGCCCGTTTCTGGGCGTGTCGAAAAAGATGTCGAGCGCGGCGGGCATGGGCTTTGCGGTCATCTTCGTCATGGCGATCGCCTCGCTGTTCTGCTGGCCCATCTACAATTACATTTTGCTGCCGCTCGGTATCGATTATCTGTATACGATGGCATTTATTCTGGTCATCGCCAGCCTCGTGCAGCTTTTGGAAATGGTTTTGAAGCGCTTCTCGCCCACGCTGTACAGCGCATTGGGCGTATATCTCCCGCTCATCACCACCAACTGCGCCATCCTCGGCACGGCGAACAGCGCCATCGTGTTCAATTCGTATAACTTCGTCTACACCTTCGCCGCGTCCGTCGCAACGGGCGTCGGGTTCCTGCTCGCCATCGTTCTGCTTGCGGGCGTGCGGCTGAAAACGGACAAGGCGGATATCCCTAAATGCTTCAAGGGGTTTCCCATCACGCTGGTCGCCGCGGCGATCATGGCGATGGCGTTTGCGGGATTTTCCGGCATTTTGGCATAACGGGGGCAGCGTATGGAAGAATTTATTCAGGTATTGATCGCGGGCGGCATCATGCTCGCCATCGCGCTCGTGTTCGGCGCGATCCTCGTCGTGTGTTCCCATTTTTTAGCGGTGCGCAAGGACGAACGCATCGAGCAGGTGGAAAAACTGCTCGCCAACTCCAACTGCGGCGGCTGCGGAAAGGCGGGCTGCGCGCAGTTCGCGGAAGCGCTGGTAAAAGGGGAAGTCAGACTCTCCGACTGCCGCGCGACGCCCGCGGCGAACAAGGAGCAGATCGCCAAAATTCTGGGCGGCGGCGAAGTCGGCGAAGAAACGGTCGCAGTCGTCCATTGCAACGGCGGCAACGCCTGCTACGACAAGTACGACTATCAGGGGTACGGCAACTGCGCCTCCTGCGAGCTCATCGCGGGCGGCGTCAAGGCTTGCCCCGTCGGGTGCATCGGCAAAAAGACGTGCGCCGACGTCTGCCCGCACCACGCCATTTCGGTAGAGGACGGCGGCTATGCGGTCGTCGACAAGGAAAAATGTATCTCCTGCGGCGTCTGCATCTCCGACTGCCCCAAGCACATCATCGGGCGCATCCCGAAGAATGCGAAGGTATATATCGCCATGGAACTGTGCAAGCGCGGCTGCATCGGCTGCGGCATCTGCGCGAAAAACTGCCCCGCCGGCGCCATTGAGATGCAGGACGGGCTGCCGAAAATCGATTATTCCAAGTGCATCGGCTGCCTGAAATGCGTTGAAAAGTGCCCGCGCAAATGTATAAAGGAGCATTGAGTAATGCGTTGGAAACGAATAATTTTTGATTTCGACGGCACGCTGTTCGACACGGGCGACGGGATCGTGCACGGCGTCCGCCTCGCGCTGGAACGGTACGGTTTTCCCGCGGGGAGCGACAAGGAATTGCATAAATATATCGGCCCGCCGCTCATTCCCGCATTTATGCAGTTTTGCGGGATGACGGAGGAACAGGCCCGCGCGGTAAAGGAAGTTTACCGCGCCTATTATACGGAAAAGGGCGTGTTCGAATGCAAGCCGATCGAGGGGGCGGAAAAGTGCCTGCAAACGCTGCGCGCGGCGGGATGCACGCTCGCGATCGCCACGTGCAAACCCCTTCATTTTGCGCGGCAGATTTTGGAGCGGTACGGCTTTGTAAAATATTTTTCCGCGATCTGCGGCGCGGAGTCTGACGCGCATGCCGAAAAGGCGGAAATTTTGAGCGAAGCGCTTTCCGAGATCGGTTTTCCGGACGGGGAAAGCTGCGTGATGATCGGGGACCGCAAGTACGATATCTTGGGCGCGAAGACGTGCGGCATACCGTGCATTGCGCTCGATACGGGTTTTGCCGAAGAAGGAGAATATCAAAAAGCGGGCGCGCTTTGCATCGTAAAAATTACGAGGAACTGACAAAATTGCTGTTCTCGGAAAATTAAAAGTTTTTTGCGTCGGAACATTTCGCTGCGGTGCGGCGCGGACGGGTACTGCGGCAGCGGGTTGTGCAATTTGCACAACCCTTTTTTCTCGCTGCGGGGCGGGCGAAAAGGAACGAAAATTGCACTTTTGTGTATAAATTTATAAAAAAAGTTAATAATTATCAAAAACAATGTTCTGAACCGACAATTCGAGTTTTTTTTGTTAAATTTTGAAAAATTTTGCACAATTTTTTGAAAAAAGTATGTACAAAAACCGACTTCAATGGTATAATAGATTCGGTTTAGTTTTAGTTCCGATTTTATAATAGAGTAAAAAGGGTCTATTGAGAGAATCGAAGAACGAGTTATTATCTTGACAGCAGAGGTGGCAATGTGGAAAAATTAGGCATCATCGATTTAGGATCCAATTCGGCAAGGCTGGTCATCGTCGAACTGTTCGGCGAGGGCCATTTTATGGTTGTCGACGAACTGAAGGAGAGCGTCCGCCTGGGGCAGGACATGGAAAGGGATGGGTTTTTAAAGCCGCAGCGGGTAGCGGAAACCATCCGCACGTTAAAAATGTTCAAAAAGCTCGCCGACGCGAGCAAGGTAGACCGCATCATCGCCGTCGCGACTGCGGCAGTCCGCCGCGCGAAGAACCAGCGCAGCTTCCTGGACGAGATCCAGGCGACCTGCGGCATCAAGGTGCGCGTTTTGGGCGAAGAGGAGGAGGCGACGCTCGTCTACCGCGGCGTAATCAACTCCATGGATATTCCCAAGGGCATCATTCTGGAGATCGGCGGCGGCAGCACGAAGATCGTGTATTATAACCGCCGCAATATGCTCAATTTCGTAACGCTCCCGTTCGGCGCGGTCACGCTGACCGATTTGTTCAAGGACGACGGGCTTTCCCCGCAGGAGCAGGCGGAAAAGGTGGAGGAGTTCTTCACCGAACAGCTTTCGGGCATCGAGTGGCTCAAGGAAGTCGACCCGGACGTGCAGATGATCGGCGTGGGCGGTTCCTTCCGCAATATCTTCAAGATCAGCAAGCTCGTGCGCAAGTATCCGTTGGATACGGTGCATAATTATGTGCTTCCCGTCGAAGATTTCGAAAGCATTTACAACACCATCAAAGTTCTCGACCTCGACAAAAAGAAGAAGATCAAGGGGCTTTCCGCCGGTCGTGCGGATATCCTCCCCGCGGCGCTCGCCGTCGTAAAGTCTTTCACGAAATATATGAATTTTTCGCAGTTCACGATCGGCGGTTCGGGGCTGCGCGAGGGGATAATGTTCAACCAGGCAATGCCCGTTACGTTGGAAAAACCGCTTTCGGACATCCTCGGTTACAGCCTGAACACCCTCGTCAAATATTACGAATGCAACGAAAAGCACGTCGAGCAGGTGGTCAACCTGTCGGTGCAGCTGTTCAAACAGCTCCGCGTCCTGCATAAGTTCCCGCGCCAGTACCTGAAAATTCTGAAAGTCGCGGCGACGCTGCACGACTGCGGCAACCGCATCAAATTCTACAATCATCAGAAGCACAGCTGTTATATGATCCTCAATTCGACGCTGTACGGCATCACGCATCGCGAGATCGTGCTTGCGGCGTTCGTCGCCGGCTGCCACAAGAAGGAGGACATTTCGGCGGCAGATTGGGTCAAATACAAAGACATCGTTCTGGAGGAAGATCTCGACGCGGTGCGCAAGCTGGGCGTCATGCTCCGCATTGCGGAGAGTCTCGACCGCAGCTGCTCGGGTACCGTCAAGGGCATCAACTGCGATGTGCTCGGCGACTCCGTCATTATGAAGACGGAGGTGGAGGGGGACGCTTCTCTGGAGATCCGAGACGCGCTCACGGCAAACGCGGAGTTCCGCAAGTCCTTCCGCAAGAACCTGGAAATCCTGTAAAAATACGAAATTTCAGCCGCAAATTCGTTTGCGGCTGTATTCGATTGCGCTGTAAACGGTATCGCATATGAAATTGATTTTGGCGAGCGCTTCGCCCCGCCGCAGGGAAATTCTGCGCGGGTTGGGCGCGGCTTTCGAGGCTGTTCCGTCCGCCTGCGACGAGCGGGCGGACTTCTCTCTCCCGCCGCGGGAGATCGTGCTGTCCCTCGCGCGGCAGAAGGCGGAGGAGGTTTTTTCCCGCTTTCCCGGCGCGGCGGTGCTGGGCGCGGATACGATCGTGTATTTCCGCGGCAAAGTTCTCGGCAAACCGAAGGACGCGGAGGACGCGAAGCGGACTCTCCGCATGCTTTCGGGCAACACGCATTCCGTATTCACGGGGTACTGCATTTTGTGCGGCGGCGGCAGAGCGGAGGGCGCCTGCGAAACGGAAGTGGAATTCAACGAGCTTTCCGAAGCGTTTATTGAAGAATATGTTGCGGGCGGTTCGCCGATGGACAAGGCGGGCAGTTACGGCATACAGGACGATGCGCGGCTGGTAAAGGCGTATCGCGGCAGTTATACGAACATCGTCGGTCTTCCCGAAGAGGCGATCGGCGCGGAACTGAAAAAACTCGGTATTGTACAATGATTAAGTTAGCGATCGATTTAGGTTCATCCGTAACGAAAATATTCAGGATCGGCAGCGGCGTCGTGCTGGCGGAACCGTCGTGCGTGGCGGTCGCCTCGGGTACCGCCAACATAAAGGCGATCGGGGAGGAGGCAAAACTTCTGATCGGCAAAACGGCGGAATATACGACCATCGTGTTCCCCGTATTCGAAGCGGATATAGTTGACGAAGGCATGGCGGCGGTCATGCTCGGCTATTTTTTGAATAAAGTCGGCGTAACGCCCAAACTCGCGCGGCGGGCGGAGGCAGTGTTTGCCGTTCCCTGCGGCGCGCAGGACGCGCTTCTGGAAAAGTATTACCGCCTGGGCGAGGCGTGCCATATCGGAACGGTGCATTTCGTCGAAGTGCCGTTTCTCTCGGCTCTGGGGCAAAATATGATGCTGTCCGAAACAAATCCTGTGTTCGTCGTCGACATCGGCGGCGGCAACACGAATATCGCGGCATTTTCGTTGGACGGGATCATCGCGGGCATCGGTCTGAATATCGGCGGCGGCAATATCGACAGCGGAATCATCGATTGCATCGCCGAAAAATTCAACCTGAAGATCGGTCTGCAAACGAGCGAAAAACTGAAAATGACGGTGGGCAGCCTATATACGTCGGATAATGAGCGCTTCGTGGTCAACGGGCGGGATATATCCACCGGTCGCCCGCGCTCGGTGGCGGTTTCTTCGCCGGATATTTACGAGTGCGTGAAAGTCTTTGCCGATAAGGTCATAGAATATACGAGCATGGTTTTGGCAAAACTTCCCGCGGAAGTATCCGCGTCCGTCTGGCGCGGGGGCATCTTCCTTTCGGGCGGCGGCGGAAAACTGATCGGGTTGGACGATTATATGTCCCGCGCCCTTCAGATGGATGTAACGCTTGCCGACGAGCCGCAGATGGCGGTCATCCTCGGCGGAGGGCGGACTGTCGGCAACGACGATATTTTGGAAACGGTACGGATCGGTTACTGAGCTTTCTCCGGCAGGAAAACCCCGGCGTTTTCCGCCGCGGAAGAAAGTCTCAAAATAATAGTTTCAATGTACAATATTATATTGAAAAGGAGGTGCCGCCCGTATTATAATTGATTTACGGACAGCGTAGTCGCTGTTTTGTGTGGGAGTATGTGACATCGGCGATACGTTGCGCGGGCAGAAATTCCGCGCGGCGCTGCCATTGTGAAAAAACGCTTTCAGCAAGATTCATGGAGGGAGGAGAGAGATGAAAGAGTTTTGTATCTATTGCGGTGCGGAATTGCGCGAAGGCGAGCGCTTCTGTGCCAAGTGCGGAAAACCTGTAGCGCAGCCTGCTGCCGCGCAAACGCAGCAACCGATGACACCGCCGGTGCAGCAACCGATGACACCGCCGGTGCAGCAGCCGACGGCGCCGCAGGCGCAGCGTCCGGCAGCGGTAAGGGAAAAGGGAGCCACGCTCGAAAAAATGCGTTCCGTTACGGAGCGGTTTATTATACGCGGCATAACCTTGCTGACTTGTCTGATCGTATTTATCTGCGGGTTCTTCATCAATATCGGATTTATGCCGATGGAGCAGGTGCAGTCGAAAGTAACCCTCGATATATCGACCGGTACGGCGGATTTGCAGGGCATGATGTCCACAGTGTCGTTCGACCAGAATATATTCAACGTATTCGGCGCGCTCACCGTTCCTTTGGGCGGCAATGCGGAAGAGGAACAGGCGATTGTCGATGCGCTTACGGCGCGTGTGACGGACGTGGTCAAAAAATACGAATCGGAGATAACGCGCCTCTCGGCGCAGGTCGAGGCAGGTAACAGCCGCGCCGCCGAACAGCTCGTGGATCTGATAGAACGCATCGTCCGCGACGCCGCGAGATCGGTCGGCGGCATCAACCTGATCAAACTGGATCGGCTGGAAGCGGAACAGGCTTTCCTCAATACAAGTCAGACAGAAGGAACAACGCTGTTTGAAAATGCCGCAAAGCAGGCAAACGATTCGATTGCCCGCACGGCGATCATGGCGGGTTATCCCGTGGGCGTGATTTATTTGCAGGTCGTTTCGCTCGTTGCGCTGATTACGACGGCGATCGGAATGTTCGCCAGTTCCAAAAAATTCTCGGGCAGTAAGTTCTTCACCTTGTATCTGGCGGGGTTTGTGTTCCTGTTCCTGATCGCCCAATTTACGGCAACGTCGGTCGGCGGCACGGGTATATTCTGTTTCGTGTTCGCGTCGGTCATGCTTCTGCTGTACATGGCAGGGAAGATATTCACAATGCGCGGCATGACTGCGGAAAAAATCATATCTGTTTCCGCGGGCGGTCTGGCAACGGTGTTGTCTTTCTCCGCGCTGTGTATCCTGTTCGGCGCATCGTTTGAGTTCGGGGGATTGGTCGATAAAGTCGGTTCGGTATTCGGGCTGCATGCTTTCGACGGCACTTCCCTCGTCGAAGGGGAGGGCAGCTTGATCACGGTAACGAATTTCGTGACCTACGGGTTGATTTACCTGTCGTCGCTCGTGTTCTCGTCGCTCGTGTTCTTTATGTCGCTTTCCCGCCTGAAAAAAGGCGAGCGCGGAAAAGTGTCCGATATTGTTATAACGGCGATTGCGGCGGCTGAACTGATCATTTCCTACATAGCGGTGTATATCGTCACGGAAGCGTATGCAAGCGAATTGCTGATCGTTCCGGCGGCGTTCATCGCATCGGGTTTGCTTCTCCTCTGCACGCTGGCTGTCTGGATCGTCAGCGGCCCGATCGGCAAAATCCTGGCGGAGGGAAAACCCGCGGCTCCGGCTTCGCCCGCCGGGTACGGGCAGGGATATAATTATAATATCCCCCGGTCTGCACCGTATGCGGCGTATCAGCCTGCGGCAGCGGAACAGCCTGCGGCAGCGGAACAGCCCGCGATTGCGGAACAGCCTGCGGCAGCGGAACAGCCCGCGATTGCGGAACAGCCCGCGATTGCGGAACAGCAGACAGATTCCGGCGATGCGGGGGATGAAAAAGAGGGCATCCCCGCGGATAAAGAGTAAAACGGCATAAAAAGCGGGAGGAAACCGAAAAAGTTTCCTCCTTTTTTGTACAGAAAAAAACATCCCCGCGCGGAAACGAGGGGATGTTGGCTGTCTTTTTCAGAGTTTATTATCCGTTTCGCGTATCTCGACCCGTCGGATTTTTCCGCTGATGGTCTTGGGCAGTTCTTCGACGAATTCGATCACGCGCGGGTATTTGTAGGGCGCGGTCGTCTTTTTTACATGGTTCTGCAGTTCTTTGACGAGTGCGTCGCTTGCCTCAAATCCCTTTGCGAGGACGATCGTCGCTTTCACGAGCTGACCTCGTACTCCTTCGGTGTCGGGAACGCCCGTGATCGCGCATTCGAGTACGGCGGGGTGTTCCATCAGTGCGCTTTCTACCTCAAAGGGCCCGATGCGGTAGCCGGAACTCTTGATGATGTCGTCCTTCCTGCCCACGAACCAATAATAGCCGTCGCTGTCGCGGTAGGCGAGGTCGCCGAGGTGATAATACCCGTCGTGCATGACCGTCGCCGTCAGCGCAGGGTCGTTGTAATATCCGTCGAACAACCCGTCCTGCGGCTCGCGCAGGCGGATACATATTTCGCCCGTTTGCCCCTCTTCCACAGGCATGTCCTCGTCGTTGAGCAGCTGTACATAATACAGGGGAGAGGGTTTGCCCATCGAGCCGGGGCGTATGTCCATATAGTCGGCGAAGGTAGCGCAGACGACGGTCGTTTCCGTCTGCCCGAACCCCTCGTAAATCTTATGTCCCGTTTTGAGCGCGATCTGGCGGTAGATCTCGGGGTTGAGCGCCTCGCCCGCCGTCATCATATATTTCACGCTCGAAAGGTCGTATTTGCTTAAATCTGTTTTGATCATGAAGCGGTACACGGTCGGCGGGGCGCAGAAGGTCGTTATCCTGTATTTCTGTACATGCTCCAACAGATCGCCCGGTTCGAACTTTCCGTGAAAATCGTACACGAAGATCGCCGAACCGCACAGCCACTGTCCGAACAATTTCCCCCAGCTCGCTTTCGCCCAACCCGTTTCCGCGAGGGTGAAGTGCAGCCCGCCGTCTTCGCAGCGATGCCAGAATTTTGCCGTCACGATATGCCCGAGGGTATACCTTTGAGAAAGGCACACCATCTTCGGCATTCCCGTCGTACCCGACGTAAAATAGAGGAGCAGGATGTCCTTTTCGCTCCGTTCCGCTTTATAGGGGACGTCGAGCGTTTCGCTTTGCTTTTCCGTTTCCGCGGTAAAATCGAGGAAGCCTTCCCGCCCGCCGATCGTGACGATGTGCTGAACGGAGGGTGCCTTTTTTGCCGCGCGGCGGATGTTCTCGCAAAGTTCGTCCTCGTTGACGGAAAGCACTGCTTTTACGCCCGCCATATCCATGCGGTAAACGAGGTCTTTTTCCATCAGCATATGCGTGGCGGGGATGGCGATGGCTCCGATTTTTGAGAGTGCCATCAGCACCGTCCAGTATTCGTAACGGCGCTGCAGAATGACGAGAACGCGGTCGCCCTTGCCGATGCCGATCGAAAGAAAAAAGTTCGCAGTCTTGTCGGAGAGCCGTTTGATGTCGCCGAAGGTGAAAATTTCTTCGCCGCCCAAATCGTCGCACCACACGAGCGCGCGTTTGTTCGGTTCCAGGCGCGCATATTCGTCCACCACGTCATAGGCGAAATTGAAATCGCTCGGCACGGTCAGCTTGAAATTGTTGTAAAAGTCGTCGTAATCGCGAAATTTTGTCGCGTTCGTAAAGCGGTTCAAAAGATCCATCGTTCTTTCGTTGCTCTGTTTCGTGGAGCGCTCTCCTGAAAAGATTCTTATTCGATATTATAGCACATATTTTGCGCGGAATAAAGTATATTTCGGAAATTCTCTGCAAAATTGTATGAATATTTGCAAATTCGGTAAGATAATGGTATAATAATTGCCAAAGAAGCGGAAGGGCATGCGCCTTTTCGGGCGGAGCGGTACTATGCTTGACAAACTGACCGCCGCCGTCCTCGGCACGGTAAACGCCGCGTCGGGCGGGGCATACAAGGTAATGGAAACGGCGGAGCTGATCGAATCTCTCCCGCCGAAATTGAAAACGGACGCCGCGGGCGTGGAAAACGCGCTCCGCTATCTTTCCGAGCGCGGATATATCGATATACGTTATTTTGACCGCGGCACATGCTGCGTCTGCTCCCTTCCCAAGGGCAGAACGTACGAAGAGAGCGCGGAGGCGGGCAGGGCGCGCGCGGAAAAGCGGGGGAAACTTCGCTGGCTGCCCGCGTTTTTCGGCGCGTTTTTCGGCGCGTTTGCGGGCGGTTCGCTCGCCGCGCTGTTGTTCCTATTGCTGCATTGAACGGAGCGGATAAATGCTGAACAGACAGGAAAACGAAGTGATGCGCGCGGTGTACGAGATGTGCGACGGAAAAGAGAGCTGCCTCGTAAGCTCTCTGGAACTCGTCAGCATCCTGCCCGACCGCAAATATACGCCCGAAAAGGTGGAGGCGATCCTCCGCTCGCTCGAACTGGACGACTATTTCGACCTCATCGAATCGGACAGAAAAGGGGAGCGGATGTTCGTCATCACTCTCCATGCGAACGGGTTTGCCTACAAGCGCACCAGCCTGCAGATGAAGCGCAGCATTGCCTTCAAAATCGGACTTTCGGTGGCGGGCGCCGTCATAACTTTCGTCGTCGGGTTGATCCTGAAGGGGATTTTTTCATAGGGGGGCAATGTCTTGCGCGGCATTGCTTTTTTCTCGCATTTTCAGCGGGCAAACCGTTGACTTATCCGCATATTTTTACTATAATATTATAAACATTTGTTCGTAATATGTTTCGAGGGATCGTATGGAGAAATTTGAACTCGTATCGCCGTATCAGCCGACCGGCGATCAACCGCAGGCGATCGAAAAACTGACCGAAGGGGTAGAGGACGGTATCCGCACGCAGGTGCTCGTGGGCGTCACCGGCAGCGGCAAAACGTTCACGATGGCGAACGTCATCAAAAACGTCAACCGTCCGACCCTCGTCATCGCCCACAACAAAACGCTTGCCGCCCAGCTTTGCAACGAGTTCCGCGAGTTCTTCCCGCACAACCGCGTGGAGTATTTCGTCTCCTATTACGACTATTACCAGCCCGAAAGCTACATTCCCAGTACGGATACCTATATCGAAAAGGACATGTCGATGAACGACGAGATCGATAAGCTCCGCAACTCGGCGACGGCTTCGCTGGGTGAGCGGAGCGACGTTCTGGTCGTCGCGTCCGTGTCCTGCATCTACGGCCTGGGCGCGCCGGAGGAGTACTTCGACCTCGCCATCTCCATCCGCCCGGGCGATACGCTCTCGCGCGACGATTTGATTCGCCGCCTCATCGAGCTGCAATACGAGCGCAAGGACATGGATTTCACCCGTTCCTCCTTCCGCGTGCGCGGCGACATCGTGGAGATCTTCCCCGCGGGCAACTCGGAGATCGCCATCCGCGTCGAGTTCTTCGGCGACGAGGTGGACAGGCTGAGTGAAGAGGAGGTCGTTACGGGCAAGATCACGGCGGAACTGAAGCACGCCTGCATCTTTCCCGCCAGCCACTACGCGGTGGGCAGCCAGAAGATGCAGGCGGCGCTCGCCGCCATCGAGCGCGACTTGGAGGACGAGGTCAAAGCCTTCCGCGACGACGGGAAGCTGCTCGAAGCGCAGCGCCTCGAACAGCGCACCCGCTACGACATCGAGATGATGCGCGAGGTCGGCTATTGCAGCGGCGTGGAAAATTACAGCCGCTACTTCGACGGCAGAAGCCCCGGCGAGCCGTCGTTCACCCTCCTCGACTATTTCCCGAAAAACTTTCTCGTGTTCATCGACGAGAGCCACATGACCATCCCGCAGATCCGCGCCATGTATCACGGCGATCTGTCGCGCAAAACCAACCTCGTCAATTACGGCTTCCGCATGCGCAGTGCCTATGACAACAGACCGCTCACCTTCGAGGAGTTCGACGCGCGCGTGCCGCAGATGATCTGCGTTTCCGCCACGCCCGCCGAATACGAACTCAAAGAGGCGGGGCAGGTGGTCGAGCAGATCATCCGCCCGACGGGTCTGCTCGACCCCGAAATCGAAGTCCGCCCCGTCAAAGGGCAGATCGACGATTTGCTCGGCGAAATCAAAAAGGTCACCGAAAGCGGCGGCAGAACGCTCATCACCACCCTCACCAAGCGCATGGCGGAAAACCTGACCGACTATTTGAAGGAAAACGGCATCAAGGTACGCTACATGCACAGCGACATCGACACCCTGGAGCGCATCGACATCGTGAACGGTCTGCGCGGCGGCGAGTTCGACGTGCTGTGCGGCATCAACCTCCTGCGCGAGGGTCTGGATATGCCCGAAGTAAAACTCGTCGCCATCCTCGACGCGGACAAGGAGGGGTTCTTGCGCAGCGACACTTCGCTGATTCAGACCATCGGCCGCGCCGCCCGAAACGCGGAGGGGCGGGTCATTATGTATGCGGATACGGTCACGGGCAGCATGCAGCGCGCCATCGACGAGACCAACCGCCGCAGAAAGGCGCAGAAGGCGTACAACGACGCGCACGGCATCGTGCCGAAGACCATCGTCAAAGAGGTCAAGAGCACGCTGAACATTACCAAAAAACAGCAGCGGCTGCCCGCCGATAAAATCAAAATCGAGGATATCCCGAACGAAATCGAAAAGCTGAAAGCGCTGATGAAGGTCGCTTCCAACCAGCTCGACTTCGAGAAGGCGATCGAAATTCGCGATACGATCAATCTCTTAAAGCGCAGGCTCCTCAAGCGGTAGGGGCGGGGAAAATGGGAAAATACGGAAAGCAAAGGTAAGCCATGAAGGACGAAATATTTGTAAAGGGCGCCAAGGAAAACAACTTAAAGAACATCGACGTGCACATTCCCCGCAACACGCTCACCGTGTTCACGGGGCTTTCGGGCAGCGGTAAATCGACGCTCGCCTTCGATACCATCTTCGCGGAAGGGCAGCGCCGCTATGTGGAGAGCCTTTCCTCCTACGCGCGGCAGTTTTTGGGGCAGATGGAAAAGCCGGACGTCGAGTCGATCGATGGGCTCTCGCCCGCCATCTCCATCGACCAGAAGACGACCTCGCACAACCCGCGCTCTACGGTCGGCACGGTCACGGAGATCTACGACTATATGCGCCTCCTGTTCGCGCGCGTCGGCATCCCGCACTGCCCGCAGTGCGGCCGCGAGATCCGCCGCCAGACGGTGGACGAGATTGCCGACAAGGTGATGGCGATGCCCGAGGGGAGCAAAATTCTCGTCAACGCGCCCGTCGTGCGGGGCAGGAAGGGGGAATACACGAAGAACCTCGAATCCTACCGCAAGAGCGGCTACGGCCGCGTCAAGATCGACGGCATCGTCTACGACCTGCAGGAGGAGATCAGGCTCGATAAAAACATCAAGCACAACATCAGCGTCGTCGTCGACCGCCTCGTCGTCAAGGACGGCATTCAGAAGCGGCTCACCGACAGCCTGGAAAACGCCCTCCGCCTCGCGGACGGGCTGGTCGTCATCGACTGCGAAGGGAAGGAGGACTTGTATTCCGTCAAGTATGCCTGCCCCGACTGCGGCATCAGCATCGAGGAGATCGAGCCGCGGCTGTTCTCCTTCAATACGCCCTACGGCGCCTGCCCCGACTGCGGCGGTCTGGGATTCAAACAGAAGGTGGACGAGGCGCTCATCTGCCCCGACAAAAACAAGACTCTGCGCGAGGGCGCTATCTCCGTCGGCGGCTGGTTTTTGGAGAGCAAGGCGACCAACAACATGTATGTGGAAGCGGTCGCCAAGCACTACGGCATCGATATGGATGTGCCCGTCAAAGACTTGCCCAAGGAGCAGTACGACATTCTCATGTACGGCTCGGGCGGCGAAAAGATTCCCATGCAATACGATGCCTACAATTTTCACGGCACCTATCAGGTCGCGTGGGAGGGGTTTGTCAATTCGCTGACCCGCCGCTACCAGAACACGGAGAGCGAAGGGGTCAAGCAGGAAATTGAAAAATATATCACCGAACTCCCGTGCCCGACGTGCGGCGGCAAGCGGCTGAAAAAGGAAGCTCTTTCCGTCTTCGTCGGCGGCAAGAATATCGCCGAACTGTGCGATATGTCCGTCACCGACCTGTATGACTTCTTCGACAATTTGCAGTTAACCGCTACCGAGCACCTCATCGCGGACGTCATCTTGAAGGAGATCAAGGCGCGGCTGAACTTTCTGCGCAACGTAGGGCTCGCCTATCTGAACCTTTCGCGCAGTGCGGGCACGCTTTCGGGCGGCGAGTCGCAGCGCATCCGCCTCGCCACGCAGATCGGCAGCGGGCTCACGGGCGTTTTGTACATCCTCGACGAGCCGAGCATCGGCTTGCACCAGCGCGACAACGAAAAGCTGCTGAACACGCTTCTGAACCTGCGCGATCTGGGCAACACCCTCATCGTCGTCGAACACGACGAAGACACCATGCGTGCGGCGGACTACATCGTCGACATCGGCCCCAAGGCGGGCGTTCACGGCGGAGAAGTGGTCGCCTGCGGCAGCGTGCAGGACATCATGAACGCCCCGAACTCCATCACGGGCGACTTCCTCGCGGGGCGGCGGAAGATCGAAGTTCCCGCCGTGCGGCACGCGCCCGACGGTCGTTGGTTCGAGGTCAAGGACTGCCGTCAGAACAACTTGAAGGGCATCGACGTGCAGATCCCCGTGGGGCTCATCACGGCGGTCACGGGCGTTTCTGGCTCGGGCAAGAGTTCGCTCGTCAACGAGATCATCTATCCCTTTATGGCGAACGCGCTCAACGGCGCGCACATGCTCCCCGGCAAATGCGGCGGCTGCGAGGGGCTGCAATATTTCGACAAGGTCATTGCGATCGACCAGTCGCCCATCGGCAGAACGCCGCGCAGCAACCCCGCCACCTATACGGGCGTATTTACCATGATCCGCGAACTGTTCGCCGCCACTCCCGACGCGAAGGAGAGGGGGTACAAGGCGGGGCGGTTTTCCTTCAACGTGTCGGGCGGCCGCTGCGAGCACTGCTATGGCGACGGCATCATCAAAATCGAAATGCACTTTTTGCCCGACATCTTCGTTCCGTGCGAGGTGTGCGGCGGCAGGCGGTACAACCGCGAAACGCTCGAAGTGCGCTACAAGGGCAAGAACATTTCCGAGGTGCTGGAAATGACCATCGAGGAGGCGTGCGAATTTTTCCAGCCCGTGCCGAGTATCTACAATAAGTTAAAGACGATCAACGACGTGGGTCTCGGCTACATCAAGCTGGGGCAGAGCGCAACGACCCTCTCGGGCGGCGAGGCGCAGCGCGTCAAGCTCGCAACGGAGCTATCCAAACGCTCCACGGGCAAGACCTGCTACATCCTCGACGAGCCGACCACGGGGTTGCACAGTTACGACGTGGACAAGCTCATCAAGATATTGCAGCGGCTGCGCAGCGCGGGCAATACCGTCATCGTCATCGAACATAACCTCGATGTCATCAAGGTCGCCGATTGGATCGTCGATCTCGGCCCGGAAGGGGGTGACGGCGGCGGTACCATCGTCGCCACGGGCACACCCGAAACGATCGCGCAGTGCGAAGCGAGCTATACCGGGCAGTTCCTCAAAAAGATTTTATAAAATAAAAGCGCGCAGATTCCTTCGGCTTATCCGAAGAAATCTGCGCGCTTTTGCTGTCGTCGTGCTCGTATGCGCTTCGATTGTTTTGATTGAAAACCCTATTATTTAATTGCAATATAAGCGCTATTTGCACGTTTTTATAGTACTATGCCAGACATAAACGACAAAATTGGTCGATTTTTGTTCTATTATAAGATGTTTTCGAGGGATACCGAATAGGTCTGCGGGATTTGCTCGCAGATGGTGATAAGCACCTCGATTTTAGAGAGTGCGTCGTCGAAATTTTTTGTTTCGATGTAGCTGACCGCCTCGCCCATCCAGTAATCGATGTAGGAGATGTCGTTGTGCGGAATGACGGAGTGCAGGTTTTTTTTCTCCGTTTCCCACAGCTCGCGTACTGCCTCCGCGTCGCCGCGGGTGGCGCTCTCGTCGCGCACCTTTATCTCCAGGGTTTCGAGCGCGTCGCCGAATTTGTCGAACTGCGCGCCCACATAAAAAGTTTCAAAGACCGCCGCGCCGACCAGCAGGGCGAGACTGATAAAGATGGATAACAGCGTTTTTACCATGCGCTTCCCTCCGGCAGTTTGATGCGGAAAGTGCGGAATTTTTCGCCCTTGCATTGCAGGTAAATTTTGCCCGTCCCGTCGAGGGTCAGCACATATACATGCCGCACGGTTTTAACTTTTTGTTCATGCAAAATGCCGTTGAAAAATTTCTGCGTCGTGCCCGTCAGGGTCAGGTTTTTGTCGCAGTACTTTCCGTCGTCGATGATGAGCACGGGCAGGGAAACCTTGTTTTCCTTCGGTGCGTCCTCGCGCGGCATGGCGGTGAACTGCCCGTTCGCCTCGTACAGCGCGTACGCCACTTCGTCGAGGGAAAAGTATCCCGCCGTGCGCATGGATTCGATGAGGTCGGATAAATCGAGGTGATTCTTTTTCAGCTGTGAAATATCCACGCCGCTTTTATTGATGACGATGGATGGCTTTCCGCCGACGATGGTCTTGAACGGCTTCCATTTCAGGTCGATGAACAGCATGACCTGGTGCAGCAAAAATATCGTCAGGATAGAAACGATCCCGTACAGGAGGGGGATGGAGGTGTCCGCCATCGGAATGCAGGCAAGTTCGGCGATGAGCAG
>CAJFFD010000018.1 GCA_904373255.1 uncultured Clostridia bacterium | reverse complement strand
AGGCGGTTGATGGTTTCCACCATATGCACGGGGATGCGGATGGTGCGCGCCTGGTCGGCAATGGCGCGGGTGATCGCCTGGCGTATCCACCATGTGGCGTAGGTGGAGAACTTAAATCCCTTCTGATAGTCGAACTTTTCCACCGCCTTCATGAGCCCGAGGTTGCCCTCCTGAATCAGATCGAGGAAGAGCATTCCCCTGCCGACGTACCGCTTGGCGATGGAAACGACCAAACGAAGGTTGGCTTCGGAGAGGCGCTTTTTTGCCGCCTCGTCGCCGTCCTGCATCTTGCGCGCAAGCTCGATCTCCTCGTCTACCGAAAGGAGCGGCACGCGGCCGATGTCCTTTAAATACATCTTGACGGGGTCGTCCAGCCCGATGTCGCGCAGGGCTTGCTCGAACAGCTCGCGGTCGCGCTCGTCCTCGTCGACGATCTGGATGCCCGCCTCGCCGATGGACTTATAGATATAGTCGATCTGGTCGGGGCTGGTGTCGATTTTTTCGAGAATGTCGCACAGGGTGTTGGTGGAGATGCTCCCCTTCTGCCGGTATTCCGCGATGATCTGCTTTAAAATTTCGTTGAGTTTCTGCTCGGATACGCCCATTTGAATGTTATCCTCCGTTAAAGTTAAAAGTTTTTCAGTTGAATGGTAAGTTCCAGAATTTTGCGCGTGATCTGCTTCTTTTTCGCGAGGTCTGTTTCCGCGTCGCACAGGGCGCTGAACTTTGCCAGCTCCGCTTCGACGCGCGCACGCTCGAGGGTGCGCACGCAGTCCTCAAAGTAGCGCGCCGCGCCTTCCCCTTCCAGGCTCTCCCCGAGGCTTAAATCGAGGATCTCCGAAAGTTCGGGCGTGTTTTCGTCGAAAATGTCGAACAGTGCGCTCGCGCGGACGGGTTCGCCGTGCTTTTGGCGCATTTTAATGTATTCCGCGATAGTATTATGCACGGAATTGTCGAAAGTGACACGCGAAAGATCGAAATTTTTCGCGTATTTCGCGCCGAACAGCACGGAAGCGAGGATAAAGCGGCACGCCTTGACGTTGCGGTCGGCTCCGTCCTCCTTGACGGGGAAAGTTTCCGGCTGTACCTCCTTCGGGTGTTCGGGGAGGTTGTCCAGGTCGCGCTTCAGCGATTCGTAGGTGACGCCCGTCTTGTCGCGCACCTGCTTCAACAAGTCCTCGCGCAGGCTGGCGCTCTCCGCCTCGCCGATGACTTTGAGCGCCTCGGCGATGTAGCTGCGCTTGTCCTCCGTTTTGGTGAGGTCGTACTGCCGCCGCAGAACTTCCAGCTTGAAGTCGATGAGGGGCATGGCGGAGTCGAGGCAGTTCTGGTACCCCTCGTAACCCTGCCTTTTGATGACGTCGTCGGGGTCGAGACCCTCGGGCAGCGGCACTACGCGCACGTTGACCTGCTCGTCGCGCAAGATTTCCAGCCCGCGGATGGCACCCTTCTGCCCCGCGAAGTCGCCGTCGTAGCTGATATACACGGTGTCGGCATACCGCTTTGCAAGGCGCGCCTGATCCTTGGTGAGCGCCGTTCCCATGCTGGCGACCACGTTGCGGAAGCCCGCCTGGAAGAGGGAGATGGTATCCATATACCCCTCGACCATGATGAGCGACTTGATGCCCTCCGCCTGTTTGAGCTTTTTGATCTGGTTGATGTTGTACAGGTTTTTGCTCTTGTTGAAAACGAGCGTTTCGCGCGTGTTCTTGTATTTGGCGAAATCCGTCTTTTCCAGCACCCGACCGCCGAAGGCGATGACGTCGCCCATGGCGTTGATGATGGGAAAGATGAGCCGCCCCGCCTGCGCGTCGGTCAGCCGCTTGTTCTTTTCCGACTCGATGACCGCGCCGCTGTCCAGAATATCCTCGCGGCGGTAACCCTTGTCCAAGAGGTACTGCGGCAGGCTCTTGAAATCGAGCGAGGCGCCCAAACCGAACTTCCGCACGGTGGAGGAAGCGAGCTTCCTGTCCAGAATGTACTGCACATGTGCGTCTGCGCGGCCGGAATTGAGGTTGTTGAGGTAAAAATGCGCGCAGTCGCGCAGGATCTTCAAAACCGCGTCGCGCTTGCGCTTCTGTTCGGCGGTCTTTTCGGTGTCGAAATTCATCTCGGGGACGGGCAGCTTCGCCCGCTCGGCGAGGATTTTGACCGCGTCCATGAAATCGACCGACTCGATTTCACGGATGAAGGTGATGACGTCGCCGCTGACGCCGCAGCCGAAACAGTGGTAGAACTGGTTTTCGGCGTTGACGGTGAACGAGGGCGTCTTTTCATGGTGGAAGGGGCAGCGCCCCCACCAGTTGCCCCCCTTGCGCTCGAGCGGGACGTAGGCGCTGACCACTTCGACCAGATCGTTTTTGCTCTTCAGTTGTTGGAGATATTCGGGATCCAGTCCTTGTCCTTTTGCCATGGCAGCACCTTTTTTGCCCGCCGCGCGGGCAGCTTTGCATCTTGTGCAAGCGCGCGGCTCTTCCGGAGCGCATGCCGGCACAGTTATGTTTATAACTCCTCGATGTCCTTCTGCGTCAGCGCCCAGCTGTGCGGCACGAAGATATTGTCGAACACGGCGACGGCGAACTTGTCCGTCATGGACGAGAGATAGTCGCAGATGACCTGCTCGAGGGGGTATTGCTCGGACAGCCCCAAATAGAATGCGGGGAGCTTGTCCTTATTCTTCATAAAGTAATCGTACATGGCGGAGAGCATGCGCTTGGCGCGCTCCTCCTCCTTCATGGAAACGGGGGTTATGTACACCTTTTCGAACATGAACGAGCGCAGATGTTCGAGCGCCGCCGCCTCCTTCTCCCCCATCGTGACCGCGTTTTTGCCGATGCTGTTTTCATAGATGGAGGTGATCATCGTGTTGATTCGGTCGCGCGAGGAGCTGCCCAGAACGCGGATGTCCGCGCGCGGCAGGTCGCTCTCCTTCAATAAATCGGCGCGGATGGCGTCTTCAATGTCGTGGTTGACGTAGGCGATGCGGTCGGCGAGCGATACCGCTTTGCCTTCCAGCGTGGCGGGATTGCCGCTCTTTTTGTGGTTGAGAATGCCGTCGCGCACCTCGAAGGTGAGATTCAGCCCCTTCCCCTCCTTTTCCAGCACGTCGACGACGCGCAGGGACTGCACGTTGTGCTGAAAGCCGTTCGGGGAGAGGCTCGCAAGCACCCGTTCGCCCGCGTGGCCGAAGGGGGTGTGACCCAGGTCGTGCCCCAAAGCGATCGCCTCCGCCAAGTCCTCGTTGAGCGCGAGCGAGCGCGCGATGGAGCGCGCGATCTGCGACACGTCGATGGTGTGCGTCATGCGGGTGCGGAAATGGTCGCCCTCGGGCGAAAAGAACACCTGCGTCTTGTTTTTCAGGCGCAGGAACGCCTTGCTGTAGATGATGCGGTCGCGGTCGCGCTGGAAATCGGTGCGCATATCGCACGCCGTCTCGGGGCGCTGCCGCCCCCGCGTGTTTTCCGAAAGGCACGCGTATTCGGACAGGAATGCCCGCTCCTTTGCAAAGGTGCGCCGTTTGACCTCGCCTTTGTCCATTCGATTCTCCCGCGCGGAATAAAACCGCGGCGATGCCGCAGTTCCGCTGTTTTTTTGCGGAATATTCCGCAAACGCCCGCCCGAAAGAAAACCCGCATACTCCGCTATTTAATAAATTCGACGGAAAAGAAAAAAATCCTTTTTTTTCGCAAAAAATTTCGCGGAAAAACCGTCAAAAATGTAAAAAAGAAGCGCAAAACGCGCCCGCCTGCCCGCGGGCGCGCCGGATACGGCAAAATTTTGCCGCGGCTTTGCATATGGAATCGTATTTTTTGCTTCCGCGCCGCTGCGGCGGACAGTTTCGCCGCTTGCCGCGCGCACCGCCGACCGTGTTTTGCGCCGATATATGTTTGGCGTTAGGACGTATCTGGCGCTACATGTGCATTCCGCCGTTGACGCGGAGCACCTCGCCCGTAACGTAGCGGCTTTCGGCGAGGAAGCGCACCGCCGCCGCGGTCTCCTCCGGCGTACCCGCCCTGCCGAGGGGGACGCCCGCAAAGAACGCCTCCCGCTCCGCCGCCGAGAGGTGGTTCATGCCCGTTTCGATGAACCCGCAGGCGACGCAGTTGACGCGGATGTTCGACGGTGCGAATTCCTTGGCGCACGCCTTGGTAAAGCCGATGAGCGCCGCCTTGCTCGCCGAGTACGCCGCCTCGCACGAGCCGCCCGCCTCCCCCCACACGGAGGAAACGTTGACGATGCTGCCGCCGCCCCGCTTCATAAACTTGGAAACCGCCGCGCGGGTGCATAAAAACGCGCCGTCGGCATTGACGGAAAAGACTCTGCGCCAATCGGCGAGCGAGGTGTCCTGCACCTGTTTATACAGAGCGACGCCCGCGTTGTTGACGAGGACGGACAGCCCGAGCACGCCTTCGAACATTTTTTCGACCTGCGCCTCGTCGGACACGTCGCACCGGAATACAGATGCGCCCGCGCCCGTTTCTGCAATCAGCCGCGCCGTCTCCTTTGCGCCCGCCTCGTCCTGTGAATAACAGAAGGCGACGTCGTACCCCGCGCGCGCAAATTCGAGGCAGACCGCCCGCCCGATGCCGCGCGAGCCGCCCGTGACGAGGGCGGTGCTCATTCCGACCTCAACAGCGGCAAGCCGAAAACGGAAATGATTTCGCGCGCAACTTCTTCGACATTTTTGCCGTTTGTGTCGACCGTATAGTCGGCACAGCCCTCGTAAATGGGGGTGCGGAAATCGAGCAGCTCCTTCATCTTTTCAAAGGTCGTGTTTTTGAGGAGAGGGCGCTCGTCGCCCGTATGACCGGTACGGGCGAACAGTACATCGATGTCCACCTTTAAAAAGACGATTTTGCCGCCGCCCTCCTTGAACGCCGCGCTGTTTTCCGGCTTCAAAACACAGCCGCCGCCCGTGGAGATGACGCAGTTGTCCTCCCCCGCGATGCCGTGTACGATCTCCGATTCGATCTCGCGGAAGCGTTCCTCGCCGTAGAACTCGAAGATGCCCGATATTTTGCCGTATTTTTGGGTGATGAGGTCGTCCGTATCGTACCAGCGCATCCCCGTGAGGTCGGAGATTTTAATGCCTACCGTCGTTTTGCCCGCGCCCATCATTCCGCAGAGGATAATATTCATAACAGAAAACTCTCCGCCGCCAGAATATAGCTGTTTTTGCCGAAGCCGAGGATGGTGCCGCGGCACACTTCGGAGATGACCGACTTGTGGCGGAACTCCTCGCGCGCGTGCACGTTGGACATATGCACCTCGACCACGGGCGTCTGCACCGAGGCGATCGCGTCGCGCAGGGCGTAGCTGTAATGGGTGAACGCGCCCGCGTTCAGCACGATGCCGTCCGCGTCCGATTCCTGGATTTTCGTGCACAGTTCCCCTTCGAGATTGCTCTGAAAGAACTCGCACTCCGCGCCGCGCGCCTTGCAGAACGCCGCGATCTGCGCGTTGATGTCCTCCAGCGTTTCGGTGCCGTACACCCCTTTTTCGCGCCGACCCGTCATGTTCAGGTTGACGCCGTTGAGAAAGAGCAGTTTCATCCTCGTATCCTCCTTTTGTTGCAATTGCTTTGCCGCGCACAAAATCTGCTGCGGCTTGCCCTCGGCGCGGTTTTATACCCGCCGCGCTTTTCCTCGGTGCGTTTCCCCGCGCAGTATCCCTGCGCCGCGTATGCCGCGGCATACGCGCCATTTCGTGCGCGGTTTAATCCTTATATACCTTTTTGTACTCTTCGAACAGCCTTGCCGCCTCGGCTGCATTCGGCTGTTTGCCCAACACGATGCAGTCGCCGTAGTACGCCTGGTAGAAGAGCATACCCTCGCCGTTCATGATGGGCTTGCCGAGGCTCTCCGCGATGCGCAGAAACTCGCTCTTGCGCGGGTAGTAGATGAGGTCGACCGCGTATTTCGTGCGGGAAAGGATATCCTCGCCCACGGGGGAAACCCCTTCCGTCTTGTGCATGCCCACGCCCGTAACGTTGATGATGACGTCGTAATCGGCGGGTTCGAGCGTCTTAAGCGGTGTGAAACAGCCGAAATCCCGGTACACGCTGTCCAGATTTTCCGTGCGCAGGTCGTAGGCGTACACGTCCGCGCCCGCGTCGGCGAGCTTTTTGATGACGCTCCTGCCCGCGCCGCCCGCGCCGAGCACGAGGATCTTTTTGCCCTTCGGGTCGATTCCGTTTATCTCCAGCATGAGCATAAATCCCACGCCGTCGGTATTGTAGCCGATTTTGTCCTTGACGACGTTGACCGCGCCGAACATTTCCGCGTCGCCCACGATCTTATCGAGGTACGGAATGATGTCCAGCTTGTACGGGATGGTGACGCAGAAGGCGTCGTATTCGGCAATGAGCTTTTTCGCGTATTCGTCGAAATTCTCCTTCGCTACGGAGAGCAAATCGAAGGTGCATTCGCTGCCCAGACCGCGGAAATCGAAGGTATGCATCTTCGCGCTGTCTGACTTGGATACGTCCTTGCCGATGACGGCAAGTTTGTATACTTTATTCATAAGTATAGCTCCCTAATTGTTATGAAATTGCTTTTTATTATTCAACAACTATTTTTATACCCGGACAACAAATTACATTTTTGGGCGTATCAATCGGCGTGAAATCTGAGCCGAAAATATAATCAAGCTCATATTCTCCCCTACGAAAAATCCGCACCACATTATGCATTTTCCCATCATCTTCATTAAAGTGATAAAGACCATCCCGCATAAAGTAATAATCTTTTTCTGTATTCAGGGAATCGACCAATACTTTTTGCCCATTGTCTTTCCGATAATAAAATTCCGTTTTCGGCTCTAACGTAAATTCTATATCGGCATTCGCTTTTTCCGCATATTCAGGATCGTATGGTATCGTAATTGTAAAATCGCTGCTGTTCCAATTCATTTCTTTTAGAGCCAACAACGAATACTCTACGCCGCCTTCTTTCATGTCGCTCGGATAGTCGCATGTGAATTTCACGATCCATCGCGATAAATCTTTTTCGTCCACCTTGTCATAAATCGGGCCGCACGCGGCGAATGCGCCGAGCGTTACCGCCGCCAATGCGATACTCAAAACCATACGCAATTTTTTCATCGATAAACCCTCCTTACTTTACACGTTTTTCAGCATCTTGTAAAAATTCGGAAACGAAATATCCGCGCACTCCGCGCCGAAAATTTCGCCGCCGCGCTCGCTCGCCGCAAGCCCGACCGCCCCGCTCATCGCGATGCGGTGGTCGCCGTGCGGCTGTACGCTGCCGCCCCGCAGGCTCTCCCTGCCGCGGATGATGAAGCCGTCTTCCGTCGGCGTGCAGTCGCCGCCCAGCCCGTTGATCAGCTCCGCCGTGGTGCGGATGCGGTCACTCTCCTTGACTTTCAGTTCCTCCGCACCCGTGATGCGGCTTTCGCCCTCCGCGAACGCGCACAGGAGCGCGATGACGGGCAGTTCGTCGATGAGCGCGGGCATGATTTCGCGCGAAAGCTCGATCGCCTTCAGGTCGGATTTCCAAACGCGGATGTCGGCGACCGGCTCGCCGCAGACGGTGCGCTCCTTTTCGAGGGAATAGCGCACGTTCATGCGCGAAAACGCCTCCAAAATGCCCGTGCGGGTGGGGTTCACGCCCACGTTTTTGCAGAGCACCTCGCCCCGCAATGCGCCCAGCGCCAGAAAGTACGCCGCGCTCGAAATGTCGCCGGGGACTTCCACGTCCATGGCGGTCAAATCGCTTTCGCCGACAAATACGTCGGTACCCGCGACGCGGATGTCCGCGCCCATCGCCGCGAGCATGCGCTCGGTGTGGTCGCGCGTTTTGATGTCTTCATGCACGAGCGTTTCGCCCTTGGCGCCGAGCGCCGCCAGAATGACCGCGCTCTTGACCTGCGCGCTGGCAACCCTGGTATCCACCCGCGCGCCGCAAAGCCTTGCCGCCGCAATTTCGACGGGCGCACAGCCGTTCTGCGTGCGGATGTCCGCACCCAACAGGCGCAGGGGCGCGGCGACGCGCTCCATCGGGCGGCGGGAGAGGGAATCGTCGCCCGTCAGCCGCGCGTTCACTCCCCTGCCCGAAACCAACCCCATCAGAAGGCGCATCGTGGTGCCGCTGTTGCCGCAGTATAAATCGGCGGCAGTCCTCGCCGAGCAGGGCGTTCGTGACGAGCGCCTCGCCCTCCGCCGCCGCGTTGAACATGACGGCGCGGTGGGTGATGGATTTATCGCCGGGGATGACAAACCCCCCCGAAAATTGTCTGCAAGGGTCTATCTTCATGCGCGGTTCTCCTGCAACAGTTTCAAATACTCCGCAAAGCGCTCCGCCGAAAGGGAATATTCGGCGTACTCGCCGCGCGCCTTGGGCAGAATGAAGGAAATTTTGTCCTTCTCCTCGTTCTTTTTATCGAGCAGCGCAAAGCGGATGCACTCCTCGGGGGAAGCGAACCGCGGGATGCGCGGCTCGGCGAGGGCGACCGTTTTGCGCACCTCCTCCGCATATTCATGCGAGCACACGCCCTCCCCTTCGGCGATGTAACTTTCCAGCCACATGCCGATGAGAACGTACTCCCCGTGCGAGCGGCGGCCGTACAAAAGTTCGAGCGCGTGGCCGGTGGTATGCCCCATGTTCAGGCACTTGCGCAGCCCCCCCCGCTCCGTTTCGTCCTGCTCGACGACGCGCGCCTTGAAGCGCACGCAGTCCGCCGCCAGCTCGTGCAAAAATCCGAGGTCGCGCAGTTTATCGGCGTTCTGTCTGATCTTGTCGCCGACGACCGCGTCGAGAACGCCCGTCTTGATAATTTCGCCCAAGCCGCACTTGATCTCGCGCGGCGGGAGAGTGTTGAAAAAGAGCGGGTCGCAGTACACGCGCTCGGGCTGGTAGAAGGCGCCGAGAACATTCTTTACGCCGCGGTAGTCGATGGCGGTTTTGCCGCCGACGGAACTGTCCACCTGCGCGAGCAGGGTCGTCGGAATTTGTATGAGGCGGGTGCCGCGCATGTACAGCGCGGCGGTAAATCCCGCCATGTCCCCGACGACGCCGCCGCCCAGAGCCACGACGACGGAGGAGCGGTGCAGGCGGGCTTCCAGCATGCTGTCCAAAATTTTAAACAGGGTGTTGCGGTTCTTGTGCCGCTCGCCTGCGGGAACGACGCAAACGCCGCCTGCAAATTTTTCCGCGATGAGTTCCTTATACAGGCGGTACACATTGGAATCGGTGACGACGAATACATCCTTTCCTCGCAGAAACAGCGCGCCCTTGCCGCAAAATACGGTGCTCGGGCGGGATTTTGTGTTTAATTGAATGGTCTGCATAGTACTATGCCTCGCATAATTTAGGGTAAAAGCGCGTATCTTGCCTTGATTTCCGCCATATTGTCGCCGCCCAGGCGCTCCTGCACTTTCTGCGCGAGCGCGAAGCAGACAGTGCTTTCGACGATGATCTCGCAGGCACAGACGGCGCACACATCGCTGCGCTCGGTGGCGGCGCGGCACGCCTCCCCCGTATCGAAGTTGACGGTGTTCAGCCCGCGCATGAGGGTGGGAATAGGCTTCATGGCGGCGCGCAGGACGATCTCCTCGCCGTTGGACATACCCCCTTCTATGCCGCCCGCGTTGTTGGTCTTGCGGACGAACTTTCCGTTTTCATTGAAAATTTCGTCGTGCACGGCGCTGCCGCGGCGGCGCGCCGCTTCGAAGCCGAGTCCGATTTCGACCCCCTTGATCGCCTGGATGCCCATGACCGCGCCCGCGAGGTGCCCGTCCAGCTTTTCGCCGTAGGACATACAGCTGCCGAAGCCGCTCTTTAAGCCTCTGACGCGGATCTCGACGATGCCGCCCGCCGTGTCCTTGTCCTCTTTGATGGCGTCGATTTCCGCCTTTGCGCGTTCGCACAGCGCCGCATCGGGCATGAACAATTCGGATTCTTTGACGTTCGCGAGCTGCTCAAAGGTGTACTCCTTATCGTCCGCAATCCCCGCGACGGAGCGGACGTACCCCCCTACTTCGATGCCCAGTTCCCGCAGGAACATGCGCGCAACGGTACCCGCCGCAACGCGCACCGCCGTCTCGCGCGCGGAGGCGCGTTCGAGAATGTTGCGCGCGTCCGTCTGGTCGTATTTGAGAACGCCCGAAAGGTCTGCATGCCCCGGGCGCACGCGCGTGAGCCGCCGTGCAGACACATCCGCGCCGTAGGGCGACATATACGCCTCCCAGTTCGCGTAGTCCTTGTTCTCCACCATCAGGCACACGGGACTGCCGAGGGTGAGCTTATTGCGCACGCCCGACAAAATCTGCACGCGGTCGGTTTCGATCTTCTGCCGCGCGCCGCGCCCGTACCCGCCCTGGCGCAGGGCGAGATAGCGGTCGATCTCCTCCGTATCCACGGGGAGGTTGGAAGGAAGCCCCTCGATGATCGCGGTGAGAGCCCTTCCGTGCGACTCGCCGCTCGTCGTCCATCTGATCATATAATTGACTCCGAAAAAGAGATTGATAACGGTTTGTTCAGCCGATGCGGGAAACGGAATATTTTCCGTCTGCCCCGATCGTAAGCATAACGCTGCCCAATTCGTCCGTGCGGTAAATTTCCGCTTCCGGCGAAGCTGCAAGCACGTTGCCGATGCAGGCAAGGCTCGGATGACCGTAGCCGTTCCCCGCGCCGCAGCTGATAAACAAGTTCTGCGGACGGCAGAGCGAAACGAGCGCTTCGCCCGTCGAATTGCCGCTTCCGTGATGCCCCGCCTTGAGGAAATCGAGTTCCTCCAACCGCGGACGGAGAAGCACTTCGCCCCAAGGAGAAGTTACTTCCCTCTCGAAGGCGGCGCCGCCCGTAGCAAGGTACGACCCGACGAACGAATCTTCCGCCGCGGAGGACGCATCGCCCGTCATCAGCAGCGTTCTCCCCGCATATTCGAGATAAATTACCGCAGAGAGGTCGTTCGTGCTTTCCTCCTCCGATAAATCGCGCGAAGACGCAATTCCGGGAGCGAAGGGCGAGAGCATCATCCAATAATAAAAGTAATCCTGCGTGCGGGAAACGTCTGCCTCAAACATTCGGGAAATCCGCACTTCCGCGCCCGTATCCTTTGCAGCCGACAGAAATCCGGCGAAGGCGGTGTCCTTTTCCTGCGTTTGTAAAAAAGGCGAATAGGCGATTTGGGAGCCGAAACAGTTTAAAACATCGTCCAGACCGCCGGCATGGTCGGAATCGGTATGCGTGAGCACGGCAAAATCGAAGATTCCGACGCCGAGCGCGCGGCAGTAGCCGAGGATGCGCATGCGCGTTTCCTCCCGCTCGTCGCCTCCGTCCACGATCATCGTTTTGCCGTCGGGAAATTCGACGAGCGTACAATCGCCCTGCCCCACCCCGATAAAATGGACGCGAAGCTCCCCTTCACCGCGCGGAGAAATATCCGGTTCGTACGCAACCGCCCAGATATATTCGAGCGGAAAAACGAATAAATCGACACAGACCAAAGCGCCGATCACCGCCGCAAGCAAAAGCGCAAACGCGGCACGGAAAATATTCTTCTTCCTTTTTTCACCGCGGAACACCGCTCCCGCCGCGGCTATAATCGATTTCTTCATTTGCATTCAAACTGCCCGTTGCAGGCAATGAAGCTCTGCTAAATGAACAATTTAAAAATAATTGTCGAATAATTTTTCTTTACAAGGCGAGCGCGAATCCGCCCAAAAGCAGGGCATCTCCGTCGCCGAGCGATGCGCGGACAACGGAGAGCGGCGCTTTATCGCAGCCGATAAACAGGCGCTCGCCGACATATTTGCGCAGAGGCTCGAGCAGATACTCCCCTTCCTGCGCGATTTCGCCGCCCAGGACGATCGCCTGCGGATGCAGGAGATTGACGAGATTCAAAATCCCCTCCGCCAGGTAAAAGACATAGTTTTTGACTACCTTCTGCGCGGCAGGGTCGCCCTCGCGCGCGGCTTCGAACGCCGTCTTTGCCGTCACGCTTTCCGGATTGCCCGCGCACCGCCACAGTGCGCTGTTTTTTTGTTCGAACATGGCGCGCTTGGTATCGCGGACGAGCGCCGCGCCGGAAACGTACTGCCCCAGGCAGCCGCGCCTGCCGCACGGGCAGGGAATACCGCCCGCTTCCACCGTCATATGTTCGGCGGCAGTGCCGCCGCTGCCAAACCCCTCAAAGATCTCACCGCCGACCACGGCGCCGCAGCCGACAGATTCCCCGAGGCGGAGAAAGAGAAAGCTGTCGAATCTTTTTCCCGCGCCGAAGCGCGCCTCGGCGAGAGCCGCAGCATTCGCGCTGCCCGCGATCCTTACCGCCATTTTCAGTCTTTTCGACAGATCGCGCGCAAGCGGAGCGCCGGCAAATCCGCGCACGTCTCCGTCCCAGCGGAGAATTTTATCCTCCGCGCCGTCAACGGCGGCGGGTACGCACAACCCGAGCGTTTCCGCCCGTTTGCCCGTGCGGGAACACAGCGATTCCGCCAGGGAGACGAGCTTGTCCGACGCCTCCGCATAGCCTTCCGTCCCTTCGGAAACCGCCGAGCCGCGGGCGATCAATTTTCCGTCCGCATCGAACAGCCCCGCGCGCGCGGAAACGCCGTCGTACGAAATTCCGATGCCGTACTTCATAGTTCCTTTATTCCTTTAACGCGCCCGACCAAAGTTCGCTGCGCGCGATCAGTTCTTCGTTGGTGCCGGTTTTGGAAATCAGTTCCCGCACATGTTCCGCGCCGAATTTTCCGCCGGCGATGGCGCGGAGCGCGAGCGCACAGCGCTGTTCCTCCTCCGGCTGAAAAAGTTCCGCCCGCTTTGTATAGGAACGGGAAAAATCGATGGCGGGAAAAACGCCGCGGTCGGCGATGTCGCGCTCGAAATTCACGAACATATTCGCAACGGCGCTCAATTCTTCGCAGACATCCGAATCCATCGCGATGCCGCGCCCCTTCATCGCCGTGGCGAGAATGGTCAGCGACCCCGCGCCTCTGAGCTTACGCGCGGACGAAAAGAACTTTTTCGCCTCGCCGAGCGCCGCGAGGTCGACCCCGCCCGACGTCGTTATCCCCGAGTGCGGAATGCTGTACGAAGCGGCGCGCACGAGCGCCGTGACCGAATCGACCAGCACGACCGCGTCGCCGCCCTCCTCCGCAATGCGTTTGCCTCGCTCGAGCGCGAGCCGAGCCGCCTGCACCGCGTGCGCGGGAGAGTCTTCAAAGGAGGCGGCAGCGATCTCTGCGCCCTCCGTTTCCTTTGCCTCCGTCAGTTCTTCCGGACGAAGGTCGAGCAAGACCATGATCAGTTTTGTTGCGGGATACGCCTCCGCAAAGGAGCGGGCAAGCTCGCGGAAATACGCCGTTCTGCCCGAATTTGCGGGTGCAAAAACGATTCCGCGCTGACCCTTGCAGACGGGGCAGACGATATCCGCCGCGCGGAGGAACGGACAGTTTTCCCTGCCGAGGAGATAACGATCTTCGGGGAACTGCGCGGGAAGTTCGTCGAACTTTTTCCGTTCGATAAACACGGGCGCGCTGCCGTTGACCGAAATGATCTGCACCGCTTCGGGCACACCGCCATCCTGTGCGACATAACAGCTGACAAAGTCGCCGTCGCGCAGGCGGTAACGCTCGATGAGTTTGTCGGACACGACCGCGTCCTTTTCGGAGGGAAGGAAAGAAGCGCCGCGCAGGAATCCGTATCCCTGTTTTCCGATCTCCAGGATGCCCGAAGCGGACGGATCGCTGTATCCGTATTCCTTTCCCTCCGCCTCAGCATCGCGGAAATGAAGCTCGACCGGCTCCTGTGCCCCGCCGACATAGGTCAGCTCGCGGTTACATTCCGCCAGAAGGCTGCGCACCGCGGAAACGCGCTCGGCGGGCGCGTCGCTCGCCTTTACGCGGGCGCCCTTGTTGCTGCGCGGCCCCGGGTCGGAAATGCCCGCTCCTACGCGGATTGCCGTGAGGATCAGATCTTTTTTCTTCGCCGTCGTCGGGGCGTTTACGCCGAACGCCCGGGCAATGTTCCGCACCTCGTAAATATTGAAATTGTCAAGATATTCGTAAACTTTATTGTAGATGCGCAGAACCTCTTTATCTTCCATCGGTCTTTCTCCTCAATATCAACGTTTTTCCGCAGTATTTAGCCATATCGTCGGTGTCGATGCCGTCCGCCTCCATGCAGTTTTCATTGCCGCACAGCGCCGTGAACCCGCTGACAGGCGCAATGTCGAGCGTGCAATCCTCCGTTTTATAGTGCATGGGAACGGTGATCTTCGGGCGGAGCGCACGCACATATCCGAGCGCGCCCGCCGCGTCGATCGTATACGTTCCCCCGACGGGGATCAGCAATACGTCCGGCGAGCCGATCGCGGCGAGCAGCTCCCGCGCAGGGGCGTGACCGATGTCTCCCATATGGCAGACGGATACGCCGTCCGCACAGATGCGGTAAATAATGTTGCCGCCCCGCTTTGCGCCGCGGGCATCGTCATGAAAGGAAGGAATGCCGTAAATTTCCGCATCGCCGCAGACATGCCTGCCCGCCGACGAAACGACCGCGCGGCACCCCTCGGCTCCCGCAAGATAGCTGTGGTCGAAATGCCCGTGCGTACAGCACACATAGTCGGCGCGGACGCGCGGCATCTGCCAGCCGATCCCGTCGAACGGGTCGGTGAGAATGCGCGTACCCGCATTCGTTTCCAACAGGAAACAGGAATGCCCGATGTATCCGATTTTCATTGTTTCTGCCTCCTTTCCCTTATGTGCGCAAACAACGACAATTCGTGCCGCTGCGCATAGCCTTCAAACAGTAATTCATATTCCCCCTTAAAGTAAAAACCGTTTTTCCGTGATATTTCCGACCGGAGCGTTTTCACCCCGGCGGGCAGAAAACCGTATTCCGTCACGATCTCCGTGTACGTCGTCCTGCTCGGATCCAATTCGATCCTGTATGCGATCCCCCCCGACCGCTCGATGACCGCCGTGCCTCCGAACCGGAAAGAAAATTCCGCCCCGTCCGCACAAAAGCGGAACGCATGCACCCCGCCTTCGTCCGTTTCCTCCGCCGCTGCCGCGATTTTTTCGCGCACGCCGCCGCCGTTGACGAATAAAAGAACTTCCGTTTTGCCCATACGCACCCTTCCGCTTCAAAATACAGCGCATTTTCCGCCCGTTTGCAAATCGGCTCCGCGTCAGAGGATCTTCCGCTCGACATCCAGCTGCTCCTTGCGCAGCCGGCCCTCCTTCAGAAGCCCGCACAGGTCGCCCTCGTTCCCGCGCTCCAGCGCCGCCAGATATTCGTTCAGATGACCGACGAGCCGCCGAAGCTCCTCCGTGACCGCCTCGCGGTTGAGCATGTACAGGCGCGTCCATACCGATTCGTCCACGCCGGCTATGCGGGTCATGTCCTGAAAGCTGCCGCCCGTAAAACCGGGGAAACCGTCCGCCGTCGGGCTTTTCACATACGCATTGCTCACGATATGCGCCAGCTGCGAGGTATAAGCGATCTTCGCGTCGTGATATTCCGCGGAACAATGCCTGATGCAGCCGAATCCCATTTCGGAAAACAGACTCTCCAGCAGCCTGACCGCCTCGGCGTCGGTATGCTCGTTTTCGGCGATGATCATGCTCGCGCCGTCGAACAGGGACGCATCGGAATTTTCCAGTCCCGAAACCTCCTTCCCCGCCATCGGGTGACACCCGACGTAGCGGAAGGCGCGCGGCTGCGAATATACGAATTTTTCCAAAGCGCCCTTCACGCCGCAGATATCCGCGATGACGGCGCCCTCCCGGAAGGGATGCCCGCCGATGTATTCCATCGCCGCGTCGGGAGGGAGCGCGACGAAAACGACGTCGTAATCCCGCGTATCTGCCGCCGCCCGCGCGACGACCCCTTCCTCTTCCGCGCGGCGAAGAACGGGAGCGCGGTCGAACCCGTCAGCCGAATATCCCGCGCGCGCGAGCGATTTTGCCATGGAGCCGCCGATCAGGCCCAGCCCCGCGATCATGATCTTCATACCCGAACCTCTAAAAATGCAAATGCGGTTTTGCCTCCGGCAAAACCGTATCGTGCGGAACGGAATTGCGGCCGATCGGCGGAAAATATGTGCAAAAAACCGTAACAACCGTTCCATCCGCAACACTGAAAGCGAAATTTCCGCTATACCGCATTTCTATTCCATATCTTTACCCGTATTATACTCTCCGCGGAATGTTTTGTCAAGAAAATGCACCGCCCGCGCGGGCGCCGCATACTCCGCCCCGCCCGACGCAGGCAAAGATTTTCCTTTCAATCCGTTGACTTATGCTTCCGCATGGTTTATAATAATTCATGTAATTGTTTGTAATGTTAAATTATTACATTCGGAGGAATATGTCATGGACGACATCATCGCGCGGCGGCAGTTTGACCCACTGTATATCTGGCTCGACATCGCCTTCCTCGTCCTGTTTGCGGCGCTTCTGCTGATCAAAAAGAAGTACGCTGCGCTCATCGTCGGAGTAATTTTCGGCTTCGTCTATTTCGCCGTCGACTACGGCATCTTTCACCTGGTATTCCATGCGCGCACCATTTCGGAAGGGTACAGCCTGTTCTGGGTGCTTTTATGGATGTCGATGAGTTACGGATTTACAAATTTTGTATGGATTTGGCTTTGGATTTCCAAGGACAAGCGGCTGCTCGAGTGGTCGGCGCTCATCCTCTTCTGGTGGCTGTGCGCACCCATGATCGCCGCGACGTTCGGCACGAGCGAAAACCCCGTCGTAATCCAGCGCACGACCGGCGCCTACCACGGTTATATGGCGATTATCCTATTCGTCGGATACCTCGCGCTCATTGCGTGGAATCTCATGCAGCGGGATAAAACGCTGCGGGTGAATATCCTGTGGCTGCTCGCGATCGGCGTGTTGGTGCAGTTCGGCTGGGAAGCGGGGCTGCTGCTCGGCGGGATACGGAGCGCCGGGTTTGAAAATTTTGCCGATAAACTCCTCACGCTCACAACCAATTCTTTGCTCGAAACAAACCTCGGAATGCCGTACATTTACGCCATTTTCCTCGCATGGTCTGCCAAATTCAACGAACGGCTGCGCCCGCGGAAAATGCCGCTGACCTTCCTGAAAAGGCTGGCGGAAAACAACGCCGAGCGGGTACGAGGCGAAGACCTTTCCGAATACCTGGGCGGCGAACCCGCCCGGGCGGACGCGGCGGACGGCAGAGAACCGTAAAAACGAACGGCAGCGCGCATTCCGCGCACCGCCGACAACGCCCCGGAGAACGGCTCTAAATCTTTTTTCTGCCTCTCGGTACAAGCACGGGGATCCTTTTCGGAAGCACGTCGACGACCACCTTGCCGCAGATCCCCCGTTCGCCGTCAAAATTCCACACGACCGAATCTCCCGCATCGATCTCAAAATGCGAACCGCGGATGCGGGATATATTCTTTTCCCGCACACCGTACCCGAAAAGAAACAGGTTTGCAAGGGAAAAAAATGCGCGGACTCTTTGGAAGAAATTCGGCTTTCTGCACTGGCGGATCACGGCGGCTTCGATTTGCCCGTCTGCCATGCTCCCGCGCCGGTTCAGGCGCATGCCCGCAACGTAACGCCCGTTCATGAGAGCGACGAACACACAGTCCGTCCGCTCGCGGACGCCGCCCGCGGTTATATCGATGTCGAACACTTCAAAATTCATGTTTTTGCGGATCCCCTCCACGCCGTAGGCGATGCGGCCGATCTGGCGTTTGAGCTTTTGCGGCGTGCTGTACGTTGCGCTCGTAAACGCGCCCGCAGCCACGATATACATGGCGTAACGGTCGTTGATCTTCATGCAGTCGAGCAGGGCGCGCTCGCCCGACAAAATGACTTTGAGCGCACCGCCCAGCCGCTTCGGAATGCCGAGCGAATGGGCAACGTCGTTGACGGTGCCGCAGGGAATATACCCGAGTTCCGGTATGCGCCCTGCCCCCGCGACGCCCTGCACCACCTCGTTAAAAGAGCCGTCGCCCCCGGAAAAGACGAGCGCGTCGTATTTTTCCGCAGCTTCCGCGGCGGCGCGCGCCATATCGCCCCGCCCCTTGGTGGCATAGGTATCCACCGTGCCGTATTTTCGCTCCAGCGCGCGGACGATCCGCCCGAGCTTTTTCGCGATTTTTCCCCTGCCGCTGACAGGATTGTATAAAAAAAGGCAACGCATTGTCTCTCACTCCGATCCCCTTTGTTATCATTATATCCGATTTTCCGCACAAAAGCAAACGTTCCGCAGAAAATCTTTGCCCGCAGCGCGGGCGGAACGGAAACGGCGCAAGGCGTATTGCCGTACGGCGCAAAGCGATCTTTGCCGCGGACGCCTGAAAAATGCTTTCCTTTCCCGCGGGTTTCGGGTATAATAGTTCCGATAAGCGGGTGAAACCCGCGAATGAAAAGGCGGTATTTTCCATGAACTATCATATCGGCAACATGCTCATTTATCAGGAGTTCAACGGCACGGGAGTATGCCCTCTCTGCCGCATTCGCAACATCCTTGAAAACAGGCTCGCCGACCAGTACATGAGCGAATCGGTGATGGAAGATTTCCAAAGGCGGCTGGTAAACGAAAAGGGATTCTGCGAGCATCATACGAAAATGCTGTATGCGAGGCAGGGAAAGCTTTCCCTTGCCCTGCAACACACGACGCGCCTCACCGCGCTCAAAGGCAAGCTCGAAATAACGGCGGATCTGAAGCGCGCAAAGGCAATGGCGGAAACATTCATCCACAGCGGCGACACCTGCGTCATCTGCGACAGCGTGGAAACAAACATGATCCGCTATTACAAAACCGTTGCCGAAATGTTTTTCGCCGAACCGAAGTTCAAAGAAACGCTGCTCGGCACAAACGGATTCTGCCTGGAACACTTCGGTTACCTGCTCAAATACGCAGCTTACGCGCGCGGGAAAAAGAAGGACTACGTTTATACGCTCACCAAACTGCAAAAGGAATCCATGGACGCGCTGCTGGCAGACCTGCAATGGTTCTGCGCCAAACACGATTACCGCAATGCGGACAAACCGTGGAACGGTGCGGACACGGCGCTGCTGCGCTCCGTTGAAAAACTGCACGGCGAAACGGCGGATGAGGCTCCGAAAAAATAACCGGAAGCCGCAGCGCACGCAAGCCGCGCCCTCCTCCTTTTTTAATAATTCTTTAACATTTATCCACTATAATCTTAATCGTAATACCTCCGCCATTCTGCCAATCTTCGCAATCCGCCCCCGTTCGACAAGAATAAATCGACATTTGTCGAGAATAACGGCGCGCGTCCTTGACAGTCCGGCAAGGTTGCTGTATAATATTGGCATACAGAAAAGGACAGCTGCGCGCAGGGCGCGCACGGAGGGAATATGAAGACGGACAGACGCAGCCAGAAGACGATCGCGGCGATCCAGAACACGGTATTGAGGCTGATGTGTACGCGGCGCATGAACGAGATCAAGATCGTAGACCTGTGCATGGCGGCAGACATCAACCGCACCACGTTTTACCTGCACTACCGCAACATAAGCGAGGTGCTGAAATCGCTGCTGGATGACATGGCGGCACGGATTTTTGACAGCGAAGACGAAGCGAACGGCGACACGGCAAAGGGCGGCACCACGCTGGATTTTCTGATCGCCTGCGCAGAAGCGCTCGACCGCTACGAATATTTCGGCGAATTTGTACAGAAGTCGCCGGACGCGGATTATTTTCTGACCTGTTTAAAAAATGTACTTTCGGACAAAATATTTGCCGGGATGAGCCGCAAATGCGGCTCTGACGCGGCGGACGCGAAGCATATCATACGGTTCCTGGCGGGAGGCGTGCTTGACGTGTATGTGGAATGGCTGAAATCGGACAAGTCTGCGGCGCTCGGCTCGGTGCTGAACGTCTGCGCCCCGATGGTAGCCGCCGGGCAGGAACTTTTGGAGAAGATCGCGGGCGGGGAGAATAAATTATTCTGAACGGAGTGAATTGTATGCGGATCACCATTGTGACGGACGTTCTCGGCGAAGAAAACAACGGAACGACCATCACGGTAAAAAGGCTTATCAACAATCTGAAAGCGCGCGGGCATAACGTTTCCGTCGTTTGCGCAGGCAAAGTGGACGAAGCGGGATATTATGCCGTCGGGCAGAGAGATTTCAAAATCTTCAACGGATATTTTGCAAAAAACGGCGTTGCCCTTGCCAAGCCGAACGAAGAAGTATTGCGCTCCTGCATCGAAAAGAGCGACGTTGTGCATGTTCTGATGCCCTTTTCCCTCGGCAAAGCCGCCGTGCGCATTTGCAACGAGTTGAATAAGCCCGTCACGACGGCGTTCCACGTTCAGCCGGAAAACGTGAGCAGCCATTTCGGGCTGCTGCACAGCAAGCAGTTCAACGGATATTTGTATAAGTATTTTCTGAACGGATTTTATCAGTACACCGATTACATTCACTGCCCTACAGCCTTCATCGCCGACCAGCTGCGAGCACACGGCTACACGCAGGATTTGCGCGTGATCTCCAACGGCGTCGACCCCGTATTCGTGCCGGAAAAGGAGGAAAAGCCGAAGGAATACGCGGATAAGTTCTGCATTCTTTCGACGGGCAGGCTCGTAAAAGAAAAATGCCAGAGGGATCTGCTCGAAGCGGTGCGGCTTTCGCGCCATGCCGACGAGATACAGATTTTCCTCGCCGGTGAAGGCCCGCTCGAAGAAAAGTTGCGCCATGCGGGCAAAAAGCTGAAAAACCAGCCGGACATTTCCTTTCATTCCAAAGACGAAATGGTCAGGCTGATCAATTTCTGCGACCTGTACGTTCACCCCTCGTACGCGGAGATCGAGTCGATCGCGTGCGTGGAAGCGATCACCTGCGGGCTTGTGCCGGTAATCTCCAACAGCAAGATGTCGGCGGCGAAATATTTTGCGCTCGACGACAGAAACCTCTACCCCGCGGGCAACGTGAAGGCGCTTGCGCGCAAGATCGATTATATGATCGAACACCCCGAATTCCGCGAAACGCAGCGCTCCGAATATATCCGCTATGCCGAGCGGTTCCGCATCGAAAAATGCATCGATAAAATGGAGCAGCTCTTTGCCGACGCGATTGCAGGAAAGCGGGCGCGCCAACCCGCGGAAAGCGCGGAAGCTATCTGCGGAGATGCCGCAGAACAAAAACAAAATGCTTATGAATAAACTGCGCCGCAGGCGCAAACCCCTGCATTTTCTCCGCTATACGCACCGCACTTTGGGAAAACTCACTTTTCCGAAGGCGGTGTTCCTGTATATGCTGGGAGGAACGCTGGGAAACCTTTGGGAGATCATCTTCAACCTCGTAAAAGTACACCGCTATTTCGATTGCAGCGGAAGCATTTTTACCCCGTTCAACCCCGTTTACGGGCTGGGAATTCTCGCCATCGTATTTGCATTCAAACGCGCACGCGGACTGGGCGAGGTGTTCTTCGGCGGGGCGCTGCTCGGCGGAGCGCTGGAATTTGCGATCAGCTGCTTCGAAGAATATGTACTCGGCGTACGTTCGTGGAATTACAGCAAATGGCCGCTCAACATCGGCGGACGCACAACGATCCCAATTATGCTGTTCTGGGGCGTGCTGTGCGTATTTGCCATGTTCGTACTCTACCGCCCGCTCGACCGTTTTTTCGAGCAGATTCCGCGCAGAATATTTTACGGCGCGGCGGTCTTTTTTTTCTGCATAATCTGCGTCGATATGTTTTTCAATGCCGCCGCCATGTTCCGCTATGTTTCGCGCGCGGACGGAATTGCGCCGCTTACCGCTTTCGGCGAATGGCTGGACAAAGTATTCCCGGACGCGTTCATGAAAAAACGATTCCCCAGCACAAAACTCGGCTGACCGTTCCGGCGCGGGGGGGGCGGTCTCGGCTTTTCTCTTTTCCGCACGCATTTCCCGCCGAGGCAAACCGCATACATATCAAAAGCGCGCCGTGTCCGGCGCGCTTTTTCTGACCTAGCTTTTTTATATTTGTTTAACCGCGTATTTAACCTTGCGGAATGAGACCCGCAATCCATGTTCCGAGAGGGACATACTGGTCGGCAAACGACTGGAACGGGTTGGAACCGAATATATACTTGAACAGATACGTCTGGTTGCAGAATTCCGCGGCATTTTTCATCGGCTCGAAATTGACGAAAGTACCCGCGAGCGCACCCAGGATCATCAGAATTGCCAAAGCGAAAGCCACGTCGTAAATTCCGCCGAGGATTTTATCGATAAAATTAAAGAACTTCATCTTGTTGATCCGGCGCAGAACCGCTTTGACGATCGCCATAACGATGATGACAATGATACCGATGCCGACCCAGATAATGACGGACGTAATGATATCGGCAAGACCCGCGGCGTCGATATTCAGCCCGCTCTCCGCCATGGAGGAAAACGCATTTTCCAGCGCAGGCGTAAGGGCGGGGCCGATCCCCTGCTTGATGCTCGGCGTCAGAAACAGACCGAACACGACGATCAGCCCGATGTCCAAAAGCCACCAAGCCTTTGTGAGAAAACCGCGCCGGAAGCCGAAAAAGAACATCAGCGCCAAAAACAATACAAATATTACATCGACGACTATATTCATAATTTCCTCTCATTCGATTAAGCCGCGCGCCCCGCATTCTTCCGGGGCGCGCGGCCGCTTTACGATTTTTATTCCAGCCCGCCCAATTTTTTCTTTTTGCCCTTATAGAAGGCGAGGAAGAGGCAGCGGACGAGGTTTGCGCCCGCGCCGACCATGAACAGGATGGATACGGACGAAAAACCGGTGACCCAGCAGAATACCCCGAACAGGAGCAGCGCTACAATAAAGGACATCCACGATACGAAGCGGTGCCAACCCTTCAGGCTGACCCTGCCCGACAGGCTGAACAGGAGCGGGATTCCCAAAACAAGGAACGCCGCATAAACGATCACGCCGTATTCCACCACATACCTGCACGCCGTGCGGCATACATTGGCGATCATATCCCCTCCGGCAAACTGATGCGCCTCGATCTGCGCGAGGTACGCCGCGAACCCGGCTACGTTTTCGCCCTCTTTATTGAAGATATAGGCGATGCCGTCGAATCCCTTGAAAAGGAAAGCGTCTGCCTCCGTTCCGACCCATGCCACAAAGAACATGCCGACCGAGAGCGCAAGCAAAAGGATGCTGATCACCGAAAGGACGATGCGGTTGCTGCTGCGCGCCACCCTCTGTTTGCCGTCTGCCGCGCGGGCATTCGGCTGCTGCGCATACGCCTGCTGCGCCGCAGGATAAGGAGCGTATACGACAGGCTGTGCAAGCTGTACCGGCTGCTGTACATACTGCGGCTGCCCCGCCGCCTGCGATACATACTGCCGCGGCTGACCGTACCGCGTACCGTTCATACGGTCGATTTCGGTGTGCAGGGCGCGCAATTCCCCTTTCAGTTGAGCGACCTCCGTAAGCAGTTCAAAACGTTCGCGATTTCCGTCCGCGGCGGGCGCCGCCTGTGCGGAGTTCTGTTGTGCCGGAACAACTGCAGGTGCGGAGTTCTGCGCCGCGGGGGCGGCTGTCTGTGCGGAGTTCTGTTGTGCCGGAACAGCTGCCTGTGCGGGGTTCTGCGCCGCGGGGGCGGCAGGCGCCTGCGCCGGAGCCGCCGCGACAGAATCTCTATAGGCGTTGAGGTTTTCTTTCATTTTGCGGAGCACGCTGTCCATATCCTCTTCGAACAGGTAGCCGCAATACGGGCACCGGACTTTTTCGTCATCCGTCTGGCGACCGCAGTTTTTGCAAATCTTCATCGCACTGTCACCCTCATTATTTTTTGATCCCGGATTTAACCGAAAACTTACCTATAATTATTATATCGTTTCGCCGCCCTCTTGTCAATCGCGGAGCGTAAAAATAAATTATTTTATTTCCCGGCAATTCTGCCCGACGAATGAAAATTCTGCAAGCGGAAGGCAGGCTTTTCCCTCCTCGCCCTTCGTGCAGCCTCCGCAGCCGAACCCGCAAAAAAGGGAAACGCGCCCCGTAAAAAAGAGCGCGCTGCCGGACACTTCCCGATTATTTTTTGTTGAAATTATCTTTCAGCGAAACGATTTCGGAGAGGACGAGCTTCTTCCCTTCCGTACACTTTTTATAGTACCCTGTGCGCATGAGCTGGAAGGGCGTGCCCTCCGCCGCCCGCGCAAGGTACGGCTCCGCCTTGCCCGCGAAGATATGCTCGCTGTTTTCGTTCATCCTCTCGGTGAAGTCCTGCCCCGCATAGTCGGCGTCGCGCAGCAGGCTCTCGTACTGGCGCACCTCGCAGTCGGCGCAATCGTCGGCGTTCACCCAGTGGATGACCCCCTTGACCTTGATGCCGCTCGTGTCGTTCCCGCTGTGGCTTTCGGGGATATAGGTGCACAAAATTTCGCATACGTTGCCGTCTTTATCGGTCACGACGTCGTCGCAGCGGACGATGTAGGCGTTCTTCAGACGGACGTAGCCGCCCTTTTTCAGTCGGAAATATTTGGGGGGCGGGTCGAGGGAGAAATCGCTGCTTTCGATGAAGAGATGCTTGCCGAATTTGACCTTGCGGGTGCCCGCGTTCTCGTCCGCCTGGTTGATGTCGAAGTCCAGTTCCTCCTCGCCCTCGTAGTTGGTTATGGTGAGCTTTACGGGCGAGAGAATCGCCATCGCGCGCTCGGCGTGGGCGTTGCAGTACTCGCGCACGCACGCCTCGAAGTAGGAATATTCGCACTCCGACTGCGCCTTGGCGATGCCGATGCG
>CAJFFD010000017.1 GCA_904373255.1 uncultured Clostridia bacterium | reverse complement strand
ACGCTGCTGTATATATTTTTCATTCTGTTTTCCTCCTTTTGATTTTTTCTGTCTTTCGACGGAGAAAAAACAAACGGAAACGCAAAATCTTTCCCTTATCTGTTCTGTTTATTACTTTCCGTCAAGGGTTGCCGAAGGCAATGCACCTTGCCCTTGACGGGAAGGGCGTTTCCGTTTACACTTCTCCGCCGAAGGACAAAAGATTAGTTTGCCTTCGGCATTTTCTCGATCACTTCCGGGCTGACCGTACCCATGATTTCACCGTCCGATATACAGGTGAAGTTATCTGCAAGAATATACTTGAACCCGTGTTCTTCGTCTCCCGTTTTGCAGAGTATATCCTCGTCCAGAACGTCGGATACAAAATAAGTTTTCAGCCCGCGCGAATAGACGATCTTTTCGTCGTTCTTACTGATGTATTTGAGCATATACTTGATGCTGTCAGAGACTTCATAGGCGTTGTTGACTGCCGAAAAATCGCTCCGTCCGAAACGCTCATTGAAAAAGCTGTTCTGTATGCTCTTTTCCCGCCTGTGCCGCTTGGTACTGTAATCCTCATGCTCTTCCAGCTCGCCCGGCATCTGTCCTTCCGGTATGTAGGTAAGCGCGTGAAAATGCAATCTTTCTCCCAACTCTCCGCGTTCCCATGCGCCCATATACCGCCAGTCACGGCGGGATGAGAGATGATAGAGCGTGTTCATAAGCGATTGTCGGAAAGTTTCTTCCGTATGCTTTTGAGAATCATAGGTGTAAGTGCAAAAGAAATTCCAACTGTTTGTATAGCCGCGCCGTATCATGCGCTTATACCGTTCCCAGCGGTTTCGGCTCAGCCTGTTGAAGTGTTCTTCCACAAACTGTTCCGCCTCGGCTTCGTCTTTGAACATAGGGGTAAATTCCTGCAACAGTTTTGCTTTGCGGCTTTTCCGTCCGCCTTTGACCTTTTCAAAGCGTTCCTCGAACTGCTGCAATTCTTCGCTCTTTTCGGGTTGTTTCCGCCGTCTCCTCTGCCTGTAAGGGCGTTCCGTGTGCGGTATCGCTATCCAGTGGCTGCCGTCGTAATATATCTTTGCCGTGAGTAGGTTCATCTTTCACCTCCCCGCTTTAACAGCGCCATGCAAACCGCCGTCTGCTTATACTTTGGCAAAGAGAATATCTCCGCCGTGCTGCTCGCCGTTATCTTAACGGCCTTTGTCTTGTTTCCCTGCAAATTTTTGTCCTCCGAAGATAAAAAATTTGCACGAAAAAAAGGGCATAGCACAAAAGAGAGAAATTAGTTAGTTACTTACTTTCTTTCTTTTATGTTATGCCCTTGAAGATAACGACCCCGCCCCGACTCTTCCGCTCAGGGTAACGGCGCGGCAATTTTCAGCCTGCTCTAATCTCATAGGTATCGCTTCACGGCTAATCTATTCTTTTACTCAATTCAATCAATTCATAAATCAGCTCTCTTATTCAGTTGTACCAGCCCCTTTTCAGGTGCATGCGGGTATTATACAACCTTTTTCTGAAAAAGTCAAACATATGTTCGCATATTTTCAAGGAAAATTAAAAATTTTTCAGAGTTATGCACAATACCGAATGGAAAAGGGCGGGATGACAAACAAAACATACCGCAGCTCTGCAACGAAAGCCCGCCCGCCGCGAGGGAAAAAGGCGATCCGCAAGCGGGTCAGCGCGGACGNTGAGCGGTTGCGTTTCGGTCTGTTTTTAGGCGTGAGCTTGTCTGCGGCGGCGCGTAGCGCCGCCGCACTCGTCTATGACAAGCTCACGCCTAACTGCCAACAGGTTATTCTATAGCTTTTGCGAATGAGAAAAAATAAGTCTCTCCGTCATTGGAGAGAACCGATATATGCTTGATATTTTGATCTTATTTGTCTTTTTCTGTAACAGATACTTCCGCGCCCGATTCCGAGTTCCGCGATAATTTCCGATCGCACCAAGCCTCTCAAAACACAGTCAAGCACGGCAAGTTCCATTTCATTCAGATGCATGCCTTCCAAGATTGCCTCTGCTTTTGTGTAATCCGTCTGTTCTTTCTCAAAGCAATTTACGGGATCCATGGGGAGTGCCTTATAGCTTGTAAAATCAATATACGATGTTTTCTCCATCTTTCTGCGGTAACGCATAAGCTGTCCATCCACTTCACGATAGCAAGCAAGTTTAATCGTGATCTCTTTTCCCTTACGGTCCTTTCCATAGATATCCGATACCTTTCTGCCGATGAACTGATACAGAAAGCAGATAGCCGTCTGTGCTACGTCATAGCCGTCCGATACGATATAATCGACCTCGCCCATATGGTGCAGGTCTTTAATTAAACCGATATAATACTTATCTGCAATTTTCCAATCGTACTTCTTCAATGTACGAAGAGTCTGCAATGCGATCATCTCGCCCATAAGTTTCACGTTTTTCTCTGAGATAGGTTCTGCAAAGAGTTCACCTTCGTTGCGATACTTTCCGTTTGAGAACTTTGTTACCAACATTTCCATTTTTACATCCTCCGAATTTTTTGCCTTTTTTGGGCAAAAGGCGAAGGAGCATAGGACGGGAAATGTCGGCATATTCAAAATAGAGTTTGCGGAAGTCAACGGGACAAAGAAAAATCGTTGCGTACAAAGCATAAAATTGACTTATAAGACAACAAAAGAGCCGAGCAAGGAACATTCCTTGCTCGGCTCTAAAAGTTTTTCTATGAGTGTTTTAAGCAACGATTTTGCGAACGTTGACGTCCGCGAGGAACTATGCTAACCTAAGCCTCCCGAAAAAGCAAAATTCGGATATTCCGAAAAACACATATGAACAATACAAGCTACAAGATAAGTGGCGCTTCGCAATCTTCCCGGTTGTAAACAGGAATATACTTAATGATTATGCATTAATTTTGGACAAAAGGATTACTTTCTTAAAAATGTAATGCATACTTCTCACTATTACAATTTTTCTGTAAAAACATTGCTTCGCTAATTATAAATAAAAACACCGTAACACATATTACGGTGTTTTTATTATTAACAATATTTTGATCAAACGATCTTTCGATTTTCGGCCGATTCACAAATCTTCCCGCAAAGAACAAACATTTCTCCCTGCCTTAATGTGACTTTATTTTCTTTTTCCCACATCACTTCTTTTCCGCAGCGAATTTCAATATTTGTATTGACATATGCTTTTATCTTTACACAAATGTTTTCATCCTTCTTTTCAAGGACAGCATAAACGCCGCAACGGGTAAGACAGGGACCAATTTTTACATTTTTCCAATCTGGCGGCAAAGCCGGGAATATTTCCAGCCAATCTTCGCCGGAATCGATCAGCATCTGCTGTACGGCCGCAGTAAATCCTAAATTGGCATCGATCTGAAAAGGTGCGTGTTTTGCCCACAAATATTTCAACGTCACTCCCTGGTTATGCCAATCATTGTGGTAGGTAAGCATATTTTTTCCGGTACAGAAACGCAACAAAAGTTTCAGGCATTCCTCCGCACGTTCACCATTCCCCAATTTTGCCCAAACATTTGCCATATGCGCAAAACTCCAGCCTGTTTGTTCTTTCATCCCCATACGATAACGCAGTTCCACGGCCCTTGTGCATGCTTTAAACAGCTCGCCGTCTTCTTTGGTTATCTCTCTGCCGGGAAAAAGCGGATATAGATGTGACATATGACGGTGTGCATAATTATCGCGGAAATCCTTATGCATCCATTCACACAGCGCCCCTTCTGCGTTGATTCGATACGGCGGAATCGCAGAAAGCATTTTCTTCCAAATGTCGTGTTTTTCATCCGAAATATCCAGAAGATTTTCCGCCTCTAAAAGATCGCACAACAACTGTTTGAGCGCAGCAAAGTCCATTGTGGCATTGATGCAAACTCGTACATTTTCCGAGCCTTCAAAATCGCCGACGGCACAATTTTCCGGTGAATTGGAAGGATAACTTTTCAGATACCCCTGTTCATCGTATTGCATAAAGTCTTCGTAAAAGAGAGCCGCTTCTTTCATAAAAGGAAACGCCTTTTTTCTGAGAAAATCGACATCCCGTGTAAACAGATAGTAATCATAGAATATATTGGCGATCCATGAAGAACTTGCTGTCCAATAGATAACATGCGGCTGCAAATTTTTCTTTTTCCCGCTGTGATTATCAAGAAACATCGGCAGAAGAATTCCCCTGCAGCCGAATAACTTTCGTGCATTTTCCCGATAATCGTCCATAAGAGTGAGATAAAAGTCAAAAAGAGGCATTTGGACTTGCGGCAGGTTTCCGCAAAGAGCCTGCCAATAATTCATCTCAATATTTTCGTTATTGAAAAAAGTACAAGACCACGCCGGCCGATAAGAACCGTTCCACACACCTTGTAAATTTGCCGGATAACGGCACCTCGCTGACGAAGAAATTAACAAATACCTGCCGAACAAAGCCATTTTTTCAATCTGCGCCGCACTTATCTTACCGTTATAACTTGCAAGGCGTTCTTCTTCCACCGTTTTTCCGTCACAATCTCCACCGAGATCCAATTTCATTGCGTTGAAATCCGAAGAGAAAATATGTATATGATCCGAACGCCAACCCTCGTATTCCTCTTTTACAGGCAACGCGGAAACATTTTCATTCTCACCGCACAAACGGCATACGATCGTTGCCGTTTTCGCATTTCTGACAGAATAATAATTGCTGTCAAATGCCAAAGTTCCCTGCATATCATTGAGCTTTTTGACGTTTTTACAGTTATAAAGCTGTATATCCCCGTCGGAAAACAAACACAATACTGCCTTGATCTTCCTGCCCGAAGCAGTCTGCAACGAGCCTTCCAAAGCGTTGTTGTTTACCGTAAAATTATACTGCGGAATATCCTCTATTTTATTTCCTGAATAATCCACCGCATCCGAAAGGTCATGTCTTTCCAAACGCACATCAAAACCAAGCACCGCTTTTGACGCGGTGAGCCGCAACACAACCAGCCCGTTTGCCGCACTCACAAAAATTTCACGCCCGTATTGCACCTCTCCGTCTTTCCACTGCAGCGAAGCTATGCCTTTTTCCATGTCCAGCTGTCTTTTATAGTCGGTAAAAGCGCCCTGAACGTATGTGATCATGCGGATATCAAACGCAGGCAGAAAATTCCCAGTCTGTACAAAATATTTATTTTCTTCTAACTTTTCCGTATAAAAGGTGTCCGCTTTTTTATATTCCCTGTTATCGAGCAGTTTTCGCACTTCCTGCAAATAGCGGGAACAATCGGGCAAAGGAAGGTCTGTTTCCCCGTCATACAGGCTTTCATGATTGAGTAAGATGCGTTCGTCATAAATACTCCCATACATCATTGCGCCTACCTGCCCGTTTCCGAGCGGCGTGGCATCCTGCCAGATTGCCGCAGGCATCCTATTTTCAATCAGATATTTTTTCATAAACAACTTAGCCAAACCTTTTAAAGTTATCTCTTCTTCTTGGCAACAGCCGCACAGCTTCCTGCCAGCACAACGGCCGCAGCAAGGAATGCCCCTCCGAAAATTACGGAACTGCAACCTGTTTTTTCAGGGGTTTGATCCCCTCCCTGGTTATTTTCATCCGCAGGAGCAGACGTCGCAACGATCGTAATTTGCGTATTTGCCGAGCTGACGTTTCTTTCCACCGGGAATACATACCCTTCCAGGGTAACATAAAGGTTGAACGTACCGGAAGCATTTTCATAGGAGTACGTACCGTCCCCGTTATCGGTCATCGTAAACAACTCGGTCGCACCTTTTTTTGCCACGATCTGTGCTCCTTTGACAACATTCCCCTGTGCATCTTTCAGAGTGACTGTCAAAGCAAATCCCGTTTCAATGGTGGCCGAAGTATTTCTCGCATCGAACACACAGACAGGGAACGTTTTGCTGCTTGTCGACACCGTGATCTGCACTACACCGCAAGCATCTTCGATAACCCACTTTCCGTCCGAATAAACGGGCTGAATATCCCACTTCTTTCCGTCATAACCGACAATGTCGAAAGTCAGTCCGTCGGAAAGTTCTTTCCCTCCGTCCCGGACAACAAATTCTATATCATACGCATTCAGGCATGCAACATTATCGAGATAAACCCCCGCACCGCACTGGAATACAAAATCGATGGCAGCGAAAGATGCTACATTTTCCACGACGGTCTCTTCCCCGTTCACGGTAAACACAACTACTTTTTCAAGTTCATCATAGCTGATTGAAAAGGTCGCCTCAACCATTTCAAATTCATCCGAAAGCGCCTTCGATTCGACGAGAACGATATCGGGATAAGCATACGCAGAATTTACACTTACCGTAGAACGCATGGACAAAGTCAGCGATGCGCCCGATTCTGTCATAGCCGCAAAGGTAAACTTGTACTCCGAACCGTCTGTTGCGATACTTCCCAAATCAATACGGTATGCTGCAGTACCGATCACCAGAAGGCCGTATTTTCCGTCCTGCTGATTGTTGGTTGTCTGGGTTACCGTTCCTGCTTCGCCGTTCCATTTACCGGGCTCCTGCGTACCCGACGCTAACGTAGATTCAAAGTTTCCGTTGACGATCAGATTTCCCTGGATTTCTGTCGCAGGTTTTTCACTTTTAAGCACCACTTGTATTTGCGGATTTTCAGCCGAAAGCGTAAATGTCTTTGTCAACAGCCCTTGTTTCGCTACCGTGACATTTACATCTGCATACAATCCGTCTATCGTATAAACACCGTTCTCTCCGCCGCTCACCGTTACATCTTCTCCGGCAACGGAAGCGGTCACCTGCGCATCCGTGATTGCGTTTCCGCTCTCATCCTTGACAGTTACCTGCGCGCTGTATGCGGAAAGCCCCATTTCATAAGAACCTTGCTTTGCCGTGATCACACCGTCGGCAATGCCCTCCACTCCTTCTACCGCAAATTTATAACTGTCTTTCAAAGTATTAAAGGTCAACCCTTTGATAGTATATACACCTTCATTTTCTGTAATTTCCGGCTGATCTGCAAGCGGCGTCCCGCTCGCGTCTTTGATAATAAGCGTCTTCCCGGATACATTGTCGATCCCGTCTTTGAGTGTAACGGTAACATCCGTTGTATATGTGGCCTCAACCACTGAAATGTCATCAAAGTAAGAGCCGCCCGAATTGGATCCGAGATCAAAATCAGCATTCGCTACATTGGTCATCGAAGATGTTTCATACAATCCGTCCGCAAAAACAGAGATCGTGCCGTCCGCCTCTCTGACAAGTCCGAACACGCTCGTGCGTTCCATCCAATCACTCGTATAGGCATAACAATACATACCTCCGAACATATTTACGCGCGGATATACATACCCGTCTCCTACCTGTCCCGTAAGCTGCAAACCCGCTCCGAGCGTAACCGCTGCATCTGCAGTAGCCGCAGGAGACTTCGTCCACATGGAAATCCGATAAAATGTTCCTGATTCTGCACCGTTTTGCAATGCGGTATAAATTGCATTCGGAGAAGACTCATTTCCGCGAAGATTGAAACGAGCCCAAAACTCCGAAACTTTGAGCGACTTTTCTCCGCTGTGTGCTTCATCCGTGGTGAGCACAGGTGTTGCGCCGTTGTTTGTCCAGTTTCCGCCTTCCCCTTCAAATCCTCCGTTTGGAAACAATTCATTCTCGGCAGAAACAAACAACGCCCCCATACATACGCAAACCAACATCACTATCGCCGCAAAAAAAGCGATCAAGGCCTTTTTCATACTCTGTGTCATTTTGATTTCCTCCCTTTTATTTGATTGCAAACATCAGGATTTGCTTGCAAAAAACTCATCCAACTGACGCTGTTTTTCCGCTATGACCTCATCACAGCCGGCATCTTTCAATCTTTGACGGAAATTCGCCAAAGCAGTCTGCATATCGTCATATTGTCCTTGCTGCAAGGCCGTCATAAATTCGGAGGTAACGGCACGGCAATCTGCCATTTTTTGATCGACCGGAGTCGGATCAAACAAAAACCCGATCAATGGGGAAACTTCTGTTTCGTCGTTGATGGCTTTGACCTGATCCCAAAGATCATCCGGCTGACCAGGCTGTAAATAAGAAATAAATTCACTGCCCAAGCCCCAACCGAACTGAGAATTATTATAGCCCGTTCCGAGAAATTCTGAAATCCTGTTCGGATTGGAATCGTCAAGTATATAATGCTCCCCTTCCAAACCATACTGAATCGTATTGTGCAATTCTGAATCCGTGCGAAGAAGTTCAATGAATTTCATTACCCTTGCAGGATTTTCACTGGTGGAACTGATCGCATTCATTGTTCCCATAATGTAAGTAGTAAAATACATCGGAGAACCGAGCCGCGCCGCTTCACCCGTAAGATAACCGGGTTTCCAGTTATTTTCCGCGACGATATCATAATTTGATTCGCCGAGATTCGGATTCAAATAACCTTCCCCTTTCAGTTTATAAACAAATTCAAGCATCTCTTCATAATCCGCCGTTTCAAACTGGTTCACAACCGTTGCCTTATATTGCCCGTTTTCATATGCAATATCGCTGATTTTGACTGTTCCCGGAGTCCCCATGCCGGTACCGAGATCATCGTATCCGTAATAATTCTGCAATGTACTTGCCGTATCGATCTGATGGATGGTTCCGCCGTTTCCGTAGTTATTTTCTTTCATCCATACAAGATAATTTTCAATAAAATCAAAGGCGGTAAGATCTTCGTTCAAGACTGTATAAATTTCATCTGTTGTGATTCCGTTATAATGATCCTCCAGATACTTTTGTATCGTTGCCGCCGAACGGAACCGCACGGAATAGGTACGGGGATAGATCTGTTCGTTTAACACGGCATAGCTTTTCCCTTCATAGCGTGTCTGTTCCATCATCTCTTCGGAAATCGATGCCGCCGTCACCGGAGCATATTCCTCGATCAGCCATTCCACAGGAAGAAACGCTTCGCGCTGCACGTTGGTAAGATAAGGATTGATTTCGGGCGATGTAAAACAAATATCAAATTTTGTTCCGGCCACGATGGCTGCCGTTACTTTTGTGGTATATTCGGCCGCGATGTACGGAATGATGTCTACCGTTGTATTGGGAAGCTTGCTTTTCAGCAATTCATTCACGCGCGCATTGACCGCTTCCATATCCTGCGGAGGATTTGCCGAATTATAGTACATATAATAGACGATATTGTATGGTTCTCCGTCATCATAATACTCTTCTTCCAGATCCCCGCCCTTGTATCCGCCGCATCCCGTCAATAAAAACGAAAGCGACAAAATGAGCATAATCAGCATTTTCCCGATCTTTTTCATAGAATTCCTCCTTTTATCCTTTAACTGCACCGGTCGTCAGACCGCGCACAAAATATTTCTGAAAGACTGCAAATACACAAAGCATGGGGCCTGTCGTAACGACAGCGATTGCAAATACCATGGTACGTTCCGGGATCGTCACATTCCCCAAATCCACTCCGGCAAAGCCGTGTTCCTGCGCATATTTAAGAAACTCAATATACTGCGTCGTACGCGTAAGATAAAGCGCCACCGGAACAAGATTGTCCGAATAGAGCATTGCCTGAAAAGGATCGTTCCAGTAAAACAGTACGGCATAAAACGCCGCCGTAGATATACCGGTCACGATCAGCGGTGTCGCTATACACAGGAAAATACGGAATTCGCCCGCACCGTCAATGCTTGCCGATTCGTACAGAGATTCCGGTACCGCCGTATAGAATACACGCAGAAGAATCATATGCGCCACCATCCCCGACGGCGGCACAATGAGTACCCACCAAGTGTCGTACATGTTCAGATAATTGCGCAGGAGAATGTAGTTTGCTGCGTAACCGCCGTTAAACATGATTGTAAACACGAAAAACACTGTAACCGGGGTACGCCATATGAATCCTCTTCGCGACATTGCGTATGCAACAGGCAAACAAAAAAGCAGATTGAGAACCGTTCCCGAAACCGTAACGACTATAGAAAGTAAATACGAGGACAAAATCTCCTGCGGAAAACGAAACACAAACTTATAAGCGTCGAGCGTAAAACCTTTCGGCCAAAGTGCCACACCTGTTTTTTCAATTATCTTGCTATCCGAAAAACTTCCGGCAAGCAACATGATAAACGGTACGATCACTAGCACGAGAAACAGACAAATTACTCCATAAATCAAAATTGCTTCCAAAGGCGAATAATTCTTTTTTTTGCTTTTTTCCATTTCTCGCCTCCCTCAATACAGAGATTCTCCCACCACTTTTTTACTGAAAAAGTTCAGCAAAAGCGTCAGTACCAACCCGACTACACCCTGAATCATACCGGTTGCCGCCGTTACGCTGACATCCCCTTCCGTGCGCAGAATTCGGTACATATACGTTTCTATCACATCCGTGGTCGGATACAGCGCCGATTTGTTTTCGGTAACGTAATAAACCATGTTGAAATCCACACGCAATATATTCGCCGATGACATTATGATATTGAGCACGATCATCTGTCTCAAAAACGGCAGGGATATATTCCACATGGTTCGGAATCTTCCCGCCCCGTCAATGCTCGCCGCATCGTAAATTTCTTTATCAACACCGATGAGTATTGCATAATAGACCACCGCAGAAAGCCCTGCAACTTTCCAGACATTGACAAATGTCAGCATCCCCCGCCAGATTTCAGGCATTGCATAAAAATCCACCGTCATGCCGAATGTCTGCTGCAACCATTTCGTCAGCATTCCGTTTTCCGATCCGATCAAAGAAGAAAGCAGTACGTCCACCAGCGGCCACGAAGCAAAATAGGGAAATATCATAATGATCTGCGCAAATTTCACAAACTTTCTGCTGATAACTTCGAAAAGAAATAATCCCAGTATAAGAGAAACGACTGTCCCGAAAATTATAAACAGTACATTGAGCAGAATGGCGTTGCCCACAAGCCTCGATGCAGTGGATGACTTTATCAGATATTCAAAATTCTGCCACCCTACCCAAGGACTGTACAAAAGCCCCCTGCGCGGCACATAGTCCTGAAAAGCCATAACGAGCCAAATCATCGGCAAATAGGCAAAAATCAATGTTTTTAAAATTGTCGGCACACACATCAGCAACAGATGTGTACTCCTCTTTCTGTCATAAGCCGAATATCTGGATAACAACCCCTTTTTTCTTTCCATATTTACCCCTAAATTTTGATGAGCCGATACTCATTGCGCGTGTAATAATTCAGCCCTTCCGTATTTTTCACATTGTAAACGAAATCATATTTACCCGTTGCCGCATCACGCACTACCTGCCAATAATCGTTCGTATTCTTAGCAGAACCGGTTTGAACTACATTTTTCCATTCACCGCCTTCCATCCTTTGCAACATGTATCCGCTATAACCGTCTACCCCGCAAATCTTGACCGGAACATACCCAAGCCCGCCGGTCAAGGTAAACTGCGCGACAACTTCTCCTTCTGCCGCCGCAATGGTTACAGGATAATTTCCTTTCAATGTCCCCGTACTTACTTCTGCGATCACCTTTCCGCCGTCTACCTGATCAAATGTGGCATCTGCCATACCGAATAAATTGTTTTCAAGCAGATAATCACTCGTTCCGTAATAAGATTGAGCATCCCCCGGCAATACGAGATATTCAATCGTCATCCCCACCGAACTTCCTGCCTCAACCTTTTTTATATCAGCCGGAAGCGTCAGCTCACAGCTCGGCTGCAATGCACCATTCTGTGTTCCGAATATACGATAAGAAGGTTTATCATAAGATGTCCCGTTTAAATCGGCATTATAATTGCGCACAATGTACGATACGTCGCCGTTTTCCTCTCCGCGGTTCGAAGAAGCATACAGCGCAAACCAGAATTGCTCGTTTTTCGCCTGTACAGCCTCTCCGTTATACCCTACCGTCACCGATGACGACGGTACATCCTTTTCCAAAATACCCGAAGCATCGCCGATCGCATATTTTGTAAAGAAATTATCCGCATACCCGTCCGCACAGAGTTTGAAAAATGATAACCTCTCCGGTTCAATATCTTTCAGGAATGTGTAGCGTATCGTGTAGTAGGTACGCACCACATCATCCGTTCTTCCCATATTGATCGTGATCTCCGCAGCGATCGCACCGTCCGCCGTTACACCGCTGTACGTCACATCCGTCATGTTCGGAGCCTGCGCCCTATACACGGAGATCAGATCCACAAGTTTGCTCTGTTTTGCCGTCGGGTAATAATCCAGGAAATTTGCTCCCCCTACATTCCCCGTCCAATTATATTGCTGATTGCCACCCTGCGTGCTCGTTACCAAAAACGGACGCACATCGTCGATCATTGATCTACCCAATCCCATATCCGGGTCATACGTCACGCTTTCGCCCCAACTTCCCATTGCAGACTCTTCCCACAAGAGATTGTTTGCGCCTCCCCATCCGATCAGACATAATTGTGCGTGCGAAGCTGCATATACGCCGCCCCATTCACCATAGGCACAGGTATATTCATATTCCGCTGTTTTCTCCGCCTCCACAGCAATACTCGTATTACCGTGATACCACTGTCCTTCCAAATACCGACTCGGATCCGTTTGCGGTACGCTTGTGCTGGCATTGGTATGCCAATTCTTACTGATCTGAACCTGTATTCCCGTCGGCTCCAACGTCTCCGCATCTCGGATCATGGGAGAAATCCCCGTTACACTCACACGCCCGGTTTTCTGAAAGGAAAGCGGGACCTTTGCTGCCTCTGCCCCCTCATTCTGTATACTGAACTTTACCCTGTCATATGTATTTCTGCCGGACTTGGTACTCTGCGAAACATTTGCATTGACTTGCGAAATATCCAGAACATAAATCCCGCGACGCGCATCATAAGTCACCGGAACAGCAGCTCCCGTATCGATATCCTGCGCCGACACAATACAGGATTCTACATTCTCCACCACGTCCGAATCTGTTACTTTTGCATCCGAAGAAGGAATCACAAGCACCCCAAATCCCGTAAACGTACCGCTTATCGCATACACGCTATTATTTTCAACTGTCAGCACATTATTTGAAAAAGCAATCTTTGTCTGATCGTCATCTGCAGCACGCAGAACAGTAAGCCCCTGCCCCGATGCACTGCGAAGCGTAAGCCCACGCCCGTCTGCAAGAGATTCACTTGTAAGATCTTCTCCAAATTCCATAGAAAATTCAAGCCCCAATGTCTGCGTGTTTTCCGATCCGTTATGTACTTCATAGTTGATCGCAAAATAATCCAGGGACGCCGCAATTTCCATTCTCCCCGTCCACCGCGTATCTGCACTATTCAAAAGCGCATTATAATCGGCTCTCTGCAAATACCTTCCGCTTTCAATCACTCGCTGATAACCCTGATGTCTGTTAAATTTCATCTCCGTATCTTCATACGAAACCTTATAGTCCATCGATACAACAGGAATCAACGAGGAAAAATCTGCACGGGCATATTTTCCTTCTTCGGACGACTGATATGCCCCTACCGCTGTGATCGCCCCGTCTTTGGCATCACTCGTCAGCGCATACTTTTCAGTCTGCACCTTCATAACTTTATCAGCACCGCCAACTCCGCTTTGATTCCACATGTAAACATAATCACGTTCCATTTCTTTGACCTCCGTTTCTACAGGCGGCTTTTCTTCACCACCGTCTGTTCCCGGCGTCTTCCCCGGTTGACTTGCACACCCTGCCATACCCAACAGAAAAACTGCCATCAATATCGCAATTATCTTCTTCATGCATCCCTCCTATCTGAGAGCGCAACGTTACGCTCTTACGCAAAAATAAACTCACGATAAAACTTTACCGTGGATGAAAAGAAGCAGAGCGTAACGTTACGCTCTGCCTATATTGTAACATAGATTTTTCAGTTGTCAATAGGAAAATCAAAAATTTTTTAAATTTTTTATTGAATTTCCTTCTATGATTTTTGCGGGGATGAGAATGGCATGATGCTCGGCAAACTGATTTTTGCGAGCGATACTTGCAAAAATCGCATCGGCAATACGTCTGCCGGCTTCTTCCAAAGGCTGATCCACCAAAGTCAATTTCGGATAAACCAGATCAGAAACAAAGAGGCTGTCATACCCGATGGCCGAAATATCTTCTCCCAATTTCATTCCCCTCTCGTTCAATACAGAAATCATGCCGACCGTCATATAAAAGTTCGTAGCAAACAATGCCGTGGGAGGGTCTGGAAAATCGAGTACCTTGCAAGTGGCTTCTTTTGCAAGGGCAATATTAAAATCCGGGCATAGTTGTTCATACTCTTCATGCGGCTCAATTCCGTTACGGCGCATCGCCTCACGGTAGCCCAAGTAACGCTGATTTGCCGTATAATATTTTCTGTCTACTCCGATAAACGCAATTTTTGTATGCCCTGCCGCAATCAAAGTGTCGATAGCGGATAAACTTGCATTGAAGTTATCAAATAAAACAAAATCAGCATCCACGCCTTCCAAAAACTGATCGCCGACAATAAGAGGGGTTCCGTTCTCCACCACATAACGTGCATTTTCCGCTGCACCATGAATAGGAAGCAGAAAAATTGCATCCACCTGCCTGTTCAAAAGTGTCATAATAGAACGTTTTTCATCTTCCAACGTGCCGCCGGATCCGACAATCTGCACCGAATATCCCTTTTCACGCAGAAAACATTCCACATAATGGAATAACCCTGTATGAAATACGTCTTGAAACGAGGGTAATACCACTCCAACGGTATTCGTATGCCCTGTCTTTAAATTCTTAGCTATATAGTTTATGTGATAGCCGCACTTTTTAATCGCCGCTTCAATTGCGACTCTGTTTTCATCAAGCACATTTCCGCCATTGAGATATTTTGAAACAGTAGTAAGTGAAAGTCCCGTTTCTTTCGCTATAGTCTTTATTGTTGCAGCCATTCTTTTAATCTCCAATTGTTATAGAGAAATTATAATAATTGTCCTCTAAAATGTCAAGCAAGATTCTTTTAAAAAATCATTTCATAAAATGACCTTATTCAAATCCACTTAAAGAAAATAAAAATGAACACAGACTAAAAATAAATGTAGTGTATCCATAAAATATGTGAAAGTACTTACATAATATCCCCTGCTCCAAAAGTGCCTGTTTCCATACTTGTACTTCAGGCGAGCATACCGCTCAAATATTATCATCGTACTCTTACCTTTCAGGTATCCCATAAACGATGATACCCTCTCATTCGGCGGTATGCTCACCAACATATGAATGTGGTCCGGCATTGCGTGCGCCTCGATTATTTCTACTCCTTTTCGCTTACACAGTTCACGCAGTATTTTTCCCATCTCTGTCCGCAATGCTCCGTATATCACTTTTCTGTGATCTTTCGGCGTGAACACGATATGGTATTGACATTTCCACTGTAGTTTGCTGCTGCTAAAGCCCTTTCTCTGTCCCCCGCCGCCACCGGCATAGCCGGTGGGTTTCTTTTTAGACAAAAAGCGCACCCGCCGGGGTGCGCTTTCGGTTTTGCTGTTTTTCCGTTCCGGTCAGTGCGTGAACAGGAAGGTGAACAGGAACACGACCGTGAGGATCGCCGTGACGATGCTGATGTCCTTGATCTTGCCCGTGCACAGCTTGATGACGGTATACGAGATGAAGCCCGCCGCGATACCGTAAGAGATGGAATAGGTGAAGCTCATCATCGCGATGGTGAGGAATGCGGGGACAGCCGCCGAAGGATCCTTCCAGTCGATGCTCGTAACGTTGCCCATCATCAGCACGCCGACATACAGCAGAGCGCCCGCCGTTGCGCAGCGGGGAATGAGCGCCGCGATGGGGCTGAGGAACATGGCAATCGCAAACAGAATGGCAACGACGAGAGCCGTGAAGCCCGTTCTGCCGCCTTCCGCAACGCCCGCGGAGGATTCGACGAAGGTCGTGACCGTGGAGGTACCGCAGATCGCGCCCGTGCAGGTAGCGATGGAGTCGCACAGGAGCGCCTTCTGGATATTTTTGACCTCGCCCGCATCGTCGAGCAGACCGCTCTCCTTGCCCGCCGCCTGGCAGGTGCCCATCAGCGTGCCGATGGTATCGAACATGTCGACCATGGCGAACGCGACCAGCGTTGCGATGAAATCGAATACCTTATCGCCGCCGATGCCCTTGAAGCCGTTGATGAACGCCTGACCGAAGGACTGCGTGCCGAAGTCGGCAAACGCCTGCAACGGGTTATCGAAGGCAATTTTTTCGAACATTTCCTTCGCGGCAGTATTGCCGACCGCGAGGGCGATCGCCGCGAAGATATAATACAGCACGGTGCTGCCGACGATGCCGAACAGCACGGCGCCCTTGATCTTCAGCTTCGAGAAGATGGCGATGATCAAGAGGGAGAGCAGCGCGACGGCTGCGGACATGGCAGCAAATCCGTCGAACCCGTCCGCCAGAACGTTAAAGGAAACGAGTTTGACGAGGGTGGAGTCGTCGTTGACCACAATGCCCGCCTGCTGCAAACCGACAAACGCAATGAACAGACCGATGCCCGCGGGGATTGCCAAGCGAATCGCCGTGGGAACGGAGCGGACGATCATTTTGCGCGCGCCGACGATCGTGAGAATGAGGAACAAAACGCCCGAGCAAAGCACGATGAGCAGCGCATTTGCATAGGAATACCCGAGCGTACCGCATACCGTAAAACAGAAAAAGGCGTTCAAACCCATGCCGGGCGCCTGTGCGAACGGAATTTTCGCCAAAAACGCCATTAAAAGCGTGCCGACGATCGCGCCCAGCGCCGTGAAGATGTACGCCGCGCCGTAAGATACGCCCGTCGAGGTGAACATATCCGCGTTGACCATGAGGATGTAGACCATCGTCATGAACGTCGTAAGTCCCGCCAACATCTCCGTCTTGAAGGACGACTTCATCTTCGTGATGCCGAAGTAGTTGTCGACTTTGCCGAGGAAGCCGGTGTACTTCGACTCTGCTACCGCTTCCCCTCCGACCGCTTCCGCCGCGGGCTGTTCCGCCTGCGTTTCTTCGATCTTCGGTTCTTCGATGTTCTGATCTTCTGCCATCTGAAACCTCCAAAAATGTGTTAATATGTATCGGCCGCACGCGGCGGCAAATATCTTATCACAAGTTTTTAACAAACGCAATCGGATACGGGTATAAAATCGGCATTTCCGAAAAAAATGTCATACTTTTGCGTTACAAGGCGAAAAATGGCGGGATCTGCCCGAAAAGCAGGAGGCTCATTCCGCAGCGGGACTCAACGCATCCGCAAAAGAAACTGCCCTTTTGCCGGAAGATTTGTCTGTAACGGGGTTTGACAATGCGGCGCTCGCCGCGCGGAACGGCATTACGACCGTTTCGCAAGATTTCGGCGAAATGGCAAAGATGGCGCTGAACATGATCTTCTATCAGCTCGCCAACCCGGCGCTCATCAACAATTGCAGCGGCGTCAGCCACATCCGCTCCGTCCTATGGGAACGCTGGTCGACCGCCCCCGCCAAAGAATCCGAAGCGCATTGACAATATGCCGCAGCCTCGGACGACTGAACGGCAGAAAAACGGCGGGAGCATAAAGAAATGCTCCCGCCGTTCTGAACCTGTTTTTGCGATACGTTCCGCGTTTCAGCGATACATATTGAAATCGCGCCTCTCCTCTTCCATCCGCTTCGCGGCGTCGGCGCGCGATGCTTTCCGCCTTTCTTCGCCCTCGCGCCGATACCCTTCGACATCGTCCGGGGTTATTTCGCCCTCCTTCAACAGCCAATCGACATATCCCTGCTCCGCGCATTCCCCGTAGCGTTTCTTTTCTCCGCGGATACGGTTGGCGATGCACGACATGAAATAGGCGACGTCGCGGAACAACCCGACGCGCGAAACATACTCGGTATCTTCCTCAAACATATCCGGATAGGTGAGCGACTCGCCGCCGTACATTTCCAGCGAACTGACAAGCCCCGGCCGCACTGCAAAGCGGTTCTGCGCGTCCTCGCCGACGGCGGCGGCGTCCGCCAATGCCATGGGGCGAGGCCCGACGAAACTCAAGCCGCCCGCAAAGACGGATAACAGCGCAGGATAATATTTCATGCCGCAGGCGCGGAGCACCCTGCCCATGCCTGTAGTGCGTTCCGATTCGGGAAGCAATTTTCCGTTTTCGTCGTGCTGAATGCGCGCGGTGGCAAACACCGTATATCCGACGGGTTTTCCCTTTTTTCCGCAGCAGTACTCGCGCACAAAGAGCGCGGGATAGGCGTTCTGCGATTTATTATAGATCGCATCCGCCGCCAGAAAAATAAGGAAAAACGGGAAAAATACTATCAAAAAGACCGCGGAAAACAGAATATCGAGCGCACGCTTGAAAAACCATTTGTAGTTGATCGCGATGATCAGAAGCAACACCGCGATGTCGAGGATAAAGATCGTAAGTCCCCACCAGGTACTCAAAAAATCGGCGGGCGCCGCAAGATTGTACAGCATCGGAAACTCCTTACAATGTTTTCTTCACAAAAATTTTTGAACCGGCAAAACAATTTCCTTAAATTCCGGGGAAGCGCAAACAATTCCCCCGCGTATTTTTCATTATAGCACGTGCCGCCGGATATGGCAACCGACGGACGAAAATTTTGCAATTTTTATTAAAATATATGAACTCCACACCGCGCGCCGGCAAAGAGCGCCGCCTATTCCCCCTCCTCTTCCTCCGAAAATTCGGGGGATGCGAAACGGGTACATACGCCTTCGACAACGGACAAAATATCCTCTTTGCCCTGCCGCGTTTCGGCAGAGGTGGCAATGACGTTCCCCTCGCCCGTTTTAAAGCACGCCGCGATGCGGCGCACGCTCTCTTTGACGCGCATACGCGAGAGCTTGTCCGCCTTGGTCGCGACAATGGTGAAGGGCGTCTGCGTGGCGTACAAAAAATCGATCATCGTTTTATCGTCGGCGGTCGGGTCGTGGCGGATGTCGGCGAGGGCGAACACATGGGCGATATTGCCCGCAGCAAAAAAGTCGTCCAACAGTTTCGCCCAGCGCTGTTTTTCACCCTGCGACACGCGCGCGAAGCCGTACCCCGGCAGATCGGCAAGCACGAACTGCCCGAAGTCGAAGTAGTTCACGAGCCGCGTCCGCCCCGGTTCCGCCGAGGCGCGCGCGAGCTGTTTTCGGTTTGCGAGCATGTTGATGAACGAGCTTTTGCCCACGTTCGATTTGCCGCACACCGCGATGACCGGCTTTTCCGTTTTCAGAAATCCGCGCTTATCCGCGGCGGAGGTGACGAATTTCGCGTCCGCAATGACCATGTTGCACCCTTACAGCCCCGCGATGGCGTTGCGGAACACCGTGTCCGCCTCCGACGCGGGGATAAAGTTGAGTTCTTCGCGCACGGCGGCGGGGATTTCCGCCTCGTCGCGCTCGTTTTCCTTGGGGATAATGATATTTTTGATGCCCGCGCGGTGCGCAGCGAGAGCCTTTTCCTTCAAGCCGCCGATGGGCAGCACCTTGCCGCGCAGGGTGATTTCGCCCGTCATGGCGATGTCCTTGCGCACCGCCTTGTGCGTGAACGCGGACAAAATCGCCGTCGCCATGGTGATGCCCGCGCTGGGGCCGTCCTTCGGGGTCGCGCCCTCGGGGACGTGGATGTGAATGTCGGTATTTTCAAACGCCTCGGGGTCGATTCCGTAGCGGTCGGCGTGGGCGCGGATATAGCTGATCGCCGCGCGCGCCGATTCCTTCATGACGTCGCCGAGTTTGCCCGTGAGCAGGATTTCGCCCTTGCCGGGCATGGCGGAGACCTCGATGGTCAGCGTGGTGCCGCCCACGCTCGTCCAGGCAAGACCCGTCGCCGCGCCCACTTCGTCCCCTTCCAGATGGGCAGGATCGCGGGAATAGCGCTTGACGCCGAGCAGTTCCTCCACTGCCGCCGCGTCGAGGGTCTGCCTTTCCAAGGCACGGTTTTCCGCATAACGTACCGCGATTTTGCGGCACACCGAGCCGATCTGCCGCTCGAGGTTGCGCACGCCCGCCTCCATCGTGTACCCTTCGATAACGGCGACGATCGCCTCGTCGGTGAGTTCGAGGATGCCATCGGGCAGGCCGTTCTCCTTCATCTTTTTGGGAATGAGATACCGCTTGGCGATCTCCTTCTTTTCGTCGAGGGTGTAGCCGTTCAGCTCGATGAGCTCCATGCGGTCGAGCAGCGGCTCGGGGATGGTTTCCACCGTGTTCGCCGTGGTGATGAACAGCACCTTCGATAAGTCGTACGGCACTTCGAGGAAGCGGTCGCGGAAGGAAGCGTTCTGCTCGGGGTCGAGCACTTCGAGCAATGCGCTGGCGGGGTCGCCGCGCATATCGGAGGAAACCTTGTCGATCTCGTCCAGCAGAAACACGGGGTTGATGCTGCCCGCCTGCTTCATGGCGTAGATGATGCGGCCGGGAATGGCTCCGACGTAGGTGCGGCGATGACCGCGGATTTCCGCCTCGTCCTTGACGCCGCCCAGGCTCATGCGCACGAACTTGCGGCCAAGCGCCCGCGCGACCGACTTGGCGATCGACGTTTTGCCCACGCCCGGAGGCCCGACGAAACACAGGATCGGCGCGTTCATGCTCTTGGTGAGCTGCAGAACGGCGAGGTATTCGGTGATGCGCGTTTTCACCTTTTCGAGCCCGTAGTGATCCTCGTCGAGGATCTTCTGCGCGTCGGAAAGGTTTTCGGTGTCCTTCGTCTCCTCCGTCCACGGCAGGTCGATGAGCCAGTCGAGATAGTTGCGGATGACGGTGTACTCGGGCGAGGACGGCGGCATTTTATCGGTGCGGGCGAGTTCTTTGAGCGCCTTTTCCTCGATTTCGGCGGGCATGTGCTTCGCCTTGATCTGCTCGGAGAGGGTGTCGCGCTCCTCCTCGTCGTCGCCCAGCTCCGTATGGATGGCTTTGAGCTGTTCGCGCAGGAAATATTCCTTTTGGTTTTTATCGATGCTGCGGCGCACCGTGGCGCTGATTTTGCGTTCGAGCTTGGCGATCTCCAGCTCGTCGTTCAGGCAGCGTTCGAACAATTTGAGGCGCTCGACCACGTTCACCGTTTCCAAAAGTTCCTGCTTGACATCGTCCTTGATATGCAATACGGAGAGAGCCGCGCCGACGTACTCGTCGGGGTCGGTGATCTTTTCGAGCGTTCCCAACCCCTCTTTGGCAAGGCGTACGTCGCCCGACGCAATGTCGCGCATCACGTCCTGCGCGGTGCGCAGGTACGCTTCTTCCAGCATGGGGTCGCCGTGTACCGGTTTCAGTTCGGAAACATTGGCGTAAAAGCAGCCATTTTCCTCATAGATCTCCTCCGCCCTGGCGCGGTACAGACCCCGCACGCTGACGCGCAGATTATTGGATGGAAGTTTGGCGATCTGCGTGATTTTGACGACGGTACCCACCTCGCACACGTCCTGCGGAGCGATTTCATCCTTCGCGGCGTCGCGCTGATAGCTTACAAAGAGGGTCATATCCCGTTCGGAAGCCTTGGATACGGCGGTGAGCGATATGAGCCTGCCCGCGTCGAAAGAGTTATCCGTCGCGGGGAATATGACCTTGCCGCGCAGGGCGACAAGGGGATAATTGACGATTTTTTTCGTTTTCGGCATAGTTTACCTCGAATTCGGAACGCGGGGCATACCCGCAAGTTTGTTCACTATCAAGTATACCACATTCCGCCCCGATTTACAAGCCGATTTTGAATTATTTCATAATTGTGCCGAAAGGTCACATAATTATCACCGACCGCCCGCAAAAGCCAAGAAAAAAATTGCGGCGCCCTATGCGGAACGCCGCGGAATCTGCCCTATACAGGTAAATTTATGTACTCGCCGAGCGCCTTTACATCCGCATCCGTCTTGGCGCGGAAATAGGCGTTTAAAAGTTTGAGAGCGCGCCGCTTGCCGTCCGCCGTAATTCCCCCTTCCCGATACGGCTTTCCCGCGCATTTTTTAAGCACTTCCAGGGTGGAAGCACTGACGCCCGCACCCTTGGCACAGTCAGGGCAGGAGAAACAGCCTCCCGCGATGTCGAAATACGCCTTCCCCTCCAACACCGCGCCGCACTCCGCGCAGGCGGTCAGGTCGAGCATATACCCCGATAGCTCGAGCGCTTTCAGGAAAAAGGCGATCAGTTCCTCCGCTTCATCCCCCTCGCACATGCCGCGCAGAGCATTGACGGCGTACAGGAACAGCTCTTCGTTGACGATGCCGTCGTACAGGATTGCATCGCAAATCCCCACGAGCGCCGCCGCGGCGTAAAATTTATCGATGTTTTCGCGCAGGGAATAAAACCCGTCGGTATTGGCGGCGGAGATCATCGTGTACCGCTCCCCGCGC
>CAJFFD010000016.1 GCA_904373255.1 uncultured Clostridia bacterium | reverse complement strand
GGTCGACTATATTTTGTAAATAGCTCTGTTCAAAAATGAAGCCTCTGTACTTATTAATACGCCTCAGGCTTCATTTTGCATTTTATAACCGTGTAGTCACATATCTATTTTATTGAAAATCTCTTGGAACATTAAAAAGGATGGATGAAATCAAAAGTTATAAAAATGAAATTTACTGGACGGAAAAGCTGGAAAACTTCGTAAAACTCTGTTTCGCTTTTTCGCCGGAATTGCATGAAGATTTAGAGCCGCTCAATTTTATCTACGCTAAAATCGCAGAAAAAATTAAAACGGAAAATTATAAAATTTTTGCCTTCCACGAAAATAAAAACCAAATTAAATTTACTCTTTTGAAAAATATTTACGAAATTGACAGCCGCATATCGGTACTGTTCCCGGCAGCCCAAGAAATCAAAGAAACCGACATAGAAAAATTATTCAAAGATAAGAAATGCAATTACGATAAAATATATCGAAATTATTATTCAAATGTGTTGCATGATATACAAAAATGTTTACCCGGTTCAATAATAATTTCGCATAGCCTATCTATACATTGCACCAATTTTACCTCTTGCCCTATAAAAGATATAAACCTATATAATATATCCGCATACAGCGTGGATCTGTATGGCAATGATATACAAAACGAAAATTGGGATATTTAACGCACCGCCTACACTATATGCAGTAAAAAAGTATTATCGGATAGCAACAATATTTATTAAAGTGTTTTTCTTATGTTTTTGCAATTTACCGAAGATAAGGAAAGAATGAAATACGGAGGCAGCGCTTTTTTGGAATTGCAATATTGCAAAGCCAAACGGGGTACCGAAATAAAACAATTATGCGCCATTCATAACATCCGTCAGCGGAACGAATTAAAACGGAGAAACCGATCGAATACGACATATTTCTGACATGGCTGCAAAAAGGCGAAAAGGATAACGGCTTTTATCTGCTGGGGCTTTGATTCCATTTACCGCCAGCTCAAACAAAAATTTAAACCATTTACAAACGGAAGGGAGCCGCGCTGTTGCGCGGCCCCCTTCCGTTTGGACGTTAATGCAATTTTCCTTATCACGACGCGGCTTGCCCTTGGGCGGCTTCGCCCCGCTCACGGATGCGGGCGACCCTTGGGCGGTTCGGGGAGAGTGTCGTCGGGCATGCCCTTGCGGCGGCGCGTTTCGGCGACCGCCTTTTCGTACCCCCTGCCCTGCGGACGGTAGAAAACTTCGTCCTTCAAGGAGTCGGGCAGGTACTGCTGTCTGACCCAGCCGCCGTAGTTGTGCGGATATTTATACCCCGCGCTCTGCGCCTTGTCCGCGCGGCTGCCGTAGGAATTATCCTTCAGATAGGGCGGAATATTGTCGTCTCGCACCTCGCTCGCAGCACGCTTGGCGGCATCCATCGCCAGGATGACCGAGTTGGACTTTTCAGCCTCGCACACATAGATGATGGCGTTGCTCAGAGGGATCAGTCCCTCGGGCGCGCCCAGCTTTTCAAACGCCGTGAGCGCCGCCGTCGCCACGACGAGCGCGTTCGGGTCTGCCATGCCGACGTCTTCGCTCGCATGCACGACGAGTCGGCGGAGAATGTTCATCGGGTCGCACCCGCCCTCGATGAGGCGGAAGGCATAGTACAGCGCGGCGTTGGAGTCGCTCCCGCGCAGGCTCTTGCAGAAGGCGGACAAGATGTCGTAATAGGCGTCCTTATTGTAGGAGAGCGCCTTGCGCTGAATGGACTGCTCGGCGTCGGCGAGGGTGACGTGAATGCTCCCGTCGACGGCGGGCGGCGTGGTGAGGACGGCGAGTTCGAGCGCGTTGTATGCCGCGCGCAAGTCTCCCGCGCTCATCTGCGCGATGTGCGCAATCGCCTCTTTATCCACCTGCGCCTTGTAGGCGTACAGCCCCTTGCGCGAGGTGAGCGCCTTTTCGAGCGCGCCCTCGATTTCCCTGTCCGAGAGCCGCCTGAACTCGAAGACGCGGCAGCGGGAGACGATTGCGGGCGTCATGCTCGCGTAAGGGTTTTCCGTCGTCGAGCCGATGAAGAGGATGGTACCCTGCTCGATGGCGGGCAGGAGCGAATCGGACTGCGTTTTGTTGAAGCGGTGGCATTCGTCGAGCAGAAGGTACGTCTTTTTGCCGTACAGCTTTAAGGCGGTGCGCGCATCCTCGATCGCCTTTTTGACATCCGCAACGCCGCTCTGCACCGCGTTCAATTTGATGAAATTGCCGTGCGTGGTGGCGGCAGCCTGTCCAGCTTGATGGCGCGGCGGAGCAGGCTCCCCTCCGCGACGATGTGCCCCTGCCCCACGAATTCGTCGAGGTTGTTCGGGCGCATCTTGTCGGCGAGCGGCTTCGCGTCGTACTCGTTGTTGTTTAAATCGAATAAATCCATAGAATTACCGTTAAAAAATTGCCGCCCGTTTACTCCTGCGGCAATTTCCTTATTTTTGAATGTCGGAGCGGGCATCGCCGAAATACTTTTGCAGCACCTTTTCCGCACTCCCTCCGATCTCCGCGACAGGGCGGACGGGCGCAGGCGGAACATCGTACGGGGCGATTTGTTTTTCGAACCACGCGACATCGTGCCAGGCGCCGTTTTTAAAACCCGTATTGCGATAGACGCCCAACCGATGAAAGCCGAGCGATTTGTGCAGCCCCTCGCTTTGCACGTTGGGGAGCGTTACGCCCGCATAGACCGTTTTGATGCCCTGCAACGCGCAGATTTCCGTCAATGCGGAATACAGTTTTTTGCCGATGCCGCGCGAGAGATGCGCGCCGTCCAGATAAACGGAAAGTTCGGCGTTCCAGCCGTAGGCGGCGCGCTCCATCTGGCGGTGCGCATACGCATAGCCGACGATTTTTCCCTCCTCTTGCAAGACGAGGTAGGGATAAAACGAGCTGATTTCCTCGATGCGGCCGCGAAACTCCGCCGCCGAGGGCAATTCCGTTTCAAACGTTACGGGCGTATCGATGTACTGCGCGTACACGGAAAGGAGCGCGGGCGCATCCTCCGCGCGGGCAAAGCGGACGGTCATTCCCCTTCATCTCCGAGCAGAGCCTTGATTTTACCGGCGTTTTCCTTGCCGAGCTTATAACCCGCGTCGTAGACGGAGGCGTGGTACTTTACCTCGTACTGGCTGACGCCGGGGATGTCCGGCTCCAACCAAAGGTCGGTGATGCGGCGGGTCTTTCTGCGTTCGTCCGCCGTGCGGTAGGAATCCATGATGTCGTACACGCGCGTGATGAGCGAGATCATGTTCAGCGCCTTTTCCGAATGTTTGCATTCGCCCAATACGTCGACCGCGACGACTACGTCCGCACCCATTTTTTTGACCTGGCGCACGGGTACGCGGCACAAAACGCCGCCGTCCACGAGCAGCATGCCGTCCTTTTCGACGGGGCGAAACACCGTAGGCATGGAGCTGGACGCGAGGATCGCGTCAATCACGCTCCCCTCTGTAAACTCGTGCAGCTTGCCCGACAGGATATCCACCGCGACGCAGGTGAAGGGTATCTCCAAATCGGAAAATTCGCAGTCTTCCAAAAACGAGGACATGAGGCGGCGCACCTTCGTCCACTTCATCAGTCCCAATTTACTCAAAGGCAAAATACCGATATCGACGATGTCGGTCGCCTTCAATTTCTGGATGATCTCCTTCATCTCGTCTGCGCTCATGCCCTTGGCATAGCACGCGCCGACGATGCTGCCCATAGAGGAACCGGAAAGGAAGCTCGGGCGGATACCCTCTTCCTCCAAAGCCTTCAAAAAACCGATGTGCGCGACGCCGCGCGCCCCGCCTGCGCCCAGCGCAATCCCAAGTTTTTTACTCATAAAATCTCTTCTCTCCCCATAATAGTATAATATGTACCAAACCCAAACCGCTCCCGCGCGGCAGCCTCGGTATAAGATTTCAGCGGCAGCCACACCCGCCCGGAAGAAAAAAACGAAGCGAACCGCAGTTCTCCTGTCTGTAGCCGCATTGCTGCTGATAGTCCTCCTCGCACTCTCGCCCGCGCGCTACGCAGCGGCGTGTTTAGAGGGCGTGAGCCTGTGGGCGAAGGCGGTGCTGCCGTCCCTCTTCCCTTTCTTTATTCTGACGGCGCTTCTGACAAAGCTGGGCGCAGCCGAAACGCTGGCAGACAAACTTTCGCCGCTGACGAAAAAATGCAAGCTGCCGGGCGCTGCCGCCTATTGCTTTTTATTGAGCATCCTCTCCGGCTACCCCGTGGGCAGCCGCATCATCGCCGACCTTGCCGGAAGCGGCGCGGTCAGCGCAAAACAGGCGGCGCGCATGAGCGTGCTGTGCTCGACCTCCGGCCCCATGTTCCTCATCGGAAGCGTGGGCGGAGCGATGTTCGGGAGCGCGAAGGCGGGCGCGATTTTGCTCGCCTCGCACATCCTGGCGGTACTCCTCGTGTGCCTTGCGTTCGTGCCGCTTCTGAAGCCTCTGCCCGAACCGCCGCCGAAAAAATACGCGCCCTCCGCCGACAATATTTTGTACGAGAGCGTGTACGGCGCGGTCATCTCCATCCTGTGCGTGGGCGGCTTCATCGCCGCGTTTTACGTTTTATCCCTCGCCCTCGCCGACCTGCATATCCCGTGGCTGCCCGAACAGCTTTTCGGACTGCTTTTCCCGCAGGAGATCGCCGAAGGGCTGTGCGCGGGGCTGCTGGAAGCGACGCACGGCTGCGCACTGCTCGCTGCGGGCGGAGGAAGATTCGCGCTCCCCGCGGCGGCGTTCTGCGTGACCTTCGGCGGGGCGTGCATCCTCTGCCAACAGCTCGGCTATCTGAAAAGCGCAGGCGTGAAAGCCGCGCCGTTTATCGGAATCAAAGCGCTGCAAGGGACTGCTGCCTTTTTACTGTGCTTTGGCTTATGTGCCGCATTCGGTATGGAATGAACGGCAAAAATGAGCCGTATTTCCGCAATTATGCCACGCATAGCACTCTGCTTTTGGGTCAATAGCACCCCAAAAGGCGAAAATTTTTGGTATATTCCTGCAAACGGGAGAGCGCGGCGCGCACGTTCTTATCGGAGGCGTCGCCCTTGAATTCGATGAAAAAGCAGTACTCGCCCGGGGAATTTTTGATGGGGCGGGACTCGATCTTCGTCATGTTCAGGTCGTACACCGAAAGGATCTGCAGCATCTTTAAAAGCGCGCCCGGCTCGTGCGGGCAGGTCGCCGCGAAGTAGATGAAATCGCTGTGTTCGGGCAGGGACTCCCTGCCCTTTTTAATGAGCAAAAAGTGGGTAAAATTTTTCGGCTCGTCGGCGATGTTTTCGCCGATAAAGGAAAGCCCCTCCGCCCGCACATGCGAGCCGACGATGCCCGCATCCCCCGCTTCGGCTATGCGGGAAACGCTCTGCATGGTCGAATCGGTACAGACGATTTTCGCCTGCGGGAGATTCTGCGCGATGAATTTGCCGCACTGCAAGATCGCCTGCTCGTGCGAAAAAACGCGGCGGATGTCCGACAGTTTTGTCCCCTCCTTCGCGATCAGTCGATGCTCGATTTTCAGGAGATATTCGCGCACGGCGAACAGGTCGGGCGAGGCATACAAAAGATCTAAATTCTGCGTGACGGCGCCCTGCAGCGTATTTTCGACGGGCAGGACGGCGCAGTCTGCCACCCCTCTTTCCAAGGCGTCAGCCGCGGCATAAAAACTGCCGCAGGGCAGCTCCCGTGCCTCGGGCGCCAGCGCCTTTGCCGCGAGGGAAGAATAGCTGCCCTTCGGCCCGAGGTAGCTGACGCGCGTCTTTTTTGTTTGCGGTTCAGACATAGCCTTTCCCCTTTTATACTTTTTCGGCGATGTCGAGGATCAGCCGCTCGGTATCCGCCCAGCCCAGGCAAGGATCGGTGATCGACTTGCCGTAGACGACGTCTTCCTTCTGGCAGCCCTCTTCGATGAAGCTTTCGATCATGAATCCTTTGACGTATTTTTTGAAATCCTTGTCGTAGAGCCGGTTGTTGAGTACCTCCTCGACGATGCGGATCTGCTGCTTGAACTGCTTGCCCGAGTTGGAATGGTTCGCGTCGATGACGATGGCGGGATTTTTCAGACCCGTTTTGGAATACCCCTCGATGACCTTCATCACCGTTTCGTAATGGAAGTTGGGGATATCGTTGCCGTAGCCGTCGACGGCGCCGCGCAGCACCGCGTGCGCGAGTTCGTTGCCCGTGGTGCGCACCTGCCAGTTCTGGTACTTGAAAACCTGCCCGCCGCTCTGTGCCGCATAGATGGAATTCAGAAGGACGGGAATGGAGCCGCTCATCGGGTTCTTGATCCCGACGGGAAGTTCGATGCCGCTGGAAACGAGGCGGTGCATCTGATTTTCGCTCGAACGGGCGCCGATGGCGATATATGTGAGCAAATCTTCGACGTAAGCGTAATTTTCGGGGTACAGCATCTCGTCCGCCGCCGAAAGACCGCTCGCGCCGATCGCGTCGATATGCAATTGCCGGATGGTGAGAATGCCCTTTAATATGTCTTCCTTGCTGCGCGGGTCGGGCTGGGTGAACATGCCTTTGTACCCCACGCCCTTGGTGCGCGGCTTGTTCGTGTAGATGCGCGGAACGAGAACGATCTTGTCTTTGACCTTTTCGTTGAGCTTTCCGAGCCGCTCCACATAGTCGAGCACCGGTTTGCTCTCGTGCGCGGAACAAGGCCCCACGATAAGCAGAAGTTTATCCGTTTCGCCGCGGATGACTTCGGAGGCGAGCCTGTCGCGTTCAGCCTTGATTTGTTTCAGTTTCGCGGGGAGAGGAAGGCGTTCGAGGATCTCCTCCGCCGCAGGGATTAGTTCTTCTCTTTTAAACATGTCTGTCTGCCTCTTGCATGTATTTTTTCAGATCCCCCCGTATCTCCTCCGGAATATATTTATCCACGTTTTTATTGAATTTAAGCGCATCCTTTACCAGGCTGGAACTGATGTGCAGAAATTCCTGCCGCGTAGGCAGGAACACCGTGATCATTTCCTTGTACATATCCATATTGATGTAATTGAGCTGCGCTTCGTAGTCGTAATCGGTGCCGTTGCGGATGCCGCGGACGTAGAACTTCGCGTTCTCCCGCTTCAAAAGGTCGACGGTCAGTCCGTCGTAGGCGAGAACGCGCACATTTTTATACGCCGCAAACACCTTGCGGAGCATGGCAAGGCGCGCCTCTTCCGAAAACAGCGGGCGCTTGTTCGGATTGATCAGAATTGCGACGATGACCTCGTCGAACAGTTCCAGGCATTTCAGAACGATATCTTTATGCCCCAGCGTGGGCGGGTCGAACGTACCCGCGAAAACACATCTTTTCATTGGAATACCTCCCTCCGCCGCTCGGACGCGGCGCTGTGCCGGTCACCCGAAACACCGGTCAATCGGGCGAAAAAAAAGTGAGATACGCTATGCCGTACTTTCGCTCGTCGTACCGGACGAGCTCGCTTATCTCGCCCGCAAACGGCTTGTCGCTCTCCAAGACCGCCACGCCGCCCGTATTCAGAAGCCGCCGCGAAGCAATGAGCCGCAGCGCCTCCTCGCCCGACCCGCTCTTGTACGGCGGGTCGATATAGATGATGTCGAAAGTAATGTCGATCCGTTCCAGAAACGCCCTGAAATCGAGATTGTATACGGGCGCATTGGCTCCGATCAGGGCGAGATTCTTTTTCAGCACGGCAAGGCTGTCCTTGGAAGCATCGTTGAACACGACCAGATCCGCCCCGCGCGAGATCGCCTCCAACCCTACGCTGCCGCTGCCGCAGAACAGGTCGAGCACGTTCGCCCCGCTGATTTCGGGGGCAAGTATATTGAACAGCGATTCCTTCACCCGGTCTGACGTAGGACGGATGTCCCACCCCTTGAATCCGGTCAGAACCCTGCCGCGGTATTTTCCGCCGATGATCCTCAATGTTTTTTTGCTCCTTTGCCCTTGCCGGCAGACTTCTTTTGCTTCGGCGGCGTGAATTTTCTGCCGCTTTCCACCTGCTTCTGATGCCGTGCAATACCCTCTTCGATGGACTCCGTCTGCATCGCCATGATGTACTGGCGGGTCTTTTCGCGCGAGGCGCCCACCGCATACCCCACGATCATAACAGCAAGATACGCGCCGAGCAGGACAAAGCTCCACCAAAGGGAAGAAAATCCGTACGCCGCAACGAGCGCGTCTGCCTCCATGCCCGAAAATGCGACCTGATAGATGGCAAACACGGGCAGATAGCACCAACCGCACAGCAGCATAAGCACCACGCGCGCGACCAGATTTTCGCCCAACGCGCTCACCAGCACAAGCACGGCGGGAATTGCACAGACGAGCAGACCGATCACCGCGCCTTTATACCAGCGGTATTCTTTGCAGGGGCGGTAAGTGCTTGAATCTGCCGAGCCGGTCGGGCGGTTTTCGCGGATCATCTGCCCGGTCGTCTTCATCTTATAGGCATTCTCGCCCATGACGCGCAACAATACAAAGACAAGCACGCCGTCGCCCGCCACCAACAGGAACATCAGAATGATTTTCAGTTCCGGATTTTCGATGGAGGAAACGGCAAGCATCGTCATCCCGAACATCAGGCTGATAAAAAAGGGCGTCGCCGCGCGGCGCAGATATTCGAGAATGCTCCACATAATTTTGCCGATCGTTTTCATAAAACCTCCGATGTTCCGCGCACGAGGATGCGCGCGTCCGTTACGAGCGCGTCAAGAAGCACATCGTGCTCTTCCGACGGCAACCCGTCTGTCAGCTGAAAATCGTAGCATATCCCGATTTTCCGCATACCCTTTCCTTTGCCGGAAAGGTATTTATCGTAATACCCGCCGCCGTACCCGAGCCTACGGAACTGCCCGTCCGCCGCCAGCAGCGGCAGGATGCAAACTTCGGGCTTGTCCTCCGATTCTTCGCCCTCGGGTTCGGATACGCCGAATTTCCCGGGGCAAAGCCCGCCGCCTTCATAGCGCACGGCGATCATTTCCTTCCCCTCCGTGCGCGGCAGGTATACCCGTTTGCCGCGCGCGAGAAGTTCGCCGATGATGCGGCGGGTATCCGCCTCCTCCGCCAGCGAACAGTAGATAAAAACACTTTGCGCCCCCGCAAACGCAGGGTATGCAAACAGGTTTTCAAAAATCCGTTTATCCCGCTCCGCACGGTCGGGCGCCGCGGCGCGCAGCGCCTTCATCCTTGACCGCAGGAGGCGCTTTTCCTCCGTAACCGGAATCCGCCCCGCCGCGGCGCCGTTATTCGTCTTCTCCGCTGACATACTCCCTGACCGCCCTCCGCCCGACGTTCACGAGAGCCTCGTACGAGATGGTGCCGTGCCGCCGCGCATACGCGTCCGCATCCGAAAAGATACAGACTTCGTCATATTTATTCCTCTTCGATTCTTCAACGCAGGCATCCATACAGAGACTGTTTTTCCCCGCATTCGCCCGGAAAAAACCATCGGCATACCCCGCCCGCACGACACACAGGTCTTTCCCCTGCGGAATATATTCGCCGTAACCCGCTCCGCCGCCGCGATATTCCCGCGCACACGCGACTTGCGCGCTGACGGACAGCGCGGGGTGCAACGTCCCCGCGGGAAGGAAGAACCCTTCGGGAAGATAGCCGTACAGACCGATGCCGACGCGCACCATATCGAGGCAGTATACGGGCGAAGCGAGCACCCCGCCCGTAGCGGCGATATGCCGCAGCAACGAACCGAACGCGCGTTCGGCGGGCGCACAAAACCGCTGAAAGCGCGCAAACTGTTTTTCCGCCGTTTCCGCGTCTTCGGGGCGGTAAAAATGCGAATAGATGCCTTCCGCCCGCACGCGCCCGGACAATCGCCCCGCAAGAAATTTGTCAAACGCATCCGCGTCGAATCCGAAGCGGTTCATGCCGGTATTGACTTTGATATGACAGGAAACGCAAATACCGTACTGCTCGCAGACGCGCCCGAGAAGCCGGTAATCCTCCGCATCGGAAACGGTGAAGATCAGGCGGTGTCGCGCGCCGCGCACGACGTCATCTTCGCCGAGCGGCGGGCACAGCACGAGTATATCCTCCCGCACGCCCGCATGGCGCAGCTGTGCGCCTTCCTCCACGAGTGCCACGGCGAACATATCCGCCACGCCGGACAGCGCCTGCGCGACCGCAACCGCGCCGTGGCCGTATGCATCCGCCTTGACGACAGCGCAGAGCTTTGCGCCCTGCGCGCGGGATAAAAAATATTGCGCGTTGGCGCGAATAGAACCGAGGCGGATCACCGCCCTGTTTTCCTGCATACACACCTCCGCGGCTGCCCCGCCGGCGTTCTGCAGAATCTCCCGCCACACCGGGTGCGGGCATCGTATTGCAATACGGATTTGCCGCAAATACAGTATATGCGGCAGCCGCGAAAAGCGCGACGCTCGCCGGTTTCGTTCCGAACAGCGAGGTGCGGCAGCGGGCGGCGTTCAGGCAGCCATACCGCACGGAAGGGGCATACGGCGCTCCGTTATAGTATAGCATAAAGGCTTCCGATTAGCAAACGTTATTCTGACTTTTGCGTAAAATGAACCAAAATACGGCGAGCGCCTGGACGGGGACGGAAACGACGAAAACGAGCCACATATTCTGTACGGGAATGGTGAGAAAGAGCGCCAGAGCGAGCATCCATATGAGCGCCGAAACGGAAACGGCACGGTGATAGCGGTTCCCCCACACGCAGGAAAATACGATGCAGACGACGCCCGTAGCCGGCAGCGCCCAAATGAACGCAAGCCACAGCTCGCCCGGGGTGCCGCAGATGAGAAGCACGGAATACACCGCCGTGGCGACCACCCATACCAGAAGGCAGCTCATCACCGAAACGATGGCGCGGCGGCGCTTTTTATAGCGCCCGACCGACGGTCTGCGCGTATGTTCCCGCACAAGGTAATCGAGCGTTACACCGTACAGTTCCGCCAGCGCGCACAGCACCGCTATATCGGGCAGGCTTTCCCCCCGCTCCCATTTGGAAACGGCTTTGTCCGAATAATTGAGTTTTTCCGCCAACTGCAGCTGCGTGAACCCCGCCGCCTTGCGGCATTCGACGAGGTTTTTCGCCACGACCGTTCTCAAATCGTTCATGTTCCTATTATATCATACTTTTGAACGATTGCATACCGTTACTGCGGCAATTTTTCGGGAAACGGCGTGAAATTTTCCGTTTTTCCGCCCTTTTTCCGACAAAAAAACGCAGGCTCTACTCTCAGTAGAGCCGCCGGATCGCAACTCTACCGAATGAAAAACAACTGTATAGGCGAAAGGGAAGGAAGTAGTTTTACTTCTTCCGCGTTTTGTTGTATCCTTATATCGCACAAAGGAAAAGCCGCCGGCTGCAAACCGACGGCGGAAACGCTCGCAGGGCGAGATTGAAACCTGCGTTTTCGGGCAATAATCCGAAAACCGAGGAAGGAGAGATCGTATGGCTGAAAGTGCAACTTTGAACACGGCAAACATTTGGAGACAAAGCCGCATCACCGTTTTCGGCGATTCCATATCCAAAGGTTTATATCTGGAAAACGGGCGCATATGCCGCGTCGGGCGGAGCGCCGTAACCATCCTCGCGGAAAGATACGGGGTCGAAACGGACAATTTTTCCGCCTACGGGCAGACCCTGAAAAAGTGCTGGGAAAAGGGGCATTTCGAACGCTTTCTGCGCGAAACGCCGCCAGGAAGCGTTCTCGCGGTAGCACTCGGCGGAAATGACTGCGATTATCGTTGGGAAGAGGTCGCCGAAGCGCCCCTTGCCGCACACGCGCCGAATACTCCGCTGCCCGAGTTCGGGGAAATCCTGCGGAAAGTTATCGCGCTCCTGCGCACGCACGGGCGCACGCCCCTGTTTTTCTCCCTGCCTCCGATCGACTCGCAGCGGTATTTCCGCAACGTGATTAGCGCGCGCGCCGACGGGGAACGCGTCATGGAATTTTTCCGCGGCGACGTGACCAACATCGCACGGCACCAGGAAGCCTACAATCTTGCCGTTATGAAAGCGGCTCTGGAAAACGGCTGCCCGTTCATCGATTTCCGGACGGATATGCTTCTCATGCCCGATTACCTCGCCTGCCTTTCGGACGACGGAATCCATCCCAATGCGCGGGGACATGAAGAGATCGCGCGCATCGTCGGCGGCAAGCTGCCCCCGACGGAAACAGCGGAGCGCCTTCCGGTATCCCCTGCCGCACACGGCGGGCAGGCGGCGGAACGAAGCAAGGCGACATGATTCCCCGCCCGGGCGCCTCGCGAAAAGGCGCACCGGCGGATTTATCCGGCGGGCGGGAACGACCGGCTCACAGGCGGCAGAAGCCGCACCCTTATATGTCAGAAGCGGGAACCGCGGGCAGAAATCTGCCCGCGGTTCTTGCGCCGTTCCCGTTCTTTCCCCTATTCTTCGCCGCACGGCAAAAGCGCCCGACGGCGCTGCGCCGCAGCAAATTTATGCAGACTGCCGCGGTATATAAGCTCGCCGCAGCGGATATTCAGAAAATCGGCGGGGCGGACGACCTCCGAAAGCTCGCCCGCCGGGACGACTCCGAACCTTTCCAGCAGTTCCTTCAGAAATTCCGAACAGTAATAGCGGTTTTCGCAGCGGTACGCAATGCCGAATTTTGCGATGAGAAGACCTATGTAGTTATAACCGTACCGCCGCCTGTCCGCGTACATTGCCGCTATATGTCTGCGCATCCGTTCGTATGCCCCGTCCTCGATGCGGATGCGGATCGCGGCTGCGTCTGCATCGCGGAAGCGCTTCATGGTGCCGAACGTCACCGATTCCCGCACGAAACCGCCCCACAGCGGGTTATGCGGAAAAATCCTGCCGAACGAATAGGTCGTTCCCGGTTCATCCTCGAATCCGATGGAAACGTGCGTATACATATCGCCTGTGGCAAGGCGTATCAGCCGCGATACGATGGAACGCGTCTGGCTTAAAACGATGTAAATGTCCTTCATTGTCCGTTTATTATACCACATACGGCGCTCAAACACAAGCCCGCGCCCGACCTCCGGCGAAGAAATATACGGGCAGAGCAGCGGCAAATACGGGAAGTGCCGCCGTTTTCAGGAAACGGCGGCACTTTTTAACAGCTGTTCAGCATTCTTCGGCAATTTTGAAGAGGAGTTTTTCCGTATCCTCCCAACCGAGGCACGGGTCGGTAATCGATTTTCCGTATACGCGCTCCGCGGAAATCGGCTGGCAGCCCTCTTCGATATAACTTTCGATCATTACTCCCTTGACGAGTTTTTTCAGGTCGGCATTGTAGCGGCGGCTGTACATCACCTCGCCCACGATGCGGATCTGTTCTTTGTACTTCTTATCCGAATTGGAATGGTTGGCGTCGACGATCGCCGCAGGGTTTTTCAGCCCGCGCATACCGTACATTTCCAACAGACGGAGCAGATCTTCATAGTGGTAATTGGGAATGCAGGTGCCGTATTTATCGACGCCGCCGCGCAGGATGACGTGCGCAAGCTCGTTTCCGTCCGTGGAAACGTCGTACCCGCGGTACAGGAACCTGTGCGCGGACTGCGCCGCCTGCACCGAATTGAGCATCACGGAAAAATCGCCGCTGGTCGGGTTCTTCATGCCCACGGGAATATCCATCCCGCTCGCCACCAGCCTGTGCTGCTGATCCTCCACCGAACGCGCCCCCACCGCTTCGTAGGAGAGCAGGTCGTCAAGATAGCTGCGGTTTTCGGGATAGAGCATTTCATCGGCGGCTGTCAGACCGCTCTCGCGCATGGCGCGGATATGCATTTTCCGAATTGCCGCAATCCCGTGCAGAAGGTCAGGCGCCTTGTCCGGGCTGGGCTGATGCAGCATGCCCTTGTATCCGGCGCCCGTCGTACGAGGCTTGTTCGTATAGATGCGCGGAATAAGGATGAGCCGGTCGGAAAGAGCTTCGCCGACCCGCGCCAGACGGGAAACGTAATCGCACACGGAATCTTCGTTATCCGCGGAACAGGGGCCGACGATGACGATAAATTTATCCGACTCGCCGGTGAATACGGCGCGGATCTGCCCGTCGCGGCGGCGTTTGAGCGCCTGCAGTTCCGAAGACAGCGGCAGTTCCGCCTTGAGCGCTTCGGGAGCGGGAAGATGCGAATTCATCTGTATAGACATGGTTTGCCTCCAAAACATTCTTATTTTATCATATTCCGCGCAAGATTGCAACATAAACAACGTGAAAAACGCACCCTCCCGCCCGGGAAGAACCGCTCCGCCGCAAGTTCGCCGCATCGCCTGCGGCTGAAAAAAATTTTTTCAAGCCTCCCGCAGGGAGAGTGACATATTCCTTTGTTTATGATATAATAGATAAGTATTGTTTATTTACGGAGGCAGAACATTGAGCGGATTTTTCGGAGTGGCGTCCAAAAAGGACTGCGTATTCGATTTGTTTTTCGGCACGGATTATCATTCACACCTCGGCACAAGGCGCGGCGGCATGGCTGTGTACGGCGACAGCGGCTTCAACCGTGCCATTCATAACATTGAAAATTCCCCTTTCCGCACCAAATTCGAGCGGGATTTTACGGAGATGAAGGGAAAACTCGGCATCGGCTGCATTTCCGACAACGAGCCGCAGCCGCTGCTCGTGCGCTCGCACCTCGGGAACTTCGCCATCGCGACGGTCGGGCGCATCAATAATATCGACGAACTCGTAAAAAGCTCGTTTGCGGGAGGCAAAACGCATTTTCTTGAAATGAGCGGCGGAAGCATCAACGCGACCGAACTGACGGCGGCGCTCATCAACCGCGGCGCAACCATCCCCGAAGGCATACGCATCGCGCAGGACGCGATCGACGGCTCCATGTCTATCCTCGTGCTTACCCCCGAGGGCATCTACGCCGCCCGCGACAAGTACGGACGCACTCCCGTATCGCTCGGGAAAAAGCGGGATTCCTATTGCGTGACCTTTGAATCGTTTGCCTATCTCAACCTCGGATACAAGGCAGTGCGCGAACTCGGGCCGGGCGAAATCGATTTTATCACGCCCGACGGAGCGGAGATCGTTTCTCCCGCGCACGACGAGATGAAGATCTGCACCTTCCTGTGGGTGTACTACGGCTTTACCGCCTCCTCTTACGAGGGGCTGAACGTGGAGCAGATGCGCTACAACTGCGGCGCGGCGCTCGCCCGCAGGGACAATGTGGAGGCGGACGGCGTGGCGGGCCTGCCCGATTCGGGTACGGCGCACGCCGTGGGATACGCAAATTGCTCCAAAATTCCGCTCGTGCGACCCTTCGTCAAGTACACGCATACCTGGCCGCGTTCCTTTATGCCCGCCAACCAGACGCGACGCGACCTGATTGCGCATATGAAGCTGGTACCCATCGAATCGCTCATCCGCGGCAAGAAACTTGTGCTGATCGACGATTCGCTCGTGCGCGGCACGCAGCTGCGCGGGACGGCAGATTTCCTGTACAACAGCGGAGCAAAGGAGCTGCACATACGCCTCGCCTGCCCGCCCCTGCTGTACGGCTGCCCCTACCTGAATTTCTCCCGCTCGACTTCCGAAATGGAGTTGATCGCACGGCGGAAGATTGCCGAGCTGGAAGGAGAAAACGCGGACATCGCGCCTTATACCGACCCCGACTCTGCACAATATGCGGCGATGGTTGAAGCGATCCGCAAAGACATCGGATTTACGACCCTCAAATACCACCGCTTGGACGACATGCTCGGTTCGACGGGCATGCCCGCCTGCAAATTCTGCACTTATTGCTGGAACGGAAAAAAATAACGGCAAGCAGCAGCCGCCGCCCGAACGGGCGGCGGCTGTTTTCTCAAGCGTTATTTCGTTCCGAAATCTCCGATGCTTTTGCTGACCGTGTGCGGAATTTTCGTCCAGCGCACCTTCTTGAAGATCGCGACCGACCAAATAGGTACGCCTAAAGTGAAAATTACCGGGAATGTGAAGCAGTAAAATATTTTTTTGTATGCAGGCATGTCGATGCGCTTCCACGCTTTTCCGACGAAAATGAATGCGCACGCCACGAGCGCGAGATACATCCCCGCCACCGATATGCCGAAGGAAGGCAGCGCCATCGTTATGTACCAATGCTCCACCGAAGCCGAAAATTTTCCGCCGAACACCGCCGCAGCCAGCAACAGCTGATACAGAATCGTCCAGACAAAACTGATGACGGACAGCGGACATACATGCACGAACATTTCGAATCGGATCGGCCCCAGCCCCGATTTTACCGTATTTTTAAATTCCTTAAAATAATACTTATTGAAGCACTCGTGCATTCCCCTGCACCAGCGCAGGCGCTGCGCGCAGGAATCGCGGAGCTTTTGCGGCTGCTCGTCGTAAAATACCGCGTTCTCATTGTAGCCGATCTTGATTTTCTTTAACGCGCAATCGAGGGAAAATTCAATGTCTTCCGTGATCGTGTGGTAGTTCCAGCCGCCCATTTCTTCAAGCAGTTCCATCGCCACATAAAACCCGGTTCCCGAAACATATGTACCGAAATCCAACTTTGAACGCGAATGGTGTACGAGCGCGCACTCCCTGTAAAACATATAAGAGGAACCCGCCGTTACCCAATTCTGCCCCACGTTTTTCGAAGCGCGGAAGGAAGTAGCTACCTTATACCCCGCATCGTAGAGCTTGTTCATCTCCTCCGTATAATTCGCCGTGACGAGATTATCCGCATCGAAGACGAAAGCCGCATCGAACTTTTCCTCCGCATATTCGGCAAGGACGCGCTTGATCATATAGTCCAAAGCATAACTCTTGCCCCGTTCGTTGGAATAGCGCTCGAATACCACCGCGCCGCGCTCTCGCGCGATCTTTGCCGTATCGTCCGTACAATTATCTGCACATACGAATACCTTCATCAGATCCTTCGGATAATCCTGTGCGAAAATACTGTCGATCAGGTTGCCGATCACCTTTTCCTCGTCGTGCGCGCAGATCAGGTAGGCATATTTATGCCGCACCTTCGCCTCCCGCCATTTTTTGGCTCGCGTGAACAGGGCGAAAAAAGTGTAAAATCCCTGATGGAAGTACATCACCAGGATCAACAACCCGAACACGACGTTAAAGGCGACCAATACCCTCAGGTACAGTTCCGCCGACGATGGCAACCCGCCGAAAAACCAGTAGTCTTTTATTAAATTCAATACATATTTCAAAATATCCATATCCGGCTCTCTCGTATGCCCCGTTCAAGGGCGCAATGTTCCGGTCTTCGGCGCCGGATTTACGGGCGGCTCCGCCTTTCCCGGTAAAACAACGCCATGCCCGCACGGTAAAACGCCCCGTCAGACAGTGCCGCGGCGTTCCTTCGGGCGGACAGCTATTTCCATCTGCAGTACCTCGGCGATCTTTGCCAGGGTGAGCATATTCGGAGCCACCAACCCGGCTTCGATTCTGCCGACGGTCGACTGCGGCAGCCCGCAGCGCTGCGCAAGTTCCTTTTGCGACATGCCCATCGCCTTCCTCGCCTTGATCAGTTCTCCTACGATAAATTCCTGTAACATTTTTGACCTCGGGGTTTTATAATAGCATAAATGCAATCATATGTCAACATCTGCGCCGAAAAATGTAATCTTTTTGTAAATTTTTTTTAACAATTTTCCGTTTTCCTCAAGAAAAGAAACAAACCTGCCCCGCGGCGAATACAATACAGTATGCGCGAAATCGGCTATAACAGAAAACAATCCGTGCTGTATGCCCGGCGTTGGGCGTTCGGGCGCAACCCCGCCTATTACGACTTCGGGCAAATCGGCGGCGACTGCACGAACTTCGTTTCGCAATGCCTGTTCGCGGGGTGCCGGGTTATGAACTTTACGCCCGTGTTCGGCTGGTACTACCGCTCGGCAAACGACCGCACGGCATCCTGGACGGGCGTGGAATTTTTATACAATTTTCTCACCGCAAACGACGGCGCCGGCCCCTATGCGGAGGAAATACCCCTTGTACAGCTGCAGCCCGGCGACGTTATCCAGCTCGGGCGAACGGGCGGAGATTTTTACCATTCCCTCCTCGCCGTCGGCTTTTTCGGAGGCGTTCCGCTCGTGGCTGCGCACTCCTTCGACGCCTATGCCCGCCCCCTTTCGAGCTATTCGTTTGAACGGATGCGGGCAATACATATCCTCGGCGCACGGGCGGACTGAAACCGCAAATGCCCGCAAGAAGTGCGCCGCGCACCCCGCTGCGCCAGAGCGGGCAGGCATTCCGGCTCCCCCCGCTTGCGGCGCTATCCGCACAGCTTTACATACAGCGCAACGAGACTCTGCGCCGTCTGCCCGTAGCTGCGCGTGCCGCCCGGAACGCCGTTCGACTTCAGAAACAGATCATTGACGAAGGAAGAAAGACTATCGATCCAACCGTCATATTGCGCGTAGTGCGCGCCCGCGTTGGAATACTCCTTTAAAACTTCGGGGGCGAGGCGGGAGCGCAGTTCCTCGTATTCTTCCTCGGGAAGGGAATTGATCAGCACCGCGGCGGCGTTCATCAACCCGCTGTACTGCAGGTACGGGTCTTCCGCCATGATGCACAGAACATACGCGGCGATGTTCGCCTCGTTCTCCCGCGCGACGCCCTTCGCGTGCGCCATTTCGTGCGCCATGGTGACGGGTATCTCATAGGCGGGAATATTCACGTTGACGTTCGCCTCCCCCGTGAACGGAAAGTAGATACCCGTAATGCCCAGATAGCTCATCGGCACGGACAGCGCGACCGCCTTCGGGTTCACCGTGTAAGGCGAAAAATAATCGGTTTGCAGGGAATCGTACCGCGCATTCAGAAGCTCCGCCGTTTCCGCAAAGGATTGCTCCGGCAGAATGTTCCCCTCCCCGTCCCGCCCGAAATCGTCGGCGAGGGCATTGAGCCGCTCCACATAGTACTCCGCGGCGGCGTAAGCGTTCTCCTCCGTGACTTGCTGCACGTCGGGCAGACCGAGCGCCGAAGATACGCCCGTGCGGTTGTACAGCGGCGCGTACAGCAGGCAGAACGCAAAAAATACAGCCGCGGCGGCTGCGGCGAGGCGGCGCAGGACAGGCAATAATTTTTTTCTTTGCGCGCGGGAGAGGTGCATACAGATGTAAAGAACTAAGGCAACCGCGCCAAGGATGAGAAGAACCGCGACGATTTCGTAGAAGGAAAAAGGAAAAATACCCGTGACAGCGGATATGATCCCTTCGGCCCAGCGCGTGACTCCCCGCGCGAACAGGTATTCGGCGAGGAACGGCACCTGCGCGAGCAACCATACGAGGCAGGCGGCGAGCGCGGCTATGATGATTTTCTGCGCGGGCGTGAAGCGCCCCTTCTTTTCGTTCAGCATAACACTATTATACCGCGGCGATGTGTTCGGCGGCGTAAAACTCCGTTAAATTCCGGCGCAAATGAAAACTTGCACACCCGCACACGTTCGGCGCGCGGCGCAATCGCCCGCAAAAACCGAAAGCGCCCGCAAAACGCGGGCGCAGAACAACATTGTCAGGATGATTTTTTTCCGCCGAAAATATCGGTGCCGCCGCCCGCCGCCATGATCTTTTTGTAGGCGGGGTCGTTTGAAAAGTCGCGCTCCTTCTCGTACTCGCCGCCGAGCGCCTCGATGGCGAATTTGAGTTCCTGAAACAGCACAAATCCGATGTCCTCCCGCTCGATCGCGGCGAGGAGGGAAGGCAGGGCGCGCTCGTCTCCATAGGAGGCGAGATACCCCGCATACAGCGGCGCATCCGCATCGTCCGCGCCCTTAAAGGCGTTCAGAAGGGCGTTGTAAACGCGGTCGTCCCTCTTTTGTACCTTGGAGAGGATCTCCAGCGCATACGGCTCGCTTTCCGTGCCGACGAGGGGCAGAACGCCATCCGCCGCATCGTCCGCACGCGCCTTCAGAAGGTCGGCGAGCGAATCCTTGATATGCCCGTCGTACGCGTCGTCCGCCAGCATCGCTATGTAGCGGCCGAAGGCGCGCGGGTCGGAGCCGATGATGTTGAGCGCGTAATGCACCAGCTCCTCGTCCGTTTCGTTGAGCAGAGCCAGAAGTTCGGGGAATACCCCGCGCGATTCCAGTTCCTCGCAGAGAATATCCGGCACGGAAATATCCTGCAAAAGATACTCTTTGAGCGTTTCCACCAGCGCGGAATCGCTCATCTCCGCAAAGTACTGCCGCGGCGTTTTGCCGATCTCGCCCAGATAGGTATCGCCGAATTTGCCGTACGCCTCGGCGATGTAGTTTTCCCACTCCTCTTCGGTGCGTTCGCCCGCATGCTTTTCGATATATTTTGCCAGTTTGCGGTTGAATTTATCGTCGAAATCAATGAGTTTCATCGTTGTTCTCCTCGTTTTTTTCCACTTTGTCCCCTTCGGCTCCCGCGGACGCGTCTGCCGCTGCCGCCTCCGCCCGTGCGGAAACGCCGTTGACGACGCTCAGAATGCGGGCGACCGTATCTGCTTCCGCGCCCAGGTATTTCAGAAGCGTGCGCGTCTTTTTGATGGCGGCGGGTACGGTTGCCAAATAAACAGCGCAGGCAAGGCTTTCGACGTCGTGCGCGAGCGCAAGCTGCCCTTCCCGCTCGAGAGCGGCGTAAATCTCCTGCGACGTAAGGCAAAATTCTGCCGCGCTCCCCTCTCCCAGCGGCGCAAACCGCGAAAAGCAGAGGGCATACGCCTGCACGAATTTCGTATGGGCGACGCGGCCGGTAACGAGTTTTTCCATCGGCAGCCGGCGGTAAAGGTCGCCCGTAACGATGCCGAATTCGTCCTTTTTGTTGCGCGCGCACAGCCGGCGGAGCGTTTCGAATTTGACGGCGTCGTTCGCGGTGGAATCGAGCAGAAAGCTGCGGATAAATCCGTCCATGCCGCCGCCGACGGCGACAGCCATTGCCAAAAGCTGCAGCTCCGTTTCCTGCCCGTCGCCCTCGTCGAACGCCCATTCCAGAAGTTCGGTGATGTCCGCCTCGTCACAATAAGCGCGCAGTTCCGCGCTTTTCAGCTGCGCGAGCGTTGCCAGAAACTCGGTGCGGCGCGCCCGCTCCTCGTCGGGAACGCGGTAGAAAAAGCTCGTCTGCGGGGGCGTTCCGCCCTTTTCCGCATAGTCGCGCACCTCGCGGAAGTAATAGCGCGCCACGGCGGCATCCGGATAGATGTCCAGAATTTTGCCGAAGGAGGCGAGGCTTTCCTTCACTTTGCCGCAGCGCAGCGCCGCAACCGACTTGAAGTACAGCAGCGTCAGGTCGTAGCTGACAGACTGTTCCAGAATGCAGAATTTTTCGTATGCCTGTTCGTACAGTCCGTTTTCGCAGCAGACGGTCGCAATTTTGTACAGCTCGTCGGGATTTTCCGTTTCCAAAGCCGCGAGCCTGACCGCCGCACGGTACGCCTCCTCCCGCCGCTCCTGTTCGGTGAGAACGGCGGCATAGGTGGAGAGCGCCTGCACATTGTTCGGCTGTTCGGCGAGAACGGAAAGGCACTCCCGCTCCGCTTCCTCCGGCTTGCCTTCAAGCAGGCAGCACACCGCCAGATAGTTGCGCGCGGAGATATAGTAATCCGATTTCGGATGCACGCGGTTGAAACAGGCGCGGGCGACGTCATACTTGCCGCTCTTCAGCGCACGCAGACCTTCGTCAATATCGCCCGAATAATCGGCGCGCTCGGGCGGCCAGCTGATGCGGAACCTGCGCCGGGGAGGCTGCTCGAACAGTTCGCCCATCTCCGTATTGTTTGCGGGAGAAACGAATTTGTCGCGCATCATTTTATTATAATAATACAGAGCGACAGGTTCGTTTCCCATATTGTAAAAGCACGCCGCCAACCCCTCGTAGGCGTCAACCGCCTCCTCTTCGGGGCAGATATCCAGATAGGAAAACCAGCAATTGGCGGAAAGCTCGAAAATTTCCATTTCGTCGTACGCGTCGGCGAGGGAAACGTATTCGTCCGCGCCCGGGCCGTACAGCTCCAGCGATTTGTGGAGCAGGCGCAGCGCGGCGAGGTGATCCCCTTCGTCCAGGCGGGCGTCCGCCATTTCAAGCAATTTTTCCGCCGCCAGATCGAATTGTACTACCTTTTCTTCCATTCGTGACCTCAATTATGTATCGCCGCGCATGCGGACGATCAGCTCCTCCACTTCCTGCGGGGAAAATTTATAATCGGTGTTGCAATAGTGGCAGTAAACGGAGATCTCGCCCTGCTCCTCGAGGATGGAACGCAGTTCCTTTTCCCCCATCGCCGCAAGGATCCCCTCTATATAATGTCTGCTGCAACTGCACTTATATTCGGGTTTTTCCGTGTAAAATTTAACCGCGCCGAAATACTGTTCGAGAACTTCCTGCGCCGTCATCTTCTCCATGAGCGAGCTGACCGCGGAGAATCTGCCGATGATCTCCTCCGCTTTGCGAATGCTCTCCTCGCTCGCGCCGGGCAGCGGCTGCAAAAATACGCCGCCCGCGCCCAGGCAGGTGCCGTCCGTGCCGATCTTCACGCCTACGGCGACCGCCGTCGGGATCTGCTCGCTGTATGCGAAATACGCCGCGAAGTCCTCGCCGATCTCGCCGCTCACAAGCTCCGTCGTGCCGACGAAGGGAACATTGTCGCCGTCGTCGCGCACCACCGAGATATACCCGTCCTTGCCCACGCAGCCGCCCACGTCGAGCTTTCCCTGCGCGTTGGGCGGGAGCTGAGCGTGCGGGTTTTCGATGTACCCGCGCATGTGCAGAGCCTTGTCGCCGCTGACGCAGATTGTTCCGCCGATGCCGCCGCCCTTGATGGTGACGGACAGGGCGCCCCGCTCCTCTTTAAGGGAGGAACACATATACGCCGCCGCCGTGAGCGTTCTGCCCAGAGCCGCCGCCGAAAGGGCGGACAAATCGTGGATGCGGATCGCTTCGTTTACGAGCTTTGTCGTGTCCGCCACGCAGACGGATACCTCGTCGTTGTATACCAAACCGCGCAGAAGCGCGTCCTCTTTTTTCATAGATAATCACCTCAAACGCGGCTTTGCCGCCGTAAAGCGAAGTGCGGTCACGCCCGCACGCACAAAAAATTCTGCCGCATCTTGTCGGAAGAATCGCCCGAAGCGCCCTCGACGGCGCGGACGGAAAAACCCGCCCCCTCCGCCGCAAGGCGCAAATCGGTTTCCTCGTGAATGTACTGCGTATGCCGCTCATCCTCGCGGGTAAAGCGCCCGTCTTCCCCCCGCACGAACAGCGTGAAGTCCATCTCCACGCGGTCGGGATGCAGGGTGTTGAACCACATCCAGGCGACCTCCTCCCTGTCCTCGCAGAAGGAGTTGTTCCCGACCACCTCGCGCAGCTTATACGCCGAGGATACGTCGAACAGGAACGCCCCGCCCTTTTTCAGGCAGCCGGCGACGCGCGCGAAAAAGCGGGGAATATCCGCCTGCGGGATGTAGTTGACGCAGTCGTTGACGCACAGCGCGAAGTCCGCCCTGCCGCCGAGCGTCTTTATTTTCCGCGCGTCAGAGAGAATGTAACGGGGGAACACCCCCTCACTCGCCGAGAGCTGTTCCGCCTTGGCGAGCATGGCGGGGCTGACGTCGTAACCCGTCATGTCGAAGCCGCGGCGGACGAAATCGCGGCAGAACCGACCGCTGCCGCAGCCGATGTCCAGTCCCCTGCCGCCCGAAACGCCGAGCGAACGGAGGCGCTCATATAAGTACTGCGACCATGAATCATAGTCGCAGTCGGAATTGAGATATTCGAACCAGTCGGCAAGACCGGCGTACGCTTGGCTCATTGCGCGTCCTCGCCTTCGCCCTGCCCGTCCGATTTTTTGAGCTTCTTCTTTTTCTTGCCCTTTTCGTCCGCTTCTTCCTCTTTCGGCTTTTCGAACTGGGCGTTGTAGACGACGTACTTTTCGTCGTCCTTATGCTCCTCGGCGTACTGCTCGGTGTCCTCGACGATCTTGTTCTTGGATTCGCGCAGCTTCGCAAGATCCTCGCGCGAATAGGATTCGGGCAGCTCATACACCTTCAGATCGTCTGTGATCGGCTTGATGGGGCGGGAGGAAAGGTCGGACTTGACGCTCCTTGCCGCCTCGATGGAAGCCTGATACTCCTGCACGGCTTTGCTCTGTTCGCCGCCCTTGCCGACCTTGGCATAGATGCCGCGGTTGACCTTGCCGCCTTCGCGCTTGGATTCGAAGAATTTATCGAACGCCCACTGCGAATAGTTGAACCAAACGAGGAGCATATACGAAATTCCGAACAAAACCAGAATAACGAACCCGATCATCTGGAAAAAGGAGCCTAAAAGCACGAGAATGACGGGGATCGCCATCAGAACGACGAAGAACACATTCTGGAAAATCAACCCGAATGTCATCAGGAAGGAGTTTTTCAGAAGCTGGAAAAATTTGAGTTTATAGTTGCCGCCCATCGACAGCATCCACAGGAACATGAGCGTGACAATTCCGATCGCAATATATGAAAGCGCGATGGAAATGTTATTGAGTACGGCGTTTCCCGTGCCGACCGCAAGCATATACTGCGACCAGTTGATGGAGATGGTGAACAGGTACAGCATCACGCCGTAAAAGACGGTGGATTGCAGCACGACGATAAAGTTGATTTTAATGCCGCGCCAGAAATCGTTGGCGACGAAGATGCCCTCCGTCCATACCATGTTGCGGATGACGTAGATGCCGCCCGATATGCCGACCGCCGCTATGAAGGATGCGACGAGAAGGAAAGCGCCGAACAACAGATTGGTCGACAGAACGATCTGCTGCGGCATGCCGATGAGGTTGGGAACGGGGGTATACCCGACGCCCACCCAGCTGGCAAAGGGCATCATCATGCCCTGCACCGTCGTGTACATATACCGGAAAACAAAAACGGCGATCATGGGGATGAAAAAAATGAGCATCAGAAGATTGACGATGACCAGCTTCCCCAGCCTGCCTTTGAAAATATCCCAAAAGAGCGCCCAGCGGTTGGACGGGAGCGTACTGCGCGCATAATTTTCGTCGCGCTCCTTTCCCTCGAGCATTCTGGCTATAAATCCTTTCTTTTCGCCTTGCGCCATAATTCCTCCGTTCTGTGCGGGGCGACGCCCGCAACGTTCGTTGCCTTATATTCTACTATAAATCGGAAAATATTTCAATTAAATATCCCGCCCGAAGCAAAAAAATTCTTTGACATTTGCGCTTTTGTATGGTAAAATTCTTATGCTGAATAGAGGAGCGGGCGAGCATGAGTATTTCCGCCGTACCGGGGAACGGCATTCCCGGCGGAAAAAAAGGGCATCCCCGCCGAGGCACGGCGCCTGCCGAAGCGCCGCCGCCGGGCGTACGGGAGAACACCCGCACGACTGTCACCGCAAGTGGAGCACTATTTTAGCGCAGTATCCGACGCACCCGCGTGCGCCCCGCGATTTTCTGCCTGTTACGGTGCCTCTTTTCGGCGCCGTTTTTTCTTTACCGCCCGGAGCAGCTGCCGGCGCACGGCAAAAAATTTCACACAGCGAAAAATTTATTACCGTACAGGAGATCGAAAATGAAACAGTACAACGTCGCCGTTATCGGCGCTACGGGCATGGTAGGACAGCGGTTCTGCCTGCTCCTGGAAAACCATCCCTGGTTCCGCGTTGCGGCGCTCGCCGCATCCCCCGCTTCCGCGGGCAAAAAATACCGCGACGCCGTTGCGGGGCGCTGGGCGATGACCTCCCCCATCCCCGAAAAATTCGCGGATATGGTCGTGCTCGACGCGGAAAAAGACGTCGATAAGATCGCGGGCATGGTCGATTTCGTGTTCTGCGCCGTCAATATGAAAAAGGACGAGATCAAGACTCTCGAAGAGAAGTATGCCAGGGCGGAAGTGCCCGTCATCTCCAACAACTCGGCGCACCGCTTCACGCCCGACGTGCCCATGATCATCCCCGAGATCAACCCGCAGCACGCGGAGATCATCCCCGCGCAGAGAAAGCGGCTGGGCACGAAGCGCGGCTTCATCGCCGTCAAGAGCAACTGCTCGCTGCAGAGCTACGTTCCCGCCCTGCACCCGCTGATGAAGTACGGCGTTTCCAAAGTTGCCGTTTCCACCTACCAGGCGATCAGCGGCGCGGGCAAGACGTTCGACCGCATGCCCGAAATTCTGGACAACATCATCCCCTACATCGGCGGCGAAGAGGAGAAATCCGAGCGCGAGCCGCTGAAAATCTGGGGGCATATCGAAAACGGGGAAATCGCCTGCACGGACAGCCCGAAGATCACGGCGCAGTGCCTGCGCGTGCCCGTTTCCGACGGGCATACGGCGGCGGTGTTCGTTTCCTTCGACAAAAAGCCCTCGAAAGAGGAAATTTTGCAGGCGTGGGCGGAATTTTCGGGAGAGCCGCAGAGGCTGAACCTCCCCTCCGCGCCCAAGCAGTTCCTGCACTATTTCGAGGAGGACAACCGCCCGCAGGCGAAGCTCGACCGCATGCTCGAAAACGGCATGGCGGTTTCGGTGGGACGCCTGCGCGAGGACATCGTATTCGATTACAAATTCGTGTGCCTTTCGCACAACACGCTGCGCGGCGCGGCGGGCGGCGCGGTGCTGATGGCGGAGCTGCTCGCGGCGAAGGGATACCTCGACTGAACGAGGCGGAGACGAACCGCGGCGTGCGGGCATCTGACTGCCGCGCGGCACGGCGGAAAACGTGCAATCCGCGGCTGCAACCCGCCCGTTCGGGCGGAAAACAGAATCCTTAAAAGGGAGGAACCATGCTGAATTTCTTCAACGGAACGGCAACGGCGATGATCACGCCGTTCGGCAAAGACGGAAAGGTCAACTTCGACGCATTCGGGAGAATGATCGAATTCCAGATCGAAAACGGCACCGATGCGCTCGTTATTCTGGGTACGACGGGCGAACCTGCGACCATGACCGAAGCGGAAAAGGAAGAGGTGATGCGCTTTTCCGTCGAAAAGATCGCGCACCGAGCAAAGATCGTGTTCGGGAGCGGCTCCAATTGCACCGCGCACGCGGTGGAAGCAAGCAAAAAGGCGGAAGCGTTCGGCGCGGACGGTCTGCTCGCCGTGACCCCCTACTACAACAAATGCACCCAAAACGGCATTTACGAATACTATAAGGCGATTTCCGACGCGGTGAACATCCCCATCATCTGCTATAACGTGCCGCCGCGCACGGGCGTGAACATCCTGCCCGCGACCATGGAGCGCATCGCCTCCCTCAAAAATATCGCGGGCATCAAGGAAGCGTGCGGCAATATGGAGCAGATCTGCGAAACGGCGCGGCGCATCCGCGGCAAGTGCGACCTGTATTCGGGCGACGACAACCTGAACCTGCCCATCCTCGCCATCGGCGGGGCGGGGCTTATCTCCGTAGCCTCCAACATTATTCCGAAGGAGACGAAGGCGCTGTATAACTTCGTAAAGGCGGGCGATCTGGCGGCGGCGAACGAGATTCAGGACAGGATGCTGCCCGTCATCGACGCGATGTTCGTGGAGGTGAACCCCATCCCCGCGAAGGCGGCGGCGGACATGATCGGGCTGGACGGAGGCATTCCCCGCCCGCCCCTGACCGAACTCGAACCCGCGCACAAGGAGATCGTGCGCGAGGCGCTCGTCGGTTTCGGGTTGAAAGTAAAGGCATAAACTTACGGAGCCGGGCATATTCTTGCTCGGCTCTCTGCAATAAAATCGGGCGCTTTCGGCGCAAAATTGACGATACGTCCGCGAAAAACGCGGCACAAAGGAGCGATATGATTAAAATTCTGATCAGCGGTATCTTGGGGCATATGGGCAGAAACGTACTCGAACTTGTAAACGAGGATGCGGACACGGAGTGCGTCGGCGGCGTCGACCTTACGGAGGGCGAACTGTGCGGCGTTCCCGTACATGCGGGGTTCGACAAGGCGGAAAAGGCGGACGTGGTGATCGATTTTTCCAGCGCGGCGAACCTCGGCAACGTGCTCGCGTACGCCAAGCGCACGGGCGCGGCGGTCATCCTCGCGGCGACGGGATACACCGAAGCGCAGCTGAAACAAATCGACGAGGCGGCGAAGGAAATCCCCCTCTTCAAGACGGCGAACCTCTCCGTGGGCATCAACCTTTTGCAAAAGCTGGTAAAGAAGGTCGCGGAAGTTCTGGGCGAAAAGTTCGACGTGGAGATCGTCGAGCGGCACCACAACCTGAAAAAGGACGCGCCTTCGGGCACGGCGTTCATGCTCGCCGAGAGCGTGAACGAGGCGTTCGGCGGCGAAAAGGAATACGTTTACGGCCGCGAAGGGATGTGCGGCGCGCGCAAAAAGGCGGAGATCGGCATCCACGCGGTGCGCGGAGGCAATATCGTGGGCGAGCACGAGGTGATGTTCGCGGGCGAGGACGAGATTATAACAATTTCGCACAGCGCGCGGAGCAAAAAGGTGTTTGCGGCGGGCGCGGTGAAAGCGGCGAAATTCATGTGCGGAAAGCCCGCCGGGAAATACGACATGCAGGACGTGCTCGCGGACGAATAAAGCCGCTTTGAATCCTCCGGTTCCTTTATGCCGCATTGAAATTTTGAGCGCGCTATTGACATATTCATCTATATATACTATAATTGAGGTATCAATACAGCGGCAATTGCGCCGCAAAAGGAGATTTCGGCTTTGAAGCAACGGCGGGCTTTGAATTTTCCGCCGTCAACGGAGACGAGAACATCTCCGCCGGCGGGGACGCCGAATACAAGTTCGGAATGAACGCCGAAGCGATAAGCGGGGCGGGTTCCGTCAACTTTTCCTTTACAGCACCCGAGGGCGAGAGCATGAGCGACATCAACCTCGAAGGCAGCGTATACAACGACGCGCAGTACTTCTACTTCGGCGGCTCGGTAAAGGCGCCGGACGAGGAAACCGCCGCGGAGAGCAAAATCAAATTCGATATCTCCTCCCTGTTCGGGGGACTGACGGGCGGAACGGCGACGTTCGCCGCCGAAGGCGCGCTCGAAACGGAAACGGCGCCCTCCGCAGAAATTGCCGCAATTTTGCAGCAGGCCGCCGCGGAATTGTCCTTAAAAGTGGAGGCAGACCTCTCCTCCGGCACGAAGCTCAAAATCAGCGCCACGGAAGAAACGTTCGACGCCGTCCTTGCGGAGATACTCGGCGGATCGACGGCGGAAAGCGCGCCCGCTACCTTTACGAGCAACGTGCTCGAAGTGTACCTGTACATCGACAAAGACGGAACTTTTGCGCAGGCGGCAGCCAACATCGATATCGCGGGAGCCATCGAAATCCCCGCATCGGATACCGAAGAGGCGCAGACGATAGAATTTTCCGTAAAGGGAACGGCGTCGATCAAAATTTCCGCCGATATACCCGAACTTCCGGACGATTTGGATTCGTATC